>JACPCH010000106.1 GCA_016179875.1 Candidatus Rokuibacteriota bacterium | reverse complement strand
AAGCTCGTCAAGCTGTAGCGGCCCGAAACCTGGCGGCTATTTCGCCCCACGCGTGCAGGTCAGAGGGAAGCTGGCAATCTCCCGGAGATCGCCCGCGGGATCTCGAAGCCAAAGTTTCAGCAGATGCTCTCCGATACTAGCAAGAGGGAATGCATAGAAGGACATGATATTGCGCTGCGTTGACGCAACAAACTTGAATCGCATGGTGGCCTGAACAGTCACCGAGTTATCTGGGCCAATGAGTTGACACTCTTGGACATACTCCTTCTCTTCGTCGCCTTCCTCTCGCTGCCACAGCGTAAAAATGTCCCAGCGCATTATGCCCATCGCGTTTTGTGGCACCCGAGTGTCGGAGGGCAGTGGGGACGTTAGGCCCTGGATTACTGAAATGAGAGAGGGGTTGTTGTTCTGGTCGATGATGACCCTTTCGCATGGAGCAAACATTAGGAGCCTAGGCATAAGACACAACCATTGGACGATTAGGCCAATAGTCATTGTGCGCATAGTCAGCCGGCGTTCTAATCGTCAGGAGAAGGCCGGCCCTTGAGAGCTGGATGATGCCGTCCCAGCCGGGCGGGGGCGGAGTATGTCGACTGAACCATGGCGCGTTTCGCTCGACCCATCGGCGCCGCAATTCTTCGAACGGAGTATTGAAGTCGTCGTACCCGAACTCGGTCCCGCAGCACGGACAGATATTGCCCTCGACCGGGGGGTCAGCCATCTGCGGATATGCGCACACCGGGCATGTGTTCCTCAAGGCTCTAAACACTTCCTCTTGAAATACTTGAGCGGCTCTCTCACCTTCACCTTGTAGTAGGTCTTGATCACGCCATCCTTCCGAAGAACACCGAAGGCGTGTGTCGACACATTGTAGCGTAGTTTATCGCCGCTCACGGAGCGGATGAACTCGCGGATTTTAGATCCCTTCGGCCCTCCGAGGAAAGAGTCGGCCTTACTTTCGTAGTCGTTTTCGTCGGTCGCCGAGAAATCGGCGCCGTGGCGCTGATAATGATCCGCCAGCTGGGCTTGGCTGGAGAAGCCTTTTGTGAATCTTCTTTGGCCTGAACGCGTGATTGCCACCGTGAGTGGCATTGTAAGTCATGCACCGATCGCCAGCGGCCCTCGCGACGACGCATCCCACACCTCACCGCCGAGATGGCCACGAGGCGAGCATCATGCAGGGAACGTGCGGTCGTCACTCAACAGCACCCCGGCCTCGGAAGGCTACGCTTTTCCCGCGTCAGGGCTTAGAATGTTGGGGTTGTGAGTAAGCTCAGGCTCTACGCCGTACGGCACGGGGAGACCGCGTGGTCGGCCGAGCGCCGGTTCGCCGGCGCGCGGGACGTCCCGCTGGCCGACGCGGGGCTCCGCCAGTGCGAGGCCGTCGCCCAGGCGCTCGCCGGGCAGGCCGTCGCCGCGGTCTACGCGAGCCCGCTCGAGCGCGCGCGCACGTCCGCCGAGATCGTCGCCAAGCCCCACCGGCTGGCCGTGCAGGTCGAGCCCGCGTTTCGCGAGATGGCGTTCGGCGCGTGGGAAGGGCTCACGCGCGAGGAGGTCGCGGCGCGCTTCCCCGACGCGTACGACGTGTGGCGGCGGGCGCCGCACCGGCTGGCCCTCGCGGGCGGCGAGCGGCTCGACGAGGTCGCCGCGCGCGTCGCCGCCGGGCTCGCGGCGCTGACGGACGCCTGCGCCGGCCGGACCGTGATCCTGGTCTCCCACGCGATCGTGACGCGCCTGCTCGTGCTGGAGGCGCTCGGCCTCGGGCTCGAGCGCCTGTGGACCGTGGACGCCTCGCCGGCCGGGATCACCGAGATCGAGTTCGAGCCGGGCTGGGCGACGGTCCACCGGATGAACACGCTCACGCACCTCGAGGGGGCCGCGCGGTGAGGCCGCTCCCGACCCAGCTCCCGAAGGGCGCGCGGATCTACCTGCCCGACGAGGCCGCGCGCAAGCGCCACGTCGAGACGGGCCTGCTCGGCGTCTTCGGCCGCTGGGGCTACCGCGAGGTGATCACGCCGACGTTCGAGTACGCCGACGTGCTCGCGACCGGCACCGACGCCGACGTGCAGGAGAACACGTTCAAGTTCGTGGACCGCGAGACCGGGCGGCTGCTCGCCTTGCGGGCGGACATCACGCCGCAGATCGCGCGCGTGGTGGCCACGCGCCTGCGCGACGAGGGCAAGCCGATCCGGCTCTGCTACGTGACGAACGTGTTCCGCTACGACGAGCCCCAGGTGTCGCACTACCGCGAGTTCTACCAGGCGGGCGTCGAGCTGATCGGGCTCGAGAAGCCCGAGGCCGAGGTGGAGGTCATCGCGATGGCGATCGAGGGCCTGAAGGCGCTCGGGCTCGACCGCTTCCAGCTCGACCTCGGGCACCCCGACTTCTTCCGCGGGCTCCTGGAGGAGGTCACGGCGCCGGCGGCGCGGCAGCGGGAGCTGCGGGCGGCGCTGGCCCGCAAGGACGCCTCGACGCTCGAGCGCCTCGTCGGCGAGCTGGCCCCCGCGGCCCACGTGGGTGAGGCGCTGCTGGCGCTGCCGGCGCTCTTCGGCCGCGAGGAGGTGCTCGAGCGGGCGGCCGGGCTCGCGAAGAACGACCGCTCGGCGCGGGCGGTGGCGAACCTGGCCGAGGTGTACCGGCTGCTCACGATCTACGGGCTCGCCGACGCCGTGCTGCTCGACCTGGGTGAAGTCCGCGGGTTCGACTACTACTCGGGGACGTACTTCGAGGCCTACGTGGCGGGCTTCGGCGCCGCCCTCGCCGGCGGCGGGCGCTACGACCACATGCTGGCGCGCTTCGGCTTCGACTGCCCGGCGGTCGGCTTCGCCTTCGACGTGGGGCGCCTGCTGTCCGTCATGGAGGCCCAGGGCGTGGCCGTGGAGCTGCCGGGGCCCGACTTCTTCATCATCGACTTCACGCCGGACAAGACCGCGGCGCTCTCGCTGGCGCGGCGCCTGCGGGACCTCGGGGCCTCGGTCGCGCGCGACATCGTGAGCCGCGGCCTCGACGAGTCGCTGGCCTACGCCCGGGCCGGGCGCGCGCGCCAGGTGCTGGTGGTCGGCAGCCCGCGCACGGGGGCGGGGGAGCTGCTGGCGCTCGACCTGGCGGGCGGCGCCGAGCGCGTGCTGGCGGTCGCCGACGTCCTCGCGGATCCGGCGCGGTGCTTCGGAGGCTTGAGCGATGCCTAACATCGTCGTCGTCGGCGCGCAGTGGGGGGACGAGGGCAAGGGCAAGGTCGTGGACGTCATCACGCCCCACGTCAACGTGGTCGTGCGCTACCAGGGCGGCAACAACGCGGGCCACACGGTCGTGGTCGGCCGCGAGAAGTACGTGCTCCACTCGATCCCGTCGGGGATCCTGCACCCCGGCTGCCGCTGCGTGGTCGGCTGCGGCGTCGTGGTGGACCCGGGCTCGCTCATCGAGGAGATGGAGTCGCTCGTGCAGCGCGGCGTGACGCTCGACGGCAACCTGTTCATCTCGAAGAACGCGCACCTGATCATGCCCTATCACCCCGCGCTCGACCGGGCCTCCGAGGCGAAGCTGGGGAAGCGGCGGATCGGGACGACCGGCAAGGGCGTGGGCCCGGCCTACGTGGACAAGGCGGCGCGCGTCGGCATCCGGATGGCCGACCTGCTCAACGAGGCGCTCTTCCGCGAGAAGCTCGAGCTGAACGTGGCCCAGAAGAACCGGCTTCTGCGCGAGATCTACGACGCCCAGACCTTCACGGTCGAGGAGATCCTGAACCAGTACCTGCGCTACGCGGGCTGGCTGGCGCCCTACATCACCGACACGGCGCTGCTGCTGTCCAAGTGGATCGACAGCGGCTACTCGGTGCTCTTCGAGGGCGCCCAGGGCACGATGCTCGACATCGACCACGGCACCTACCCGTACATCACGTCGTCCTCCACGACGGCCGGCGGGGCGGCGACGGGCACGGGCGTGCCGCCGACCCGGCTCCACGGGGTCCTCGGCGTCTCCAAGGCCTACGCGACGCGCGTCGGCGGCGGGCCGTTCCCGACCGAGATGCAGGGCGCGATCGCCGAGCACATCCGCGGGCGCGGCAACGAGTACGGCGCGACGACGGGCCGGCCGCGCCGCTGCGGCTGGTTCGACGGGATCGTGGCGCGCTACGCCGTGCGCGTCAACGGCCTCGACACGGTCGCGCTCACCAAGCTCGACGTCCTCGACCAGTGCGAGACGGTGAAGGTCTGCGTGGGCTACCGCTACCGCGGCGACGTCCTCACGGAGTTCCCCGAGGACGAGACGGTGATGGCCGAGGCCGTGCCCGTGTACGAGGAGCTGTCGGGGTGGCTCGCGCCGACCGGCGGGTTCCAGCTCGAGGCCGAGCTGCCGGCCAAGGCCCGCCAGTATCTGGCGCGGCTCGAGGAGCTGACCGGCGTGCCGCTGTGCCTGATCTCGACCGGCCCCCAGCGCGCCGAGACGATCCTGGTCGAGGACTCGCCGCTCACGCGCTGGTTCCCGTCGGTGCGCTCGAGCCTCCCGTAGTGGCGCCCGGCCGGATCGAGCGGCTGCTCTTCATCGTCGGGCGCGGCCGCCGGCCGTTCTACGAGTCGCTGCGGCGCACCTTCGGCGGCGACGACACCGTCCAGGTCGTGCTCGACCGCCGCGTCGCCGAGCGCCGCCGCAAGCGCCCGGCCCGCCGCAAGGAGGACCGCCGCCAGGCCGACCGCCGCGCCCGGCGCCAGATCGACCGCCAGATCCGCTCCCGGGGCTACGCGGTGGTCGGGACGTTCCAGCGCCCGCCGGCCGCCCCGCCCGCCGACCGCAAAGCGCGGTAGAATCGTCCCGGCGCCGCCGTGATCCCGACGAGCCGTTAGCTCAGTTGGCAGAGCACCTGACTTTTAATCAGGGGGTCGGTGGTTCGATCCCACCACGGCTCACCAGACATCCAGCGTGCGCAGGGCAGGACGCCCGCGAGCGGGTGAGGAGGCATGGGGGAGAACATCTTCGCCACGGGACTCGGGCGCGGCGACGCCAACTCCGCCGCGCTGACGCCGGTCTCGTTCCTGCCGCGCACGGCGGCGACCCACCCCGATCGTACGGCGATCGTCCACGGCGCGCGCCGCGTGACCTACCGCGAGTACGACGCGCGGGCGCGCCGGCTCGCCTCGGCGCTGGCGGCGCGCGGGATCGGCCCGGGGGACACGGTCGCGGTGGTGCTGCCCAACGTGCCGGCCATGCTGGAGGTCCACCAGGCCGTGCCCGCGATCGGCGCGGTGCTCAACGCCGTCAACACCCGGCTCGACGCCCGCACGATCGCCTACATCCTCGGCCACGGCGAGGCCCGCGCGCTGATCGTCGACCGCGAGTTCTCGCCGAGCGTCGGGGCGGCCCTGGCGCAGCTCGAGCGGAAGCCGCTCGTCATCGACCACGACGATCCGCTCTACGACGGGCCCGGCCCGCGCCTGGGCGGCGTGGAATACGAGGACCTCCTCGCCGAGGGCTCGCCCGACTTCGCGCCGGCCCCGATCCGCGACGAGTGGCAGCCGATCGCGCTCAACTACACGTCGGGCACGACCGGCAACCCGAAGGGCGTCGTCGCCCACCACCGCGGCGTCTGGATGATGCTGGTGGGCGAGATCCTGGCGTGGCACATCCCGGCGGGGGCGGTCTATCTCTGGACCCTCCCGATGTTCCACGCCAACGGCTGGGGGTTCCCGTGGGCGATCACCGCCGTCGGGGGCACGCACGTGTGTCTGCGCCGGGTGGAGCCGGCGACGATCTTCCGCCTCCTGGCCGAGCAGCGCGTGACCCACATGTGTGGCGCGCCCACCGTGCTCAACATGCTGATCAACGCGCCGGCCGAGAGCCGCCCGCCTCGCGACCACGTCGTCGACCTCATGACCGGCGGCGCCGCGCCGCCCGCCAAGATCCTCCGCGCCATGAGCGAGCTGGGCTTCCGCGTCCAGCACATCTACGGGCTCACGGAGGTGCTGGGCCCCTCGACGCTCTGCGCCTGGCAGGACGGGTGGGCCACGCTCACCCCCGAGGAGCGGGCGGCCCGGCAGGCGCGCCAGGGCGTGCCGTACCACGTCGTCGAGGGCCAGCGCGTCGCGGACCCCAAGACGATCGAGCCCGTGCCCGCCGACGGCACGACCCTGGGCGAGGTCATGCTGCGCGGCTGGTTCCACACCGGTGACCTCGCCGTCCAGCATCCCGACGGCTACATCGAGATCCGGGACCGCTCGAAGGACATCATCATCTCCGGCGGCGAGAACATCTCGAGCCTCATGGTGGAGGCGGCCCTCACGCGGCACCCGGCCGTCGCGCTGGCGGCGGTGGTGGCGCGGCCCGACGAGAAGTGGGGGGAGACGCCGTGCGCGTTCGTGGAGCTGCGCCCGGGCACGGAGGTGACGGCCGAGGCGCTCATCGCCTTCGCCCGCGCGAACCTGCCGCACTTCGCGGTGCCCAAGACCGTGATCTTCGGGCCGCTGCCGGCCACCGCGACCGGCAAGATCCAGAAGTTCGAGCTGCGCCAGCGCGCGCGGGCGCTGTGACGGCCCGCGCGGCGGCGGAGGGGGGCGCGCGCCGCTACACGGCCAGGTAGCGGCCCCTCAGCTCCGGCTCGCGCCGGTGGAACTCGGCGGTGGGGCCGGCGAACACGAGCGTCCCCTTGCCGAGGACGAGCACCTGGTCGCTCACCGCGAGGGCCATGCGCGCGTTCTGCTCCACCAGCAGGATGGTCACGCCCTCGCCCCGGAGACGCACCAGGATCGACTCCAGCTCGCGCACCAGGCGGGGCGCCAGCCCCTGCGAAGGCTCGTCGAGCATCAGGAGCTCGGGGTTCCCGGCCAGCGCGCGGGCGATGGCCAGCATCTGCTGCTCGCCGCCCGAGAGGCTCCGCCCTCGCTGCCGCCACCGCTCGCGCAGGAGGGGAAAGTACTCGAAGATCCGCTCGAGGGTCCAGCCGGGGCCGCCGCCCGCCGCCCGCTCGGCCAGGCGGAGGTTCTCGCCCACGTCCAGGTGGGGGAAGATCTGCCGGCCCTCCGGCACGTACCCGACGCCGAGCCGGAACACGCGGTGGGGCGGCTGGCCGGTGATGTCCCGATCCTTGAAGCGCACCGTGCCCGC
This sequence comes from Candidatus Rokuibacteriota bacterium, assembly GCA_016179875.1. GTDB lineage: Bacteria > Methylomirabilota > Methylomirabilia > Rokubacteriales > CSP1-6 > GWA2-73-35. Next base: position 4,927 of record JACPCH010000106.1, on the reverse strand, counting down.
GCGCGGCGGGGTCAGGCCCATGACCGACCGCAGCGTCGTGGTCTTGCCGGCGCCGTTGCGACCGAGGAGCACGGTGATCTCGCCGGCCGGCACCGCGAAGGACACCTCCCGCAGGACGTGGCTCTTGCCGTAGAACGTCTGGAGCCCCTCGACGGCGAGCAGCGTCACTCCGGGCCTCCGAGGTAGGCCGTCTGCACGTCGAGGTTGCCCCGGATCGCGTCGGGCGTTCCCTCGGCGATCAGCTGGCCGAAGTGCAGCACGCTGACGCGGTCGGCGAGGTCGAACACCACGTCCATGTCGTGCTCGACCAGGAGGATGGTGACGCGCCGCTCGCGCGCGATCCGCCGGATCACCGCGACGGTCGCCGCGGTGTCCTCGGGCGACAGGCCCTGCGTGGGCTCGTCGAGCAGCAGGAGCTCCGGCTGCTGGGCCAGGGCCATCGCGATCTCCAGCAGGCGCTGGTCGCCGTGGGGGAGCATCGCCGCCGGCTCCCGGGCCCGGTCGAGGAGCCCGAGGGCGCCGAGGCTGTCGCGGGCCCGGCGCTCGCTCGCCTCCAGCAGCGCGCGGCCGCCGAGGAGGCGGAAGTTGCCCCCGGCCTTGAGCTGGACGGCGATCCGCACGTTCTCGAGCACGCTGAGCTCCGGGAAGATGCTCGTGATCTGGAACGTGCGCGAGATGCCCCGGCGGCAGCGCGCGGGGGCAGCGAGCGCGGTCACGTCGTCGCCGCGGAACGCGACCTGCCCGGAGGTCGGCGCGAGCAGCCCGGAGATCAGGTGGAACAGCGTCGTCTTCCCGGCGCCGTTCGGGCCGATGAGGGCCCGGAGCTCGCCCGTCTCCACGCGCAGGCTGACGTCGGCCACGGCGCGGAGCGCGCCGAACGTCCGGCCGAGCCCGCGCGTTTCCAGGATCGTCACGCGCGCGTCACCAGCCGCCGGGCCGTGCCCACCAGCCCGCCGGGCAGGAAGATCACCATCAGGACGAACACGGCGCCGCTGAAGATCATCCAGTGCTCGGTGTAGCTGGAGAGCACTTCCTGGATGAGGATGAAGACCATCGCGCCCAGGATCGGGCCGATGAGCGTGCCGATGCCGCCGGTGAGCACCATCATCAGCCCCTGGCCCGAGAGCACCCAGAACATGACTTCGGGGGAGGCGAAACCCCGGAACGGCGCGAAGAGGGCGCCGGCGAGGCCGGCCAGCGCCGCGGCGATCACGAAGACGACGAGCTTGAACGGCCGCGCCGCCCGTCCGAGGGCGACGAACCGCCGCTCGTTCTCGCGGATCGCCTGGAGGGCCCGGCCGAACGGCGAGCGGACGAGGGCCCGGCAGAGAAGGAGGGCGAGCACGACGCAGGCCGTGACCAGGAAGTAGTAGGCGTGCGGCGTGGCCAGGCTCGGCCCGCCCCAGAAGAGGGTCGTCTTCGGGACGCCCGCGAGCCCGTCCGACCCGCCGGTGAGGTCGCGCCACTTGTAGGCCACCGTGTAGAGGAGCTGGGCGAAGGCCAGCGTGAGCATCGCGAAGTAGATGCCGGTGGCGCGCGTGGAGAACCAGCCGACCGGCAGCGCGACCACGCCCGCCAGCAGCGCGCCGGCCAGGAGGGCGACGGGAACGGGCTGGCCGGAGTGCACCAGGACCAGCGCGCTGCCGTACGCGCCCAGGCCGAAGTAGGCGGCGTGGCCGAAGGAGACCATGCCCGTGTAGCCCATGATCAGATCGAGCGAGAGCGCGAAGAGGCCGAAGATCAGGAGGTCGGTGAGGATCGAGAGCTGGTGGCGCGCCAGCACCCAGGGCAGCGCGGCGAGGGCGGCGAGCGCCGCCAGCGCGAGGGCCCGCGGGCCGTTCATTCCTCCTCGCCGAAGAGGCCCCAGGGCCGGAAGATCAGGATCGCGCCCATCACCGCGTACATGATGACCATCGCCGTCTCGGGCAGGTAATAGGCGCCCCACGTCTGGGCGGCGCCGACGATCAGGCTGCCCGCCATCGAGCCGGGGATGCTGCCGAGGCCCCCGATCACCACCACCACGAAGGCGTCCACGATCACGCCGATCCCCATGCCCAGGTAGGCCGTCGTCATCGGGGCCGCCGCCACGCCGCCGAGGCCGGCGAGGGCGCAGGCGGCGCCGAAGACCCAGGTGCGGACACGGGCGATGTCGGCGCCGAGGCAGTCCGCCATCTCGCTGTTCTGCGCGACCGCGCGGATGACGAGCCCGCTCCGGGTCTTCTGGAGGAAGAGCCACACCGCCGCCCCGACGGCGAGGCTGAGCACGATCAGGAAGAGCCGGTAGCGCGGATAGAGCGTCCCGGCGATGCCGATCGCCCCCTCGAGCAGCGGCGGCGGATCGATCCCCTTGGCGGTGGGGCCGTACAGGACGCGGACGGACTCTTCGAGGATGAGGGCGAGGCCGAAGGTCAGGAGGAGCTGGTAGATGGGCGGGCGGCGGTAGATGAAGCGGAGCGTCGAGGCCTCGAGGAGCGCGCCGACGACGCCGACGACGGGCGGCACGACCAGGAGCGCCGGCCAGAACCAGCCGGAGACGGCGACCGTCGTGAAGCCGAGGTACGCGCCCAGCATGTAGAAGACGCCGTGCGCGAAGTTGACGACGCGGAGGATCCCGAACACGAGCGAGAGGCCCGCGGAGACGAGGAAGAGGAGCCCGGCGAGCGCCAGCGCGTTGAGCAGCTGCTCGACGAAGATCGCCACGGCCGCCGGGCCCCCGGCCGCTCTAGACGAACTCCTCGGTCCGGCACTTCGGCGTGACCCGGTCGCCGGGGTACGTGGCCAGGATCTTCGGCACCGGGTGCGGGTAGGCGGGATCCTTCACCACCTCGACCGCGAAGCCGGGCTGGACCGCCTGGTGATCGCACTTGCGCATGAAGAACGGCCCCTCCAGGCCCTCGTAGCTGGAGTCCTCCCACGCCGCGATGATCTTCTCGACGTCGTCGGCGGTGCCGGCCTTCTGCATCACCTGCGCCAGCCACTCCAGGCCTTCGTACGTCTCGCCGTCGAACATGTCGGGGTAGACCCCGTGCATGGCGTGGAAGCGTTTGACGAAGTCCCGGTTCTTCGGCGTGTCCACGGTGAAGGGATAGCGGCTCGAGCCGATCGTCCCCACCATCGCCTCGCCCACGGCCTTGATGTTCTCCAGCTCGACGATCTCCATGATCGGCTTCACCTCGCGCGTCAGGCCGAACTGGTGCGCCTGCTTCAGGAAGATCGTCGCGTCCTGGCCGGGCAGCACCAGGTAACAGCCTTCGGCGCGCGACTGCCTGATCTTGCCGATGTAGCTCGCGAAATCCTTGGTGCCGACGGGCGGGTAGTCCCGGCCGACGACCTCCTTCTTCGCCGCCACGATCTGCGCCGAGAAGGAGGCGACGCTGTCGCGGCCCCACGCGTAGTCGCTCCCGAGCCCGAAGAACCGCTTCATGGGCGCCTCGGCCAGGTAGAGGCTGACGGCGCGGGCGCCCATCGGGCCGCTGGTGTTGACCCGGAAGAAGTAGCGGTTGTAGGACTTGGCGGTGAGCGCGCCCGCCCCGTTGATGGTCGACATGAGGATCACCTTCCACTCGGGGCACTTGGCGGAGACGGCGAGGGCCTCGGAGGAGAGCACCGTCCCCGTGAGGATCTTCACGCCGTCCTTCTCGACGAGCTTCTGCGCCTTGCGCACCGCGGTCGCGGGGTCGGCGCCGGTGTCCTCGTAGATGAACTCCACCGGCCGGCCGAGGATGCCGCCCCGGGCGTTGACCTCCTTGCCGAACAGCTGGCACGCCCGCTTGGCCTGGGTGCCGTACTGGGCGTTCCCGCCCGACAGCACCGTGGGCAGGCCGATCTTGATGGGGTTCTGCGCGTCCGCCTGCCTCAGCACGAAGGGGCCCCCGACCGCGACCGCCGTGCCGCCCACCATCCCCGCCTTGAGGAACTCACGTCGCCTCATGCTCGATCCTCCCGTGTGGTGCGTCGTTGTCGCTCGGAGCGCTCATCCCCCCGGAGTCTCGCGGACGATCAGCGCCACCTTGTGCACGCCCGGCTTCTCGAAGGTGTCCGGCGGCGCCATCTCCACCGCCGGCGCGAAGTTCAGGAGCCCGCGCAGGCGCTCGGACAGCTCCTGGCGGAGGCGCTCGACGCCCTCGCCGTGCCCCGCGAGCGAGGGGCCGTACTCGACCTTGATCCGCAGCGGGCGCTGGGTGGTGTGCCCGGGGAAGTCGGCCACGATGCGGAGATTGCCGGTGGTGCGCGGCTCGAAGCCGGTGACCACGTCCCGGATCGCGCTCGGGAAGACGTTGATCCCCTTGACGATCAGCATGTCGTCGGTGCGGCCGAAGACGCGGATCGTCGGCGCCGTGCGGCCGCACGCGCAGGGGCCGGCGCCGGTGACGACGGCGTGGTCGCGCGTGCGGAAGCGCACCAGCGGCGAGCACTCCCGGTCGAGCGCCGTGTAGACCAGCTCGCCCGTCACACCTTCCTTCCACGGCTGGATGGCGCCGGTGTCCGGGTCGATCAGCTCCACGTAGACGAACTCCTGGGCCGTCTCGTGCATGCCCTCCTTCCGCTCGCACTCGGCCCAGTACGCGCAGCCGAAGTCGGTGCCGCCGCAGAGCTCGCGGCAGTCGGCGCGCCACAGGCTCTCGACCTTCTGGCGCACGGCGGGGATGCCGCCGCCGGGCTCGCCGCCGACGCTGACGACGCCGACCCCGAGATCGCGCGCCTCGACACCGACCAGACGCGGCGCCTGCTCGGCCAGGTGGATGGCGAAGTAGGGCGTGGCGAGGAGCGCGCGGGGTCGCAGGTCGTGCATGACCCTCAGAATCCGGTCGGTCCCGGCGTCGGCGCCGATCGGGATCTCCACCGCGCCCAGGTGGAGCACGATCTGCGAGACCGGCAGTCCCCCCACGAATCCCCGGCTCACGCTGAAGCCGTGCATGGTGAGGTC
>JACPCH010000105.1 GCA_016179875.1 Candidatus Rokuibacteriota bacterium | reverse complement strand
TGGCCAGCGCCTTGGTGAAGCCGATCACGCCCGCCTTGGCGGTCGAGTACGGCGCGAGCGTGGGGTTGCCCTCCTTGCCGGCGATGGACGCGATGTTGATGATGCGCCCGCTCCCCTGCCCGAGCATGACCTTGACCGCCGCGCGCGAGACCAGGAACACGCTGGTCAGGTCGCAGGCGATGACGCGGTGCCAGTCCTCGTCGCTGAGCTCCCAGGTGAGCTTCGAGCCGCCGGTGATCCCGGCGTTGTTCACGACGACGTCGAGCCGCCGCCACCGCGCGTGGGCCGCGGCCACCGCGCGCTCCACGTCCGCCGTCTGCGTGACGTCGGCGGTCAGGGCCAGCGCCGCCTCGCCCAGCTCCGTCGCGGCCGCCGCCACCGCCGCGCCGTCGAGGTCCACCAGCGCCACCCGCGCTCCCTCGGCGGCGAGGCGCCGGCTGATGGCGAGCCCGATGCCGCGGGCGGCGCCGGTGACGAGCGCGACGCGACCCTGGAGCGTCATGGCCGCCCCTCCCCCGGAGTCAGCGCCTGGTCGAGGTCGGCGATCAGGTCGTCGGGGTGCTCGAGCCCGACCGACAGCCGCAGCAGGCCCTCGGGCGTGCGCGACTCCGGTCCCTCGATGGACGCGCGGTGCTCGATGAGGCTCTCGGTCCCGCCGAAGCTCGTGGCGCGCGTGACGAGCCGGACCCGCGCGGCGACGGCCATCGCCGCCTCCCGCCCGCCGCGGACCTCGAACGAGAGCATCCCGCCGAAGCCCGACATCTGCCGCGCCGCCACGGCGTGGCCCGGATGCAGCGTCCGGATCCCGCGCAGCGTGAGCCAGCAGTCGAAGGGCGACGGCACGGCGCCGCCGGACGCCTGGACCGCGCGGACCCGCTCGAAGAGCCCGTCGGGCTCGCGCGCCACGACCGCGCCGCCCATCACGTCGCCGTGGCCGTTGAGGTACTTGGTCGCCGCGTGGAGGACGAGATCGGCGCCGTGCCGGAACGGCGACTGGAGGACCGGCGTGGCCGTCGTGTTGTCGCAGACGAGGAGCGCGCCGGCGCGGCGCGCGATCCCGGCGACCGCCTCGAGGTCCACGACCTTCCACAGCGGGTTCGACGGCGTCTCCACCCAGACGAGCTTCGTCGCGGGACGGACCGCCTCGGCGACGCGCCCGGGCTCGGTCATGTCCACGAACGTCGTCGCGAGCCCCCAGCGCGCGAAGGTCTCGCGCAGCAGGCGCAGCGTGCCGTGGTAGGCGTCGGTCGGCGCGACGACGTGGTCGCCCGGCGCCAGCGCCTGGAAGACGGCGGAGGTCGCCGCCGAGCCCGAGGCGAACGCCGCGGCGGCGGCGCCGCCCTCGAGCGCTGCCAGAGAGGCTTCGAGCGCCACTCGGTTCGGGTTGCTGTTGCGGCTGTAGAGGTGGCCGCGCGGGTACGCGCCGTCCGGCGCGCGCTCGAACGTCGTGGACGGATGGATGGCGGGCGCCACGGCGCCGGTGGCGGCGTCGACCTCGTGGCCCGCGTGGACGGCGATCGTGTCGAGCTTCATCCCGCTATCCTTTCCGGACGACCACGCAGTCGCCCGGCGCGAACGCGAGCGCGACCGGCTTCCGGCGCTCGAGCCCGCGCGCCGCGGCGAGCGGCACGTCCACCCACAGCGACCGCCCCTGGACCACGACCTCCAGCCGCACGACGGCGCCGAGGAACGTCAGGACCTCGAGCACGCCGTCGAGCCGGTTCACCGCGGCGCCCTCCCCGGCCAGGCGCAGCTTCTCCGGGCGCACCGCGACCAGGACGCCCTCCCCGTCGCCGGCGCCGAGGCCGTCCACGCGGAGGCGGACGCCGTCCCACGCCACCGTCCCGTCGGCCGCCGACACCACCCGGCAGTCGAGGAGATTCGAGACGCCGATGAAGTCGGCCACGAAGCCGGTGCGCGGCGTCGTGTAGACCTCCTCGGGGCGGCCGACCTGCTCGATGCGTCCGTCGCGCATCACGGCGATCCGGTCGGCGATCGACAGCGCCTCCTCCTGGTCGTGGGTGACGTAGACCGTCGTGATGCCGAGATCCTGCTGGATCTTGCGCAGCTCGCCGCGCAGCCGCAGCCGGATCTTGGCGTCGAGCGCCGACAGCGGCTCGTCCAGGAGCAGCACCCCGGGCTGTCGCGCCAGCGCGCGCGCCAGCGCCACCCGCTGCTGCTGGCCGCCCGAGAGCTGGTTGGCGTACCGGGCCTCGAGCCCGGCCAGGCCCGTCAGCGCCACCATCTCCGCCACGCGCTCGCGGCGCCGCGCCGCCGGCCAGCGGGCGACGCGCAGGCCGAACGCGATGTTGTCGGCGACGGTCATGGTCGGGAACAGCGCGTAGGACTGGAACACGATGCCGACGTCGCGCCGGCGCGGGGGGACGTCGTTGACGACGCGCCCGTCGAAGGCGACCTCCCCCGCGTCGGGGCGCTCGAAGCCCGCGATCATCCGGAGCGCCGTCGTCTTGCCGCAGCCCGAGCCGCCCACGAGCGTCACCAGCTCGCCCTGGGCGACCTCGAGCGTGAACCCGTCCACGGCGCGTGAGGCGCCGAAGCGCTTGGTCAGGCCGCGCAGGCTGATCCGCACGTCACTTCGAGAACTTCTCGAGCCACTTCTTGACCAGCCGGTCCTTGTCCCCGGCCGCCTTCACGAAGTCGAGGTTGATCAGGTTCATGTCCGTGAGCTTCGGGCCGGCCACCGGCACGTCGGGGCGCGTGATGGCGGTGCCCCGCCACACCGCGTAGGACGCCATCGCGGACTTCGACATCGCCCAGTCGAGGAACCGCTTCGCGTTGACCGGGTGCTTGGCGCCGCGGACGAGCGCGTTGCCCTCGAAGGTCCAGGCGACACCGTCCGAGGGGTAGACGATCTCGAGCGGCGCCCCCTGCCTCTTGGCCACCTCGACCTCGTACCCGAGCGCGATGCCGATGGGCGTCTCGCCCGAGGCCGCCATGCGGCCGGGCGCGCCGCCCGACTTGGTGACCTGCGAGAGGTTCCGGTCGAGCGCGGCGTAGTACTCGAAGGCCCGGTCCTCGCCCAGGCGCGTCGCGTGGCTGGCCAGGAGCAGATAGGCCAGGCCCGACGTGGACGGATTCGACATGACGATGTGGCCCTTGTACTTCGGGTCGAGCAGGTCGGCCCAGGACCGGGGCGCCGGCAGCCTGAGCTCGGCCACGCGCTTCTGGTTGACGGCGAACGCCGCCGCGAGCAGCGTGACCCCCTGCCAGGCGTTCTCGGGATGCTTGAGGCGCGCCGGGATCGCGCTCGACTCCCTGGCGGCGTACGGCTCGAGCAGCCCCTTCTTGGCGGCGCCCGTGAGGTAGTCGTTGAACACGCCCCACACCACGTCGGCCTGCGGGTTGGCGCGCTCGGCCTCCAGGCGCGCGATGGTGGGGCCGGTCGAGCCACGGATGTACGAGGCCTTGGCGGCGAGGTCGGGCAGGTCCTTCTTGAATTGCTCCCAGAACGTCTTCAGCTCGTTCTCCTCGTACGCGGTGTAGATGACCAGCTTGTCCTCGCTGGCCGCGGCCGGCGGGGGCCCGGACGGGAGGAGCAGCGGGAGCAGGAGGCCCAGCACCAGGGCTCGACGCATCGGCCTGTCTCCTTTCATAGCTTGAGCACGGCGACCCGCTCGCCGAGCAGCGCCCGGAGGAGCAGCACCGCTCCGATCACGATCGCCAGGATGAGCGTGCCGAGCGCGCAAGCCACGCCCGGGTAGCCGTTCTCGACCTGGCTCAGGATCGCCACCGAGGCGAGGTTGAAGCCCGGGTAGACGAGGAAGATGACCGCGCTCACCGTGACCATCCCGTTGACGAAGAAGTAGACGAAGATCGAGAAGGCGGGCCCCGTGAGGAGCGGCAGCAGCACCCGCCAGAACGTCCGCGCCCCGCCGGCGCCGAGGCTCACCGCCGCCTCCTCGATGGACGGGTCGATCTGCTTGAACGCGTTCACGGCCGCCAGCACGGCCACCGGCAGCTTCCAGAACACCACGCTGGCGGCCACCAGCGCCAGCGTGCCGGTGAGCGCCAGCGGGGGCACGTTGAAGGCGAGGATGTAGCCGACGCCGACGACCATGCCGGGCAGCGCCGCCGGCAGCAGGGCGAGCGTCTCGAGCGCCCGCGCGCCGGGCGGCCGCCGGCGCTCGATCACGTACGCGAGCCCGAGCGCCAGCACCGTCCCGGCGACGCCGGCGGCGGCCGCCAGCCGCACGCTGTTCCACACCGGCGAGGCGCCCTCGGCGGCGGACTGGAAGGCGTAGTGGTGGAGCGACAGCGACCAGTCGCTGCCCCAGAGCCGCACCACGGACCCGAGCGGGATCAGCGCGTAGACGAGGGCCACGAAGAGCGCGATCCCGCCCGCGACCGCGAAGAGCGCCCAGCGCGCTGCCGGGGCCAGCGGGCGGACGGTCGTGCGCGCCGACGCCGTCACCGTGGCGTACGACCGGGCTCCGACCCACCAGGTGTTGAGCGCCCACGCGGCCAGACAGGGCGCGAGCAGGACGACGCTCATCGTGGCGCCGGCCGCGAAGTTGCTCATCCCGATCACCTGCGCGTAGATCTCGGTGGCGAGCACGTTGAACCGGCCGCCGATGAGGATCGGGTTGCCGAAGTCGGTCAGGCACAGGATGAACACGATGAGGGCCGCCGAGGCGAGCCCCGGCCGCGCCAGCGCGAGCGTCACACGGGTCAGCGTGGTCAGCGGCCCGGCCCCGAGGCTCTCGGCCGCCTCCTCCTGGGCGGCGTCGATGCCGGCCAGCACGTTGGCCAGCAGGAGGTACGCCTGCGGCAGGAACGTGAACACCTGGGTGATCACGATGCCGTGGGCGCCGTAGATGGACCAGTCGAGCCCGAGCGTGCGCATGACGAGGCCGTTGCGCCCGAAGAGGAGGATGAACGCGAGCGACACGAGGAAGGGCGGGGAGATCAGCGGCAGCAGGCTCATCAGCGAGATGAAGCGCTTTCCGGGGATGTCCGTGCGCGTCACCGCCCACGCCAGCACCAGCGCCGCCAGCACGGTGAGAACGGTCGAGACCGCCGCCACCAGGAGGCTCTGGAGCAGGATCCGAAAGAGCCGCCAGGTGCTGAAGAACTCCGCGTAGTGGGCGAGCGTCGGACCGTCCGCGCCGGCGAGGCTCGTGGCCAGCACGCGCGCCACCGGCCACACCACGAAGACGCCGAGCAGGAGGAAGGCCGCGGCCGCCAGCGCGGCGACCCCCGGGTCGGTGCGTGGCCGGCTCCGCACGGCGATGACCGTAGTCATGCGGCGGTGAACCCGCCGTCGACGACCAGCTCGGCGCCCGTCATGTACGAGGACTCGTCGCTCGCCAGGAAGAGCGCGACGCTCGCGATCTCCCGCGGCTCGGCGATCCGGCCCAGCGGGATCCCCGCCGCGAACTCCCGGCGCAGCGCCTCGGTGAGGTACGGGGCCTGGAGCGGCGTGTCAACGATGCCGGGGTGGATCACGTTGCAGCGGATCCGGTCCTTCGCGAACTGGATCGCGAGCGATTTCCCGAGCGAGATGAGCCCGCCCTTGGCCGCGGTGTAGGCGTCCTGGGCCCGCGTGAAGCCGGCGAGCGCCGACACCGAGCCCATGAGGATGATCGAGCCGCCCCCCGCGCGCCGGAGGTGCGGGATGCCGTGCTTGGTGACCCAGAAGACGGACTTGAGGTTGATCGCCATCACGCGGTCCCACCAGCGCTCGTCGGTCTCGAGCACGGACCGGTCGCGGTCCTTCCAGAGGACGCCCGCGTTGTTGTAGAGCACGTGGAACGCGCCGAAGCGCCCGACGCCCTCGGCAATCATCCGGGCCACGTCGGCCTCGAGCGCGACGTCGCCGACCGCCGCCAGCGCCTCCCCGCCCGCCGCCTCGACCGCGGCGGCCGCGGCCCTGGCGGCGGCGGCGTCGATGTCGGCGATCACGACGCGGGCGCCCTCGCGCGCGAAGAGGAGCGCGGCCTCGCGCCCGATGCCCATGCCGCCGCCGGTGATCAGCGCGACCTTGCCGCCGAGCCGCCCCATTATTGAACCGGGCACGGGCTCCCGGGCTGTCGCCACGCCCGTGCCCCGCCGCGATCACCCGTGACGGTCACTCGACCGGCCGATCTGAGGCGCCACATTGGTCAGATCCGCTCGAAGTAGCGGAGGAGCTCCCAGTCGGTGACGGCCTGGTCGAACGCCTGCTGCTCGAGGCGCGCCGCGTGGAGGTAGTGCTCGATCACCCGCCCGCCGAACGCCGCCCGCGCCGCCTTCGACCGCTCCAGCTCGCCGATCGCCTCACGGAGCGTCTTCGGCACCTGGGGCAGCGACGCGTCGGCGTAGGCGTTGCCCTCGTAGAGCTTCGGCGCCTTGAGCCGGGCGGCGACGCCGTGGAGCCCGGCGGCGATCGTCGCGGCGAACGCCAGATAGGGGTTCGCGTCGGCGCCGGGGAGGCGGTTCTCCACGCGGAGCCCGCTCCCCTCACCGCAGATCCGGAAGCCGCAGGTGCGGTTGTCCCGGCCGGCGACGAGCCGCGTCGGCGCGAACGAGCCCGCCTGGTAGCGCTTGTAGGAGTTCACGCCGGGCGCGTAGAAGTACGCCAGCTCGCGCGCCAGCGCCAGCTGCCCGGCCAGCCAGTGGCCGAAGAGCGGGCTCGACGCGCGGAACAGCGCCCGCTTTCCGCTCCGGTCCCAGACCGACGAGTGGAGGTGGCACGACGAGCCGGCGGCGCCCATGTCGTACTTCGCCATGAAGGTGAGCGACGCGCCCTGCCCGTGCGCGATCTCCTTGCACCCGTGCTTGTAGAGCGCCGTGCGGTCGGCCATCTCGAGCGCCTCGGCGTAGTGGAGGTTGATCTCCTCCTGGCCCCGCCCCCACTCGCCCTTGGAGGTCTCGACCAGCTCGAGCTCGGCCGCCGTCTTCACGGTGTAGCCGAGCTTCGCGGCCCGCTCCACCTGGCGCCGGAGGATCCAGCGCGGCGCCTCCTCGATCGGCGCGCCGGCCTCGGTGTACACGTCGCAGAAGACGAGCGCGGTGCCGGGCAGCCACGGGATCCGGCGCAGCGTCGCGAGGTCCGGGCGGAGCTTCATGTCGCCGTAGCCGCGCTCCCACGAGGTGAGCGTGAAGCCGGGGAGCGGCTCCATCTCCATGTCCACGGTGAAGAGGTAGATGCAGGCGTGGGCGCCCTCGCCCGCGACGTGGTCGAGGAAGTAGCGGCCGACGGTGCGCTTGCCCAGGAGCCGGCCGTAGCCGTCGGGAAACACGGTGAGCACGGTGTCGATCTCGCCCCGGCGGATCAGCTCGGCGAGCTGCGGGAGGTCGAGGCGGCCCGGCATGTCGCGGATAGTAGCGTACCCCCGCGCCCTGTGTCATCCTCGCCGCCGTGCCGCCCTGGATGAGCCGCGCGGTCGTGGCCTGGACGCTCTACGACTTCGCCAACTCCTCGTTCGCGGCGATCGTGCTGTCCACGGTCTACCCCGCGTACTATGCCGGCGCCGTCGTCGGCAACGCCGGCGGGCGCGGCGACTTCTGGTGGGGGCTCGTCGTGTCGGTCTCCATGATCCTGGTCGCCCTCACCTCCCCCCTCCTCGGCGGCATCGCCGACCACGCGGGCACCCGCAAGCCGTTCTTCGTCGGCTTCACGCTCGTCTCCGTGGCGGCGACGGCGCTCATGGCCACGGTCGGGCCGGGGATGGTCGGCTGGGGCTTCGCGCTCGGCGTCGCCGGCATCGTGACGTTCGAGGCGGCGTTCGTGTACTACAACGCCTACCTGCCGCGCATCGCGGCGCCGGCCGAGCTCGGGCGCGTCTCGGCCGCGGGCTTCGCCGTGGGCTACGCGGGCTCGCTGGTCGCGTTCCTCCTCGCCTATCCCTTCGCCGCCGCCAAGGCCTACGGGGGGTGCTTCCTCGTCGCCGCCGCGCAGTTCCTGGTGCTCTCGGTCCCCGCCTTCGTCATCCTGCCGCCCGACGAGCGCCACGCCGTGCGCCTGCCGGCGGCGGTCCGGCGCGGCGTGCGCGACACGCTCGCGACGCTCCGCGAGCTCCTGCGCGTGCCCGAGCGCCGGGAGATGCGGCGCTTCCTCCTCGCCTACCTGATCTACGAGGACGGCGTGAACACCGTCGTCACCTTTGCGGGGGTGTTCGCGGCGAAGACTCTCGGCTTCGCCTTCACCGAGATCATCGCGCTCTTCATGCTCGTGCAGATCACCGCGCTCGCCGGCTCCGCCGGCTGGGCGCGCGTGACCGACACGCGCGGGCCGAAGCTCGTCGTCACCGTCACGCTCGTCCAGTGGGTCGCGGTCACGGTGCTCGCGTACTTCGTCGGGGCCAAGTGGCACTTCTGGGTGGTCGCGATCCTCGCCGGCACCGGCCTCGGCGCCATCCAGGCCGCGAGCCGCACCTTCATGGCGACGCTGGTGCCGGCCGGGCGCGAGGCGGAGTTCTTCGGCTTCTACGCGCTGGTGGGCAAGACGGGGGCGATCCTGGGCCCGCTGGTGTTCGGCGTGGTCTCGGCGGCGATGGGCGGCAACCAGCGCGCCGCGATCGTCGCCGTCGGCCTGTTCTTCGTCGTCGGGCTCGCGCTGCTCAGGCGCGTGCGCGCCGGCGGCCCGACCGCCGCCCGCGCGGCCTGAGCGGCGCGCCTACGGAAGCGGGCCGACGACCACGTTCGCGAACGACGTGCCGGCCTTCGGGCGCTTGGTGGGGTTCGAGTGGTTGACGCGCGGGACGTTCCCAGGATCGCCCATGTCCCCGAGGTAGAACCAGCACTTGTACTTCATCGCGAGGCTCGGGTTCTGCCCCGAGAAGGCGTTGAACTTCACCTCGACGGTGCCATTGAAGCCACCCCCCGCCGGGATGGCGAACTGCGCCCCGCCTCGGCCGATGCGCCCGTCGCTGCCGACATTGGGCTGATTGTCGCTGTAGAGCGCGTCCGTCCCGACCCAGCAGTTCACCCAGCCGATCGCCTCCCCCGGCATCACGTTGCTCAGGTTCACAGGCACGCGGAGCGTGAAGTCCTCCGCGGCCGCCGGCCGGACGCTGAATCCCAGCACGGCCGCCAGCGCCAGAACCGCTGCACAGGCGAGCGCGGCGGCCAGCACCGCCCTCATCTCGGCAGCTCGCCCGTGATCACCAGCGTGGCGGGCGTGTTGGGCCGCGGCAGCAGGTGCGGCTCCGTCGCCTCGGAGCGCGGCGCGCC
>JACPCH010000104.1 GCA_016179875.1 Candidatus Rokuibacteriota bacterium | reverse complement strand
GTCTCTCGACCACGCGCCCGGAGCGACGATGCGCGGCGCTTTCCCATCGTCACGCGTGCGCGGATTCGTGGGAGGGAACGGGTCTCGGAGACCCCCGCCCCCGGGGACCCGCCCGCGGCGGCACCAGCCGCGCCCCGCCGGTCATCACCAGAATTTCTCCCACTTCACGGATTTGCGGTCGAGGCCCCTGGCCATGAGGACGTCGCGCACGCGGTCGATGGCGGCGCTGCCGCCGGCGACGTAGGCGACGAGTCCCGTCACGTCGGCCACCACCCGGCCGACGATCTCGGCGAGCCCGTCGGGCGCGTGGCGCCAGGGGCCGTCGGCGCTCGCCACCACCGGATGGTAGGCGAAGTTGGGATAGCGGCGCGACAGCGAGGAGAACTCCCCGCCGTACACGAGCCAGCCGGGGTCGCGCGCCCAGTAGACGAGCGCCGCGGGGCGCCCGAAGCCCGTGGCGTAGAGCTCGGCGAGCATCGCGCGGATCGGCACGATGCCGATCTCCTCGGCCACGAAGAGCGGCCGGCGGGCGTCGGCGCGCGAGAACACGAAGCCGCCGAGCGGGCCCTTGAACGCGACCTCGGCGCCCGGGGCGAGCCCGCGGAACCACCGCGACCCGAGCCCGCCCGGCGCCACGTCCGCGCAGAGCGTGACGTGGCGCCCGTCGAGCGGCGGCGAGGCGATCGAGTAGGCGCGGACGGTCTTGGGGCCGAAGGGCACCGACACCCACTGCCCGGCCGCGAAGTCGAGGGCCGGCGGCTCGACCATCGCGAGCTCGGCTTCGAGCACCTCGGGCGCCAGGCGCCGGACCGCCGTCACGCGCGCCCGGCACTCACGGGGCTTCATGGGCGGGGCCTAGCGCGACCGGAAGCGCGGAATGATCTCCGAGGCGATCATCTCGAGGTGCTCCTGCTGCTCCTCGGGATCGACGATCGTGTCCAGGATGAAGTAGTTGCAGCCGGCCTCCCGGAAGCGCTCGATCTTCTCCGCGCACTGCTCGGCGGTGCCGATGATGCCGTACTTGTCCGCCAGCGGCCCGAAGTCCATCGCGTACCGCCGCGACAGCAGGCGCACCCACGTCGCCTTCGCGCTCGCGTGGTCGCGGCCGACCGTGATGAACGCCAGGTGCGCCCGCGCGAAGCGGTCGAGGGTCCGCCCGCACGCCGCCGCCGCCTCGCCGATCCGGGCCAGGCTCTCGCGGTAGCGCTCCGGCTGCACGACGTAGGAGATCCAGCCGTCCCCCTGCCGCCCCGCCCGGTCCAGGGCCGCGTCGGAGCGTCCGCCGATCCAGATCGGCGGCCCCGGCCGCTGGACCGGCTTCGGATCGATCGAGACGCCCTTGAAGCGGGTGAACCGCCCGTCGAACGCCGCCGGGCTGTCGCGCCAGAGGGTGCGGACGACGTCGATCGCCTCCGTCACCCGCGCGCCCCGCTCCCGGTGCGGCACGCCGCACAGCTCGAACTCGCCCGGGATCTCGCCGCCGACGCCGACGCCGAAGACGAACCGGCCGCCCGAGAGCACGTCGAGCGTCGCCGTCATCTTCGCCGCGACGGCCGGCGCGCGGAGGGCCAGCAGGTACACGCAGGTGCCGATCCGGATCCGGGTCGTGATCGCCGTGTAGGAGGCCAGCAGCGTGAGCGACTCGTGGAGCGGCACGTTGAACGCGACGTGGTCGCCGCTCCACACCGAGGCGAACCCGAGCGCCTCGAGGCGCCGTACGATCCGCCACTGCCGCTCCGGGGGGTGCGAGCGCAGCTGCGCGCCGAACTCCACCGCGGCGGTCACCGCGGAAAGGCGTCCTTCACGCCGCCGTCCACCGTGAGGGTGCAGCCGGTGGTCTTCGCCGCGCGGTCGGAGGCGAGGAACAGCACCGCCTCGGCGACGTCCTCGGGCAGGATGCGGGCGCCGAGGAGGTTGCGCCGGCGGTAGAAGTCCTCGAGCTGGTCCACGCCGATGCCCTGCGCCGCCGCGCGCTCGCGCCGGACCTCCTCCGACCAGAGCTTCGAGTCCTGGAAGACGGCGTCCGGGTTCACGATGTTCGAGCGGATGCCGTGGGGCGCGCCCTCGAGCGCGAGCACCTTGGCCAGCTGGGCCTCGGCGGCCTTGGCCGCCGAGTAGGCGGCGAAGTCCTTCCCGGGCGACATCACGTTCTTGGTGGCCACGAACACCAGCGCGCCGCCGAGCCCCTGGGCGATGAGCAGCCGCATCGCCTCGCGCGCGACGAGGAAGTGGCCGGTGGCGTTCACCGCGAACGAGCGCTCCCAGTCGGCGAGCGCCATGCGGTCCACCGGCGAGGAGTGCGCGACGCCCGCGTTCGAGACCAGGACGTCGAGGCCGCCGTAGGCCAGGATGGTCTCCTCGAACGCGGCGCGCACCGAGGCCTCGCTCGTCACGTCCATCGCCAGCCCGAGCGCGCGGCCGGCCCCGGCCGCGGCGACGATCTCGTCGGCGGTCGTCCGGGCGCCCGCCTCGTCGAGGTCGCCCACCACCACGTGGGCGCCCTCGGCCGCGAGCCGCTTCGCCGCCGCGCGGCCGATCCCCGAGCCCCCGCCCGTGACGAGCGCGACCCGGCGGGCCAGCTCCTTGTCCGGGGGCGCGAGCGTGAGCTTGTAGAGCTCGAGCGGCCAGTACTCGACGTCGAAGGCGTCGCGCGCCGAGAGCGACTGGTAGGCGCCGAAGGCCGAGGCGTTGCCGAGGACGGCGATCGTGTGGTGGTAGATGTCCTGGACGATGCCCGCGGTGCGCCGGTCGCGTCCCGCCGTGAACATCCCGAGCCCGGGCACGAGCACGACGCGCGGCAGCGGGTCGGTCAGCGCGGCGCCCTCGACGCGGTGGGCCTCGAAGTAGCCGGTGTAGTCTCTCACGAACGTCGCGACGCTCTGTTCCACCGCGCCCGCGAGGTCGGCGCCCCGTGCGGCGCCGCCGGCGGCGACGAAGCACGGCAGGCGCTTGGTGTAGATCGTGTGGTCGGGCGTGGCCGGGCCCACCTGCGACAGACGCGGCGCGTCGGCCGAGGAGACGAACTCGGTGACGGCCGGCGCGTCGTCGAAGGTCACGACCACACGCCTGGCGCGGCCCAGGAGCCCGCGCAGCCGGGGCGCGACCTCGAGCGCCGCCGCCCGCCGCTCGCCCGGCGGGAGCACCGGCACGCGGGGCCCGCCGAAGACCCGCCGGCCGCGTTGCTTCCCGGCGATCGCCGCCTCGGCGCGCGTGATCAGCTCGATCGTGGCCTCGTAGGCCGCGCGCACGGTGGCCCCCCAGGTGATCGTCCCGTGGCACTCCAGCACCAGCGCCTTCGCCTCCGGGTGCCCGGCGATGGCGTCCGCCACCTGGCGCGAGATCCGGAAGCCCGGCCGGACGTAGGGCAGCGTGAGGACGTCCTTGCCGTAGACGGACGTGAAGGTCTCGCCCCGCCGGTCGTTGTTGGTGAGCGAGACGATCGCGTCGGCGTGGGTGTGGACGACGGCGTGGGCGGACACGAACCCGTGCAGCAGCGTCTCGATCGACGGGCGCACGCCGCCCGGCTCCTGGAGCGAATGGGCGAGGTAGCCGACCATCTCCTGGTCGCCCATGTCCCGGCGCTCGAGCAGGGCCAGGATGTCGTCCATGCGGACGCCCGGGAAGTCCTGGCGCCGGACCGACTTCAGGTCGGAGCCGCTGCCCTTGACCCGGAGGACGGCGACCTCGCGCCCGCGGTGATCGCGCTCGGCGGCCTTGATCGAGGTGTTGCCGCCGCCCCACACGACGAGCGACGACTCGGCGCCGACGAGGCGCGACGCGTAGACCAGCAGGTCGAGACCGTCGAGGCCCGCGGCCTCAGCGTCGTTCCAGCGTGAGCGCACGGCCCCACGATATCATGATCGTCGTGATCGCGAGGACCGCTGCGCTCGTGACGCTCGCCGCGCTCGCCGCCGCGTGTCCCGCGGCCGCCGACGGGATCATGCTCGTCCAGGCCGGCGCCTTCTGGATGGGGCGCGACGACGGGCCGCCCGAGGAGGCGCCGCTCCACCGCGCGTACGTCCGCGACTTCTGGATCGACCGCCACAAGGTGACCAACGCGGAGTTCGCCGCGTTCCTGAACGCCGCGGGCCCCGCGCCGCCCGGCGCCGGGCGGCGCTACGACGACGACGATGCGGACGCGCGGATCCACCGGCGCGGCGGCCGCTGGGTGGCCGACCCGGGCTTCGAGGACCACCCGGCCGTCGAGGTCTCGTGGTTCGGCGCCCGCGACTACTGCGCGTGGAAGGGCCACCGCCTGCCGACCGAAGCCGAGTGGGAGAAGGCGGCGCGTGGCGACGACCGGCGTCCCTACCCCTGGGGCACCGCGCCGCCCGCGCCCGAGCGGGCCGTCGTCGGCCGGAGCTACAATGCCACGGCGCCGACGGCCGGGCGACCCGCGGGCGTCTCGCCGTACGGCGTCGAGGATCTGCTCGGCAATCTCCGGGAGTGGACGTCCACCGTCCTTCGCCCCTATCCTTATCGTCACGACGACGGGCGCGAGGAGTTCGCGGGCGCGGGGCGGGTCGTGGTCCGGGGCGCGAGCCACGACGACCCGGCCGACGGCCTGCACGTGGCGGCGCGGCGCTCCTACGACCGGCGCGGGGCGGCCGCGGGCCACCACCACGTCGGGTTCCGGTGCGCGACGTCGGAAGACCTGGGAGGGCGATAGGTCATGAAGCGGCTCGACAACCTCATGATGGACTACCCGCTCACGCTCACCCACTTCTTCGAGCGGAGCCGGCGGCTGTTCGCGGCCAAGACGCTCGCCACGCGCGTGCCGGGCCGGCCGCTCTTCCGCTACACCTACGGCGAGTTCGCCGAGCGCACGCAGCGCCTGGCCGGCGCCCTTCGGGCGCTGGGCCTCAAGAAGGGCGACCGGGTCGGGACCTTCGGCTGGAACACCCACCGCCACCTCGAGCTGTACTGGGCGGTGCCCCTCTCGGGCCTCGTGCTCCACACCCTCAACATCCGGCTCGCGCCCCGGGACCTCGTCTACATCATCAACCACGCCGAGGACTCGGTGATCTTCGCCGACGCGAGCACGTGGCCGGTGCTGGCCGGCATCCGCGACCAGCTGCCGACCGTGCGGCAGGTCGTGATCATGCCCGACGCGCCGGACGCGGCCCCGCCGGCGGGGCTGCCCGAGTACGAGAGCCTCCTGGCGCGCGCGACGCCCGGCACCGGGTGGCCCGCGCTCGCCGAGACCGACGCCGCCGGCATGTGCTACACGTCGGGCACCACCGGCCACCCGAAGGGCGTCGTGTACACCCACCGGGCGATGTTCCTGCACTGCCTGGCCCAGGCCATGGCCGACCAGTTCGGCCTCTCGGAGAGCGACACGGTGCTCCACATCGTGCCGATGTTCCACGCCAACTCCTGGTGCGTGCCGTTCACCGCGCTGATGGTGGGCGCGAACCAGATCTTCGCCGGCCCGAACCCGCAGCCGCGCGACCTCTGCGAGCTGATCCAGCACGAACGCGTGACCTTCACCGGCGCGGTGCCGACGGTGTGGGTCGCCATCAAGGAGCTCTGCGAGAAGGAGGGCTGGGACATCCGCTCGCTCCGCACGATCGCGATCGGCGGCTCGGCGGCGCCGCGGCACCTCCAGGAGGCGTACGAGAAGCAGTTCGGCGTGTTCATGTCGCACGCCTGGGGCATGACCGAGATGACGCCGCTCGGCACCGTGTGCCGGCTCAAGAGCTACATGGCCGACTGGTCCGAGGAGCGCCGCTGGGCGGTCCGCTCGCGCGTGGGCTACGCCTCGGTCGGCGTGGACGCGCGCGTCGTGGACGACGAGGGCCGGGAGCTCCCCTGGGACGGGACCGGCATGGGCGAGCTCCAGGTGCGCGGCCCCTGGGTGACCGCGGGCTACTACGACAACCCCGAGTCGCCGGAGCGCTTCACCGCCGACGGCTGGTTCCGGACGGGCGACGTCGCGACGATCGACGCCGAGGGGTACGTCCAGATCACCGACCGCACCAAGGACCTGATCAAGTCCGGCGGCGAGTGGGTCTCGAGCGTGGACCTCGAGAACATGATCATGGCCCACCCGAAGGTGCTGGAGGCCGCGGTGATCGCGGTGCCCCACCCGAAGTGGGTCGAGCGCCCGCTGGCCTGCGTGGTGCCCAAGCCCGGCGTCGCCCTCCGTGCCGAAGACGAGCGTCGGCAAGTTCGACAAGAAGGTGCTGCGCGAGCGGTTCAAGGGCTGGCAGCCGAGGGAGGCCTGAGCGTGCGGCCGGGTGGCGCGCTGCTGGCGGGCGGGCTCCTGCTCCTGCAGGCCGGCGGGGGGCTCTCGACCGGCAAGGCCGTCGAGCGGATCAACGCCGCCAGCATGCGCCCCCTGCCCGACGCGGGGCCGCGGGTGCCCGTCCGCGGCGACATGGTCTGGGTGCCCGACCGCTGGGTGCCGGTGCCGGGCGCGCCCGAGGGCGTCCGCGTCCCCGGCCACTGGGAGCGGCGGCTCTCGGAGCGCGAGTACTACGTCCCCCCGCAGGCGACCGTCGGGCCGCCCGGCGCGCCGTCCTTCGTCCCGGCCGGGGTCCGCGGCCCGGCGGACGGGCGGCGCGAGCCCTGAGGACGCCTCTGGTATGATGAGCGGTTGATGGCCTTCTTCCAGCGGCACCGGGTCACCGTGGTCCTCCTGGTCCTCGGCGTCGTCGTCGTCTCGCTGGTGGGCTGGCGGATCAAGAAGCAGCAGGCCGCCGCGGTCCCGCGGCGCCAGGTGGAGATCGTCGTCGGCGTGGTCAAGCCGCTCCGCAAGGACCTCGAGCTCAAGATCGCCTACTCCGCCGACGTCATCCCGAACAAGCAGGTCGCGATCTTTTCCAAGGTGAGCGGCTACATCAAGCGGCTCGGCGCCGACCTCGGCGACTACGTCCGCGCGGGCCAGCTCCTGGTCGAGGTGGACGCGCTCGAGCTGAACGCGGCCGTCGAGCAGTCTCACGCCGCCGTCGGCACCGCCGAGGCCAACCTGAAGGTCGCCGAGTCCAATCTGGTGGCCGCCCGCGCCAACGCCGTCAACCAGGAGGCGAACCTGGCCCGGGCCCGCGCGGTCGCCCAGAACGACGAGCGCAACGCGCTCCGGCTCGAGGACCTCCAGCGCCGCGGCCTGATCGCCGCGATGGACCGCGACAACGCGCGCACCAACGCCGACTCCTCGCGCGCCGCGCTTGCCGCCGCCGAGGCCCAGCTCGACGTGGCCCGGAGCCAGATCGAGACCCAGCGGAGCCAGGTGGCGCTGGCGCGCGCCAACATCGAGCGCGAGCGCGCGGCGCTCAAGATCGCCCAGACGAACCTCGACAACACGCGCATCACCGCGCCGTTCCCCGGCTGGATCTCGGCGCGCAACCTCCACCTGGGCGCGGCCGTCAGCTCGCAGGCGGCCGGCACCTCGAACTCCTCCGTCGGCATCCTCATGCTCCAGGACCTCGACCCGGTCAAGGTCCAGGTCGAGATCGAGGCGCGGCACATCGCGCTGGTACGCGTCGGCTCGGTCGCCCGCGTCACCGTGGACGCCTACCCGGGCCGGACCTTCGAGGCGCGCGCCGTGCGCATCATGCAAGCGCTCGATCCGCGCGCGCGCACGCTCGGCGTCGAGATGGAGATCCCGAACCGCGACCTCCTCCTCAAGCCCGGCCTGTACGCGCGCGTCGAGCTGATCACGGGCCACCACCCCAACGCGCTCCTCGTCCCGAGCGAGGCCCTCGCCACCGAGGGCGACGCCAGCGCCGTGTTCGTGGTGCAGAACGGCATCGTGAGCCGGCGGCCCGTGACGACCGGCGCCGGCGAGGGCACGCTGGTGGAGATCCTGAACGGCCTCACCGGCGACGAGCAGGTCATCGTGGACGGCAAGGAGCTGACGCGCGAGGGCCTGCGCGTCCGCGCGGAG
>JACPCH010000103.1 GCA_016179875.1 Candidatus Rokuibacteriota bacterium | reverse complement strand
CCGACGGCACCGACCAGACGCAGGACCGAGCGGTTCATGGTGTCTCCTCCCCGCGGGCAGGATAGCGCAAACGGTCGCCCGGGTCGCGCCGTGTATACTCCGCGGCCATGAACCCCCTGCTGCTCCGCCAGGGGCGAGTCGCCGGCCGCCGGCAGGACGTGGCGATCCGCGACGGCCGCATCCACCGGATCGGCCCGTCGCTGGACGCCGCCGGGTACGAGACGCTCGACGTGACGGACCGGCTGGTCCTCCCCGGCTTCGTCGAGAGCCACATCCACCCGGACAAGGCGTTCATCGCCGACCGCACCGAGGGGCTGCGGGCCGGGGGGCCGAGCGCGCAGACGCTGGTGGCCGCGCTGAAGAAGGCGTTCAGCGTGGACGACATCTACGGGCGCGCGCGGCGCGTGCTGGAGCTGGCCGTACGGCACGGCTGCACGACGATGCGCGCCCACGTCGAGGTGGACGGCTACGTCGAGCTGCGCGGCGTCGAAGCCCTGCGCCGCCTGCAGGCCGACTTCGCCGGCGTCCTCGACCTCCAGCTCATCGCCTTCGCGCAGGAGGGCGTCTTCACCGACGGCGTGACGCAGGACCTGCTGCGCGAGGCGCTGAAGTCCGGGCTCCCGTGGCTCGGGGGCTGCCCCTACATGGACCGCGACCAGCGCGCCCACATCGACTGGTGCTTCGAGACGGCGCAGGCGTTCGGCGTCCCGCTCGACTTCCACGCGGACTCTTCGGACGACCCGGCGCTCTTGACGTGCGACTACATCGCCGAGCAGACGATCGCGCGGGGGATGCAGGGGCGCGTGACGCTCGGTCACCTGTGCATGCTCGACGTGCTCGAGCCCGCCGAGCGCGCGCGGGTCGTCGAGAAGCTCCGCGAGGCGCGCATCCACGTGATCAGCCTGCCGGCCACCGAGCTGCACGTGAAGGGGCGCGCCGACGTCCGGCGCACCTGGCGCGGCGTGACGCGCCTCGGCGAGCTGCGCGCGGCCGGCGTCAACGTGGCGCTCTCCACGAACAACATCGTCAACCCGTTCACGCCCTACGGCCACCCCGATCTCCTGCGCCAGGCGCTCGTCGCGGCCATGGCCGCGCACCTCGGCAACCTCGACCAGCTGGCGTGGCTCCTGGAGCTGGTCACGACGAACCCGGCGCGCGCGATCGGCCTGGACGGCTACGGCCTCGGCGAGGGCTGTCGCGCGGATCTCGTCGTGCTCGACGCGCGCGATCCGGCGCAGGCCATCACCGAGCAGGCGGAGAAGCTCTTCGTGATCAAGGACGGCCGCGTCGTCGCGCGGAACACCCGCACGAGCGAGCTCCTCCGGCGCTAAGCGGGCCCGCCGGACACGGCCCGCGCCGACTCAGCCCTTCGGCCGGGCCTTTTTCAGCTCGGCTTCGCGCCGCCGGCGCGCGAGGCGCCGGAGGCGTCGAACGGCGTTGTGGGTTTTCGAGTGCGTGGCCATGAGATCCTCCCTCCGGTCAGTCCCCGCTCGATTTCCTGATGTCGAGCATCGGCGGGAG
The DNA here is from genome assembly GCA_016179875.1 of Candidatus Rokuibacteriota bacterium. GTDB lineage: Bacteria > Methylomirabilota > Methylomirabilia > Rokubacteriales > CSP1-6 > GWA2-73-35. The sequence goes on along the minus strand of JACPCH010000103.1, from coordinate 4,804 downwards.
CGTGGGCGACGTCGGCTGGACCATCTCCACGCGGCTGATGCGGGTCATGCGGTACACGATGTCCTGGACCCGCTCCGCCGCCCTGAGAATCTTTTCGATCCGCGGGTTGTCGGGAACGTCCTTGGCCAGAAGGGCCAGCTGGCCCATGAGCGCCGTCAGCGGGTTGTTGATCTCGTGGGCGGCGGCCATCGCGAGGTCCGCGATCGCCTCCATGCGCTGCGCCGCCCGCAGCCGCTCCTCCAGCGCCCGCTGCTCGGTGACGTCACGAGAGCAGACGACGAGAGTCACGGCGCCGGTCTCGTCCCGGGCGACCCGGCTCATGGCCGCCAGCACCCGCCACGAGCCGTCACGCGCCCGCACGCGGAACTCGGTCGGCGCGTTCACGGGCGCCGGGTCCGCGAGCCGTCTGGCGATGGCCCCCACGACGTGGGCCACGTCGTCGGGGTGGACGTAGTCCAGGGTCTGCCGGCCGATCAGCTCCTCGGGCCGCCACCCGAGCAGGCGCTCGACGGACGGGCTCTCGTACTCGATGATCCCATCCGGGCGGATCACCGACACCAGGTCGGAGGTGTGCTCGATCAGCAGGCGCAGCCAGGCGGCCTTCATCGGAGGCTATCGTTCCCGACGACGCGCGCCCCTGTCAAGGAATTCCCCGGCTTGAACCCGGCCCGAAGAGAGGTCAGAATCCCCGCATGGCAGGCCAGGCGATCCGCATCGAGAAGCTCACGCCCCACATCGGCGCCGAGGTCCAGGGCCTGGACCTCGCGCGGCCGCTCGACGAGCGGACCTTCCAGGAGGTCCACGACGCGCTCATCGACAACGGGGTGATCTTCTTCCGCGACCAGCGGCTGACGCCCGAGGCGCAGAAGGCGTTCGGGCGGCGCTTCGGCGAGCTGCACACGCACCCGGCGGCGCCGAGCCTGCTCCCGGGGCACCCGGAGATCCTGGTGATCCACGCCGACGAGACCTCCCGGCACGTGGCGGGCGAGGACTGGCACTCGGACGTCTCCTGCGACCCGGAGCCCCCGATGGGGAGCATCCTCTATATCACCGAGCTGCCGCCGGTGGGGGGCGACACGCTGTTCGCCAGCATGTACGCGGCCTACGACGCGCTCTCGGAGCCGCTGAAGCGTCTCCTCCTGCCCCTGACGGCGATGCACGAGGGCGAGCACGTCTACCGGGGCCGGTACGGCGTGAAGGACGAGGGCAAGGTGTTCCCGAAGGCCGAGCACCCGGTGATCCGCACCCATCCGGTGTCCGGGCGCCCGGCGCTCTTCGTGAACCGCGTGTTCACGACGCGCATCTGCCAGCTCGCGCGGGCGGAGAGCGACGCGCTGCTCCAGATGCTCTTCCGCCACGTGGAGACGCCGGAGTTCCAGTGCCGGTTCCGCTGGCGGGAGCGGTCCGTCGCGTTCTGGGACAACCGCTGCGTCCAGCACCACGCGATGTGGGACTACCATCCGCAGCGCCGCCACGGCCATCGCGTGACCATCCGGGGCGACAAGCCCTTCTACCGGCCGTGAGCCCCGCCGGCCGCGCGCGCGACGGCGGGACGATACGCTGACGACGGAGACGCGCATGGGCCTGCTCGACGGCAAGGTGGCGGCGGTGACGGGCGCGGGCAACGGGATCGGGCGCGCGGTGGCGCTCGAGCTGGCGCGCGCGGGCGCGCGGGTCGTCGTGAACGACTACGGCGTCACGGTGGACGGCCGCACGCCGTCGAGCGCGGCGGCCGAGACGGTCGTGAAGGAGATCGAGGCGCGCGGCGGCCAGGCGGTGGCGAACGCCGAGAGCGTGGCGACGATGGCGGGTGGCCAGGCGATCGTGGACGCCGCGCTCGGCCGCTTCGGCGACCTGCACATCGTGGTGTGCTGCGCCGGCATCCTCCGGGAGCGCATGATCTTCAACATGTCGGAGGAGGACTGGGACGCGGTCATCGCCGTGCACCTGAAGGGCCACTTCACGGTCCTGCGCCCGGCCACGCGCCACATGCGCGAGAAGAAATACGGGCGCATCGTCACCTTCACCTCCGTCGCCGGGCTCGAGGGCAGCCCCGGCCAGCCCAACTACGCGGCGGCGAAGGAAGGCATCGTCGGCCTCACGCGCTCGACGGCGCTCGCGATGGCGAAGTACGGCGTGACCGTGAACTGCATCTCGCCGACCGCCGAGACGCGGATGACCGAGCGCCTGCCCGACGCGCGGCGCGCCCAGGCGGCCGCGCCACCCGAAGCGGTGGCGCCCGTGGTGGCGTTCCTGGCCAGCGATCGCGCGGCGCACGTGACCGGCCAGATCCTCCACGTGCGCGGCAACCAGGTGGCGCTCTGGTCGCACCCGGCGCCGCTGCGCGCGGTGACGAGCCGCGAGGGCTGGACGCCGGAGGCGCTGGCCGACGTCTACGATCAGGCGCTCGGCCAGGACCGGCTGCGCCGGCTCGACGCGCTCGGCATCGCCTGGCCGCCCCGGCCCGACTGCTGATCAGCTCGCGTCGACGAGGGCGAGGGCGCGGATCGGCGAGCCGCTGGCCCCCTTGAGCGGGAGCGGAGCGCCGACGAAGTGGAAGCGGGGGCGCGGGATCTCCTCGACGCGGACCAGGCTCTCGATCACGCAGATGTAGGGCTCGCCCGCGCGCGGCCGGAAGAAGTTCATGTGGGCCGGGGCCTCCGCGGACCCGCCCGGATCGACGCTCGGGGCGTCCACGCCGACGGTGAGCGTGCCGCGCTCGCGCAGCCAGACGGCCGCGTCCTCGCTGAGCCCCATGCTGTCGCGAAAGTACCGGCGCGGGTCCTCGCGCGTGCGCGACCATCCGGTGTAGAGCAGCACGATGGGGGCCAGGGGCACGCCGGCCGCCGCCAGCGCCCGCTCCAGATGATCCGGGGTCACCAGCGCCCGCGGGCCGAAGGCGGCGGAGACGTCGAGCCAGACCGCCGCCCCGCAGACGTGGCGCAGGTCGACGGCGTCGACGGTGGGGCCCTCGGGATTGCCGTGGTACGGCGCGTCCAGGTGCGTGCCGACGTGCCCGGCGAGGAGGAACTGCTCGCTCGCGAAGGACACCTGACCGTAGCGGGGGCTCCTGACCATCCAGAGCGCGGTGGCCTTGTGGCTCATCGTGCCGCTCAGGAGTTTCGGGCTGACGGGATGCGCGGGATGGTTCGGCATCCCCTCCCAGAGCGGCCACGTGAGGTCGATGACGCGGGTCATGCCAGCTCCTCCCGGAGCCGCGGCTTCTGGACCTTGCCCGTCGGCGTGCGCGGGAACTCGTCGCCCTTCCGGAACACGATGCGGGCGGGAACCTTGTAGCTGGCGAGCCGCTCCCGGCAGAACGCCGCCAGCGCCTCCGCCGTCGCCGTCGCGCCTTCGCGGAGCTCGATCACCGCCGCCACGATCTCCTCCTTGTCGCGGTCGGGCACGCCCACGACGTAGGCCTGCTTCACCGCCGGATGCGTGAGGAGCACCGCCTCCACCTCCAGGGGCGCGACGTTGATGCCGCCCGTCTTGATCATCTCCTTGAGTCGGCCCCGGAAGCGCACCCGCCCGTCGTCGCCGACGAGGCCGAGGTCGCCGGTGATGAAGGCGCCGTCCGCGTCGAAGGCCGCGCGGTTCAGCGCGGCGTCCTGGTAGTAGCCGGGCGTCAGGTAGCCCTTGACCCGAAGCTCCCCCACCTCCCCGCGCGGCAGCGGCCGGCCGCTGGCGGGATCGACGGCGCGGATCTCCATGCCCGGGAGCGGCAGGCCCTGGGTGTGCAGGCGCAGCTCGAGCGGGTCGTGCGCGTCGGTCACCGCGCAGTTGCCGTAGGTCTCCGTCGAGCCGTAGACGTTGCAGAGCTCGCGGGCGTTCACGGCCTCCATCGTCATCTGAATGTCCTCGGGGAGCCCGATGGTGAGGCCCGTGCGCATGGCGGCGAGCCGGCGGCGCGGCCGGTCGGGGTGCTCGAGGATCGCCCGCGCCATGTGCGCCATCCCGTAGTAGACGCTGCATCGCTCGTCGTCGAGCAGGCGGAGAGCCTCGCCCGCCTCGAAGCTCTCCTGCAGGACGATCGCGCCGCCGTGGGTCATGATGGCGGGGAGCGCGTTGGCGGAGCCGAAGGACCAGAAGAGCGGGACGGCCATCCAGAGGCGGTCCGCCGCGCCGAGGCGCTGGCGCTCGCCGATGCCGAAGCCGTTCTCGATCACGCCGCCGTGGGCGAGGGTGACGCCCTTGGGCGTGGCGGTGGAGCCCGAGGTGTAGAGGATGTAGCAGAGGTCCCCGGGCGCCACCGACGCCTGCGCCGCGGTGCGGGCCGCCTCCCGCACCTCGGCGGCCCGCTCGAGGAGGTCGCCGAGCCGGTAGACGCCGTCGTGGCGGCGCTCGTCGAGGCACACGACGGCGCGCAGCTCGGGGACCCGCTCGCTCCGGAGCGTCCCCGGGGCCGAGCGCGCCAGCTCCGGGCACAGCTCGTGGAGGGGCGCGAGGAAGCTCCGGCCCCGGAACGTCTCGACGGTGATGACGGCGGCGGGCCGGCAGTGCTCGACGGTCCAGGCGATCTCCGGGGGGGCGGAGAACGTGCTGACGCCGACGGTGATCGCCCCGACCTTGGCGGCGGCGAAGGCCGTGACGAGCCACTCGGGACGGTTCGGCAGGAGGACCGCGACGCGATCGCCCTTCCGCACGCCGACGGCCAGCAACGCCCGCGCCAGCTCGTCCGCGCGCGCTTTGAGGGCGGCGTAGGTGAGCCGCTGGTCGCGGAAGACGACGGCCTCCGCCTGCGGCCGGGCGGCCGCCATCTCGTCGAGCAGGTCGCCGAGCGTCCGGCTGCGCGGCGCCATCG
>JACPCH010000102.1 GCA_016179875.1 Candidatus Rokuibacteriota bacterium | reverse complement strand
CACAAGGTGAAGGTGGGCATCACCGGCGCGGGCTGGATCGGGCGCGTGATGGGGCCCGCCGGGCACGAGCAGCAGCTCAAGAAGTTCTGCCAGCAGATCCTGGACGACCTCAAGGAGGCCGGCGTCGACAAGGAGACCCTGGCCATGGACGTCTGGGACCCGGGGATCGTCGCCGAGTTCCAGCGGCTCGGTGTCAAGGTGAGCCCGGACGGAGCCGCCGCGATGCTCGAGGCCCGCCGGATCAAGAACCGGGACGAGATCGAGTGCCTCCGCACCGCCGCGACCATCTCGGACGCCATGTTCGGCGCCGTCGCTCGAGCGATCCGCCCGGGCGTCAAGGAGAGCGAGCTCTGCGGAATCGCGCACAAGACCGCCTACGACCTCGGCGCCCGCATCTATTCCGGCGTGTTCGTGACGTCGGGCCCGTTCGCCTGGCCGAATCCGCGGGACGAGAGCGACCGCATCATCCGGGCGGGCGAAACCCTGTACATGGACACCTACAACACCGCCTACATGGGCTACAAGACCTGCGTGTACCGGACCTACAGCTGCGGGAAGGCCACCCAGGAGGCGAAGGACGACTACAAGCTCGCGCTGGAATGGCTGTACGACGCGATCGACATCATCCGGGCCGGCGTGACGACCCGACAGATCGCCGAGAAGTGGCCGTCGGGGCCGGAGGTCTGGAAGGACATCCACATCATCAGCGAGGACCAGACGGCGGGCAGCAACTGGGCGCACGGCATCGGGCTGACCCTCTACGAGCCGCCGATCATCTGGCGGGAGGTGTCGCTCAACCCGCCCGACATCGCGCTGGAAGAGAACATGACGTTCGCCATCGAGACCCAGCACGGCCGGCCGGGCAAGCACGGCGTGCGGATCGAGGAGATGATCCGGGTCACCAAGAGCGGCGTGGAGATCATGTCGAAGTTCCCCGTCGGCGAGATTCTCGAGGTCCCGCTCGTCTGAGTCCATGGGGGGCTCCGGGCGCCCCCCAAGCCCCCCGGCGCTCGGGGCGCCACGGCGCAGCCGTGGCGCCCCTCGACGACGCGATTCGTTCACAGACTCTGAGGCTCGGCTCGGGCCCCGACGTGGGACCTGGAGGACGACCATGGAGTGGGAAGGCGAGAGGGAAGTCAAGAACGAGAAGATCTACAACCTGTTCCGGTGCGGGTATCTGGACGTCCGCGAGTGGCTGCGGGAGACGGACGTGGTCCTCATCCCCCTCGGCAGCACCGAGCAGCACGGACGACACCTGCCGGTCTGCACGGACAGTATCGCCACCGAGCTGCCGTGCATGATCGCGGCGGAGCTGGCCAACGTCCCCTATTACCAGCTGATTCCGTTCGGGTACTCGCCGCAGCACTTCCATCCGGCGGGGACCGCCTCGGGGACGATCACGCTCAGCGCCGCCACCTATCAGAACGTCCTGTACGAGGTGGGCCGGTCGCTCATCCACAACGGGTTCAACAAGCTGATCTTCGCCACCGGGCACACGTCGAACATGAAGGTCGTGGATCCCGCCTTGCGGGCCTTGCGCTACGAGACCGGCGCGTTCATCTGCTGTTACCGCAATGATGCCGAAGCGGCGCCGGGCCTCCTCGCCGGCACCGGCCTCATCGAAAACCCGCCCGAGGAAGCGCCCGGCTGGCATGGCAGCGAGGTGGAGACCGCGGAGTGCCTGTACTTCGAGCGATTGTATGGAAAGAAGCTCGTGCACCTCGAACGGACGGACAAGGAGTGGACCCATCCGCCGAAGTGGATCACCGACGTGAGCGACAAGTTCTCGAAGGCCAACGGGTCTCCGTACCTGACCATGAACGGCCTCGACGTCGCGTGGGTGCCCATGGACCACCAGGAATACAGTGACACGGGCCTCATCGGCCGTCCGGGCAACCCGTTCACCGCGTCCGCGGAAAAGGGGAGGCGGATCGTCGATAAGAAGGCCGAGATCATGGCCGAATTCATCAACGAGGTGAAGAAGATCAAGGTCGAAGTGAAGAACAGGGACTACTGCAACAGGACGTTCCGCTAGCCCTTGACGACCCTCGCCACCTGCAGGTGGTGCTTGCGGAGCTTGCGCCAGAGGGTCGGGACGCTGATGCCGAGCTTCGCCGCGGTCTCCCGCATGGTGCGGCACTGGTCGAGGGCCTGGCGCAGCACGCGGGCCTCGAACAGGGCGGCCATGTCGCTGAGCCCGGACACGAGGCTCGTGTCCACCGGCACGTCGCGGCGCGCCGACTCGAAGGCGCAGAGGCTGAGATGCGCCGTCTGGATCTCTTCGTCGTCCGAGAGGATCGCCAGGCGCTCCAGGATGTTCTCGAGCTCGCGGACGTTGCCCGGATAGTGATAGTCGCTGAGCGCCTGGAGGGCCTCGGGAACCAATCGCTTCCGCACGCCGTACTTCTTGCCCAGCGACTCGAGGAACGTGGTGATCATCACCGGGATGTCCTCCGGGCGCTCGCGCAGGGCGGGGATCCGGAGGGGAACCACGTTGAGGCGGAAGTAGAGATCCTCCCGGAACCGCCCGTCGGCGACCATCGCCTTGAGGTCGCGGTTGGTCGCCGCGATCAGCCGCGCATTGATGGCGATCGAATGGAGGCCGCCGAGGCGCTGGACCCGCTTCTCCTCGATCACGTTGAGCAGCTTGACTTGAAGACTGAGGCTGAGCTCTCCGATCTCGTCCAGGAAGATCGTCCCGTTCTGGGCCAGCTCGAACTGGCCGGCCTTCCCGCTCGTGAGCGCGCCCGTGAAGGCGCCCCGCTCGTAGCCGAACAGCTCCGATTCCACGAGCGGCTCCGGGATCGCGCCGCAGTTGAGGTGGACGAACGGCCCGCCCCGCTGGGGGCTCGCGTCGTGGATGAGCCGGGCGAAGCGCCCCTTGCCCACCCCCGACTCCCCCAGGATGATCACGGGCGAGTCGTACTTCGCCACCTTCAGCGCCGACCAGAGGCAGCGCTTCATCTTGTCGCTGTGGATGACGAGGTTGAAGGTGGGCAGGTCGGCATATTCGGGACTGAGGAAGATGGACCCGTTCGGGTCGCCGGCCAGGGCGTGCTGTCCCAGACGCTCGCGGAGCTTGTTGAGCTGCGTGATGTCGCGCACGTTGACGATGACGAGCACGAGCTGGCCGTCTTCGTCGAAGACCGGCGTGCCGGTCACCAGCGCCGTGCTGCCGGTCGGATAGGTGTGCATCATCGTGATCGGGATGCGCCGCTTGATGACCTCCAGGCTGACGGAGTGCTTGAGCACGCCCTTCTTCACCAGGGCGGCCATGCCCCGGTTGACGATGTCCTCCTCTCGCAGCCCGGAGATGCGGGCGTAGGCCTTGTTGATCTTCAGCACGGTGCCCAGGGCGTCCACCACGACGAACCCGTCGAACGAGGCGTTCAACAGGGCGTCGAAGTGCTCGCAGGGGTCGATCTCCGTGCCCGTGACGGGCAGGCGGGGGCTCTGCTCCGCCCCCTGGTGACGGATCTCGCGAATCGCGTGGCCGGCCATGACGTGTCCTCCGTGAGGTCCGACGGTCGTATCGCGAGCGCGTGATCTCGGCGTTTCATTCTTAACACATGGCGTTTCACGATTGGAATGGTGCATTGGGATGGTTAAGACCCCCCTCAATGCACCATTGACAGCCCACGGCGGGCCTCGCTAGCATGCCGACCGATCGATCGTTCGATCGCTCACGAGGGGAGGCGGCGTGCATCGCCTGAGGGACCAGACCGTGCGAGGGGCCAGCTCCTACGCGGAGGCCTGCGCGCGCCACGTCTGGCGCGTGCCGGCCGAGTACAACATCGCCCTCGACGCCTGCGATCAGTGGGCCGACGGCGCCGGGCGCCGGGCGCTCGTGTGGGACGGCGCGGACGGCGCGGGCGAGACCTGGTCGTTCGACGACCTCAAGCGGGCCTCCGACCGGCTGGCCGGCGGGCTCGCGAGCCTCGGCCTCGGGCGCGGCGACCGCGTCGCGCTCATGCTGCCGCAGACCCCCGAGCACGCGATCGCGCACCTGGCCGTCTTCAAGCTCGGAGCGGTGAGCGTCCCGCTCTCGCGGCTGTTCGGCCTCGACGCCCTGCGCTACCGTCTGGAGGACTCGGGCGCGCGGGCGCTCCTGACCGACTCCGACGGCGCGGGGAAGGCGCGCGCGATCCGCGAGGCGCTCCCCGAGCTGCGCCACGTCGTCCGGTGCGACCGGCCGGCGCGCCCGGATGACGCGGGCGCGCTCGCGTTCGCCGATCTGCTGGCGCGGGGCGTGGACGGCTTCACGCCCGTCCGGACGCGGGCCGAGGACCCGGCGCTCCTCATCTACACGTCGGGCACGAGCGGCCCGCCGAAGGGCGCGCTCCACGCCCACCGCTATCTCCTCGGCTACAACGGCGTGGACTACGCCAACAACTTCTTCCGGCCCGGCGACCTCTACTGGAGCCCCGCCGACTGGGCGTGGGTCGGCGGGCTCCTGGTGGGGCTCCTCTGTCCGCTCGCCCACGGCGTGCCGGTGCTCGCGTCGGCGGCGCGCTTCGATCCCGCCGGCGCCCTCGAGCTGATGGCGCGCTTCGGCGTGACGAACACGCTCCTGTCCGCCACGGCGCTCCGGAAGATGGCCGTCCAGGTCGGGGACCCGCGCCGGGACCGGCTCCGGCTGCGCGCGATCCTGAGCGGCGGCGAGCGCGTGACGCCCGAGATCGCCCGCTGGGTCGAGGAGCGCCTCGGCCTCCGCATCAACGAGGTCTACGGACAGACCGAGGCGAACATCCTCGTGGGCGAGAATGAGCCGCTCATCCCGCCCCGCCGTGAGCCCCTCGGCCGGCCCTATCCGGGCCATGAGGTCGCCATCGTCGACGACGGGGGCCGGCGGCTCGCTCCCGGCGAGGTCGGCGTGATCGCCGTGCGGCGGGGCGATCCCGTCATCATGCTCGGCTACTGGAACCGCCCCGACGCGACGGCGGCGGCCTATCGCGGCGAGTGGTTCCTGACCGGCGACCTCGGCGCGGAAGATCCGGACGGATGGATCCACTACAAGGGGCGCGCGGACGACGTGATCAACAGCGCGGGCTTCCGGATCGGACCGGCGGAAGTGGAGGGCTGCCTCCTCGAGCATCCGGCCGTCGAGCAGTGCGCGGTCGTCGGCGTGCCGGACCCGACGAAGGGCGAGGCGGTGAGGGCGTTCGTCCTGCTGGCGCCCGGACACGCGGGGTCGCCGGCGCTGGCGGACGAGCTCGGCGCGCACGTCAAGGCGCGTCTCGGCACCTTCCAGCGACCCCGCGACGTCGAGTGGGTGGACGAGCTGCCGATGACCGTGTCCGGCAAGATCAGGCGCGCCGAGCTGCGCCAGCGGTCGCTGACCACGATGACGACGCACGACCCGCCCGCGCCGCCGCCGAGCGCGTGGGGGCGGCGGCTGAGCGACGCGATCCGGGCGGCGCTGGAGACGGGTGATCTCACGGGGGCGCGGCGGCTCGCGCTCGAGGGCGACGGCCAGGCGAAGAGCCTCGGCACGGAGTACACGCTCATGGTCCGGGGGCTCGGCATCACGCTCCGCGTGCTCCTCGGGCTGCTCGGCGAGCTGCCTCCACGTGAGGCGCTGCCGGCCCTGCTCCGCCGCTTCCGGAGCGACCTGGCGGCGGTCGCGACGCGCGCCTTCACGGCGCCCGAGGCCCACGCCGCCGTCGACGACCTCCGGCGGCTGGCGGCAAACACTGCGGCGACGGAGGCCGCGGCGGAGCTGGTGCTCACGGTCCGGCTCGTCGACGGAGCCGAGGCCCTCTTCCTCGCCGAGCAGGCGCGGCTCGCGCGCGACGTGCTCCAGGCGCTCGACGCCGGAGACGCCGCCCGGGCCCGGGCGCTCGTGGACGAGAAGGAGCGCGCCCAGTACGTCCCGCTCCACGACCGGCTGATCCGCTTCATGGCCGAGGTCTTCGGCTGGGTGCTCGAGCGGCTCGGTCCCGACGGGCTGCTTCGCTTCCATCGCGCGGCGGCCGAGGGACAGCGCGCCGGCTTCGAGAAGTGGGAGCGGATGGGCCCGGCCGAGTTCGCCCGGGCGAGCGCCTTCCTCCTCAAGCAGCACATGGGGCACGTCGAGGTCCGCGAGGACGACGAGAAGTTCACGATCGAGCAGGCGCCGTGCGGCAGCGGTGGGCGCCTGCGCCTCGCCGGCGCCTACGCGGGCCCGGCGGCGCTGCCGGTGGTGGAGGCGCGCGGGCCCCTCACGGCCGGCGAGGCGAGCCTGCCCGTGTACTGTTCCCACTGTCCGGTCTGGAACGGGCTCGCGCCGCTCGAATGGTTCGGGCGGCCCCACTGGGTCTTCGACCGCCCGTCGCGCCCGGACGGCTCCTGCACGCTCCACATCTACAAGCGCCGCGCCGGCGCCCCCGCCGC
>JACPCH010000101.1 GCA_016179875.1 Candidatus Rokuibacteriota bacterium | reverse complement strand
TGGCGGTGTACTTGTTGCCGAAGGGCTTGCCCTCGCCGGTGTGGCAGGCGGACATGCAGCCCTTGGCCTCGAACGCGGGCGAGCTGATGTTCCAGATCATCGCCATCTTGTCTTCATAGTAGAGGTTGTTGTCGCCCCCCTTGTCGTTGGGGTCCTTCAGCTTCTGCCACGAGCCGTCGGCCTGCTTCACCCACGGGCCCCGGCGGAAGCTCTGGGTCGCGTCCTTGTACTGGATGTAGAAGTACACCGTGTCGCCGCTGTAGACGGAGCGCAACGTCACCTCGGTCGAGCCGCCGGGCAGGTTCTTGCCGCCGACGGCCTTCACGGTGAGCGCCGGGGCCCCCTGCCACGCGGCGTCCAGCGTCCCGTCGAGCACGGGCGCCGCCGCCACCTTCTTCGACACCAGGACGTTCTTCTGCTGCGCATCGAGCGGCCCGGCGGCGAGCCCGACGAGCAGCCCCGTCGTCACGGCGACGGTGGGGACGATCCACGACCTACATGCCATGGCGCATTCCCATGGGCTGCTGGAGCAGGACGATCCCGGCCACGGTGAACGCGAGCGAGAGCACCACGAACGGGAGAACCGCGCGACCCGCCGCCTGGGGATCGGCGTATTCGCGCGCGGCGAGCCTCCGGCCGGCGGCGAGCGAGAGGAGGAAGAACCCCACGAGGACGGCGACCTGCAGCAGGCCCACGACGGGCTCGGGCGCCAGCGGCTCGACGCTCCAGTCGGGCACACCGAGCCAGAGCGGTGTGTAGAGGCCGGCCGCGCGCTGCACGACGGGGACGATGCCGCCGCCCTCCAGCAGCAGGTGGGCGAGGTTGTGGGCCAGGTGCACCGCGAGCCCGACCGGGACGAACATGTACGCGAAGACGACGAACGTGCGCCGGAGCCCGAGCCGCCGGTCGCCGGCCAGACGATCGGCGACGGCGGCGCCCAGCAGGACGAGCGCGGGCCCGACGACGAGGGCGCCGACGAGCAGCACCGCCGACTCGACCAGCGTGAGGTAGGTGACGGGCTTGAGGCTTGCCCGCACGCCCGCCGGCAGCCAGCGCGCGAGCGCCGAGATCCAGCCCGGCCACGCCGTGAGCATCTGCGCGGTTACGAGCAGCGTGAGGCCGACTAGCACGGCCGCCAGATAGGCCTCGTCGAGCACGCGGCGCCGCGACGCCCACAGATCCTTGCCGAAGGCGCGGAAGCGGAGCACGAGGTTGTCGCGGGCGCAGCCCTTCACGCACTCGGCGCAGAGCGTGCAGTAGTTGTTGCGGTCCATCGCCTGCGGGAACTCGAACATCGGACAGCCCGCCGCGGTGGCGGTGCCCTGATAGCAGCCCTTCTCGGCGTGCGTCCGGCAGGTCGCCGCGTCCTTGGCGCGCAGCTCGATGGGCGCCGTCATCGAGTAGATGCCGATCAGCCCGCCGATCGGGCACAGGTGGCGGCAGAAGCTCCGGCGCTCGTAGACGAGGCCGATCGCGACGGCGAGGCCGACGAAGAACAGGACGATCCAGGCGGTGACGCGCGGGGAGCGCACGACGCCGAGCTGCTCGTCGGCCCACGTGAGCGCGACGAAGGCGGCGGTCGCCCACCAGATGTTCCGGAACGGGCGCGGGAGCCGGCGCCAGGCGCCGGAGAGCCGCGCCGTCCACTCGTTGAGCGCGCCGAACGGGCAGGCCACGCACCAGACGCGCCCGGCGAGCACGAACGTGAAGATGATGCCGGCCCACCAGATCGTCCAGGTGAGCTTGGTCGCCAGATTGACGCCGCCGTCCTGCACGTCGGCGAGGCCCGCGTAGACCACGACGGCGGTGACGCCGAGCAGGGCGATCTGGACCCCGCGCTGGACGGCCCGCGAGGTCAGGAGCGCCCGCAGCCACGGGATGGCCAGGAGGTCGAGCGCCGGCGCGGCCGGGAGGCGGGCCGCGTAGACGGCGAGGGCGGCGAGGCCACCGACGAGCGCCAGCGCCGCCCACGCGGCCCCGCCCATGCCCGGCGCGCGCTCGACCGTCACCGGCGCGTCCACCACGAGCGGCGGCTCGAGCGGCCGGCCGTCGAGCGCGACGAGGACCACGCGGACCTGGTGCGGGCCGGCGCGCTCCGGCGTCACCGCGACGGCGTAGTGGCCGGCCCACGTCTGCTCGGGGGCGGCCGCCGGCTCCGGCTCGGCGCCCGGCGCGGCGAGGCCGATCAGCACCTCGCCGCCCGTCGCGGGATCGAGCCCGTCGCTCCGCAACACCTTCGCGACGACGTGGCCCGCCTGGCCGCGCGCGAGCGGCGCCGGGTGGCTCAGCAGCTCGATCGTGTAGCCGCCGACCGTGACGGTGGCGCCGCCGCCGGCCGGCGCGGCGCCGTGCCCGTCGTGCCCGCCGTGCGCGCCGGCCGACGCCGGCAGCAGCGCGAGCGCGAGCGCGAGCAGGCGGACGATCACTTACCGTACGTCCGGTCGATCTCGGCGCGGATGCGGTCCACCCCGAAGCCCGCCTTCACCATGCGAGACGCGTCCAGCGCCTCGTCCTGGCAGACGTCTCAGGTGGCCGCGTGGCCGTCCGTGTAGCAGGAGAGCAGGCTCTTGTGGCCGGCGTGCTTGTCGCACTCGCAATAGCAGTAGAGCTGGTCGAGCACGTCCGGGATCTCGCGCGCGACCTGGTGCGCCTGCGCCGCCTTGCCCACGAAGCGCGCCGGGTCGAGCGTCGGACGCGTCTCGCGCCGGACCGCCGCCACGCGCGCGAGGGCGGGCTGCGCGGCGATGCGGGGTTCCCGCGGTGCCTCGGGCCACCACGCGTAGGCGACGCCGAGCGCGGACGCCCCGAGCAAGACCGCGAGCCATGCGTACCGGGTCATCAGGGTCCCTCCTCCCGAGCCGATTGCTTGTGAGGAAGTTCACGCAACGTCTATGCCACGGGGATTGCCGGGCTAACCATGTGAAAAATCAGGGGCCGTTCGCGCGCCTGGCGCCTTGCGCCGAGGACGCGCTGGGCCGGGGTGGGGCGGAGGTGCCCCACCCTGGCGCCACACTAGCGCAGGCGGACTACTTCGCGGGCGCCTTCGAGGCGGCGGGCGCCTTGGACGTCGGGCGCCGGGCGAGCGAGCCCACGTACCGCGTGATGTCGGCGAGCTCCTCGCCGCTCAGGGTCGGCAACTTCATGTTCTGCTTCTGCGCCTGCTCTTCCATCGAGCGGCTGTGGTTCCAGAGCGCGGCGATGACGCTCGCCGGCGAGCCGACGACGGTGGACGTCGCGAAGTCGGCCGACACCGTGCCGCCCTTGCCGCGCACCGAGTGGCACCTGAGGCAGCCCTTGCTCTGCACGAGTTGCGCGCCCCGGCTGGCGCTGCCCGCGCTCCGGTCGAAGTAGTGCGCGGTGTAGAGGTAGGCGACGAGGTCGGCCACGTCCTGGCCGGCGAGCTGCGGCACCTCGAGCCCGCGCTCCTTCAGCTTCGCCCACATCGTCGGCGCGTGGTTCCACATCGTGGCCGCGAACTGCGTGAGGCTGACGTGGTGGGCGCGGCCCAGCTCGGGCCCGACCTTGCCACCCTTGCCGCCGATCGTGTGGCAGGTGGCGCAGCGCTTCTCGCCGAAGAGCTTCTCGCCCTTCTCCGGCGAGCCGGGGACGGTCTGCACGGTCTCGGCCGGATCCGAGCGCGGCGCGGCCCCGACGACGAAGGCGATGACGTCCTCGAGCTCCTTGCCGGTGAACGTCGGCCGCGTGATGCCCCTGGCCTTCATCGCGGCGGCCATCTGCGGGCCGTGGCTCCACATCGCCGCCGCGACGATCACCGGCGAGTTGGCGCGCCTGGCGACCGCGAGCGGCGGTCCGCCGTCCCCGCCCTGACCGGTCGAGCCGTGGCAGCGGACGCATCCCTTGGACGTGAACAGCCGCTCGCCGGTCCGGGCGTCACCGGTCTCGTCGTTGTACTGGGTGGTGAACAGGAAGGCCAGCAGGTTCGACAGCTCGACGGGCGTCAGCGTCGGGCGGTCCCGCCCCATCTGCCGCATCCGCTCGCCCATGGCGGGCAGGTGGTTCCACAGCGCCGCGCCCAGCTCGAAGAAGCCCGCGCCGCTCCGGGCCCGCGCCAGGTCCGGCCCGACCTTGCCGCCGACGCCGCGCACGCTGTGACACTGGCCGCAGCCCTTCTTCACGAACACGTCCCAGCCCGCGAACATCGCCCAATCCGGGCCGAACGGCTTCGGCGGCTCGGGCGCCGCCTGCTGCGCGCGGGCCGGCGCGGCCACCACGAGCAGGAGGACGGCGGCGGATCCGGCGGCCAGCCAGCGCGCGCACCACTTCGATGGGCTCATCGGCGAGGTCTCCTTGGGTGGTCTCGCCAAAGATTCGGCGATTCCCGCGTCTCCGTCAAGCGGAGACGCGCCGCCGGCTAGAAGCGACGGCGGCCGGCGAGCGCGCGCTTGCGGAGGCGGAGCGACTTCGGGGTGACCTCGAGCAGCTCGTCCTCGCGGACCCACTCCAGGCACTGCTCGAGGTTCATGACGCGGGGCGGGGTGAGCTTGGTGGCCTCGTCCGCGGTGGACGCGCGCATGTTGGTGAGCTTCTTCTCCTTGGTGATGTTGACGTCCAGATCGCTGTCGCGGGCGTTCTCGCCGACGATCATCCCCTCGTAGACCTCGAGGCCCGGGGCGACGAACATCACGCCGCGCGCCTGGAGGTTGTCGATCGCGTAGGCGGTGGCGCGGCCGCCGCGGTCGGCGACCAGCGCGCCGTTCTGTCGATGGGCGATCTCGCCCTGCCACTCGTCCCACCCGTCGAACAGGTGGTTCAGGAGTCCGGTCCCCCGGGTGTCGGTCAGGAACTCCGTGCGATAGCCGATCAGGCCGCGCGCGGGGATGCGGTACTCCAGGCGCACGCGTCCGGTGCCGTGGTTGACCATCTTCGCCATCGCGCCGCGGCGCGGGCCGATCTTCTGGGTGACCGCGCCGATGTGCTCCTCGGGGATGTCGATGACGAGGTGCTCCATCGGCTCGAGCGTGCGGCCGCCCTCCTCGCGCGTGATGATCGTGGGCTTGCCCACCTCGACCTCGAACCCCTCGCGCCGCATCATCTCGATCAGGATCGCCAGCTGGAGCTCGCCGCGCCCGGAGACGCGGAACGCGTCGGGGGAGTCGGTCTCCTCGACGCGGATGCCGACGTTGACGCGCTTCTCCTTCATCAGGCGCTCGCGGAGCTGGGGCGAGGTGACGAACCGGCCCTCCTTGCCCGCGAACGGCGAGACGTTCGCGGAGAAGAGCATCGACACCGTCGGCTCGTCGATGCGGATCAGCGGCAGCGCGACCGGCGTCTCGGCGTCGGCGACGGTCTCGCCGATCTCGATCGCCTCGATGCCGGCGATCGCGACCAGGTCACCCGCGCCGGCCTCGGCGATCTCGATGCGCTTCAGCCCCTCGTAGCCGTAGAGGACCGTCACCTTCGCGTACTCGACGGCGCCGTCGCGGCGGACGACGGCGACGCGGTCGGCCTGGCGGACCCGGCCGCTGACGATGCGGCCGATGATGACCCGGCCGACGTAATCGTCCCAGTCGAGCATGGCGGCGCGGAACTGGAGTCCCATTGCGGGGTCGAAGCGCGGCGCCGGGACGGTGGTCAGGATCGTCTCGAACAGCGGCTCGAGCGACTGGCCCGGCTCCTTGAGGTCGCGGGTGGCGGTGCCCACCCGCGCGTTGGTGTAGAGCACGGGGAAGTCGAGCTGGTCCTCGGCGGCGTCGAGGTCGATGAAGAGGTCGTACACCTCGTCGAGGACCTCCACCGGGCGCGCGTCCGACCGGTCGATCTTGTTGATCACGACGATCGGCGGCAGGCCCGCCTCGAGCGCCTTCTTGAGCACGAACCGCGTCTGCGGCAGCGGCCCCTCGGCGGCGTCCACCAGCAGGAGCACGCCGTCCACCAGGGTGAGCGTGCGCTCGACCTCCGAGCCGAAGTCGGCGTGGCCGGGCGTGTCCACGATGTTGATGTGGACGCCCTTGTAGGCGATGGCCGTGTTCTTGGCCATGATCGTGATGCCCTTCTCCCGCTCGAGGTCGATCGAGTCCATGATCCGCTCGGGGACCGACTCGTTGGCGCGGAAGAGGCCCGACTGCCAGAGCATGGCGTCCACCAGGGTGGTCTTGCCGTGGTCCACGTGGGCGATGATCGCGATGTTGCGGATGTTTTCGCGCTGCTGCATCACTTCATCCTACCACGCCCGGGATGATAGCCTCTGTCCATGGGCGGTCTTCGGTGCCCGCGGTGCGGCCGGCACCACGTCCGGCGCGCTCACCGGGCGGGCGCCCTCGAGCGCCTGCTCAGCGCGTTCGCCGTCTACCCCTTTCGCTGCCAGGTCTGCGGCCGGCGCTTCCGGGCCGTCCAGGTGGGCCGGCGCCAGACCCTGCAGACCCTCGAGCGCCGCGACTGGGACCGCCACGTCCTCCATCGCCCGGCGACCCTGATGATCCGCGACGGCGAGCGCGCGGCCGGGGAGGTCGTGGAGCTGTCGGTCGCCGGCTGCACCGTGACGACGGCGGCCCGGGTGCCCGAGGGCGCGAGCGTGCGGGCGGAGCTCGGCCTCGTCGCCGGCGCGCCGCCGATCGTGGTGGAGGCGGCGACGGTGCGCTCCGTGGGCGCCGGCCGCGTGGGCCTCGCGTTCGCGCGCCTCGAGCCGCAGGAGCTCGAGCGCCTGCGCGAGGTCGTGGCCGCCCTCCTCGCCGGATGGCCCGACCCGCACGCGCCGGCGGCGCCGCGCGAGCCGCGGTGGACGGACCGGCTCCGCGCCCTCCGCTCGGCGGATTTCTGGTTCCTGCTGGCGATCCTGTTGCTGTTCGCCCTCGCCTTCGCCCAGTTCCTCCCGCTCGTGAGGATCTGCCCCGCCGGCCAGAGCTGCTGATAT
>JACPCH010000032.1 GCA_016179875.1 Candidatus Rokuibacteriota bacterium | reverse complement strand
ATCGTCGCCGACACCAAGGAAGAGCTCGAGCAGAACATGGCCCGCTACGAGCCCAAGCACGTGGACGTGACGATCTGCGTGGACGACACGCTCGCCAAGGGCGTGGAGAGCTGGGCCTGGTACGGCCTCCAGCCGATCAACCGGCTGACCGTTCCTGACGGAACGGTCTTGATGACGTCGCTGCAGTCCTTCGATCAGCTGCTGAAAGATATCCACAAGAAGGACGCGCCGTACAAGCTGGCGCTCATCCGCGCCAAGGCCTCGTTCTCCGGGCTCTGGGTCTACAAGGAGGACCACACCGAGGTCCGCATCCTCGGCGCGCTGGCCAAGATCGCCCCGTCCTTCCTCACGCTCGAGGGCGTGTGCCAGGCCATCAAGGAGATGGACTGGGGCTCGGACCTCAAGATCGAGTCGGCGAAGAAGGCCTACGGGCGGATCGAGACGCGCGCGGTGAAGATCACCGAGGGCAACGCCGAGATCCCGTTCTCGTTCCAGATGCCGAAGTGGTGGGAGATGCGCGAGGGCGTGACGATCCCGGCCATCCCCATCGGCAAGCCGAAGGAGGCGGGCAAGGGCTACGTGCCGGAGCGCAACCCCTACTTCAAGAAGTTCACCACCCGCACGATGCGGCCGGTGATCAACTTCGACACGTGCGTCAAGTGCACGCTCTGCTGGATCCAGTGCCCCGACTCCTGCTTCGACGTGATGCCCGACGGCACCTACGACGCGAACATGGAGGCCTGCTGCGGCTGCGGCGTGTGCGAGGCGGTGTGCCCGGTCGAGCAGTGCATCACGATGGTGAACGAGTCGCTCTTCGACGACAACGCGAGCCAGTGGGAGGCGTGGCGGAAGGACAAGGACGCCTACCGGACCTGGATGACCGCCACGATCGGCGACAAGCCGGCCACGGTCCGCTCCCACGGCTTCCGGTTCCGCGGCCAGTACGAGGAGGAGCTGAAGGCCGACCTCGACGCGGGCGGCGTCGAGATCACCACCGGCATTCCGGGCGAGAACGCGAACCGGAAGACCCTATAGCATGGTCGGGGCTCTGATCGGCAGATGATCGATCTCAACCGGTGGTTCCGGCGGGGCGCGGGCGTGGCGAAGCCCGGGTGCCCGCGCCCTCTTCAATAGGAGGCCAGAGACATGGCGGTAGCGACGAAGGCGGCGCCGGCCGCAGCGGAAGACAAAGAGCTCCTCATCTCGGGCAGCGAGGCCGTCGCCGAGGCGCTGGTGCTCGCCGACCTCGACGTCGTCACGGCGTACCCGATCCGGCCGTACGACACGGTCATGCAGGCGATCGCCAAGAAGATCTCCGGCGGCCAGCTCGTCGCCGAGTTCATCGTGGCCGAGGGCGAGCACAGCCAGTTCGAGATCGTCAAGCACGCGTCCACGGTCGGCGCGCGGGTGTTCTGCGGCTCGTCGGGCGTGGGCTGGGCCTACGCGATGGAGTGCCTGGTGGTGACGCCGCCGCTCCGCGTGCCGATGGTCTGCCTGGTCGGCAACCGGGCGCTCGACGACCCGGGCGCCTTCGGCGTCGAGCACAACGACGCCCTCTTCGTGCGCGACCTGGGCTGGATGCTCGTGTGGATCGACTCCTCGCAGGAGGCCCTCGACACGACGCTGATCGCCTATCGGGTCGCCGAGGACCGGCGCATCTTTCTGCCCCTCGCGATCTCCGCCGATGGGGCGTTCCTGACCCACTCCCAGGCGCTGACGCTGGTGCCGCCCAAGGCCAAGGTGGACGCGTTCCTGCCGCGCTACAACCGCGGCGACCTGCTGCTCCACCCCGACAACCCGATCACCGTCGCGCCGCAGGCGAACGAGGACTGGGTCATCGAGATCCGGCGCCAGAACGACGAGGCCATGAAGCGGGCCAGCGCCGTCATCGAGGAGGCCTACGCCGACTTCCGCAAGATCTTCGGCCGCGGCCCGGACAACCCGTGGTTCGAGGAGTACATGACCGACGACGCGGAGATCGTCCTGGTCGGCATGGGCACCATCTCACTGCCGCTCAAGGTCGCGGTCCGGGAACTCCGTGCCAAGGGCAAGAAGGTCGGCGTGGTCCGGCTGCGCTGGTTCCGGCCGTTCCCGACCGACCGGCTGGTGAAGGCGCTCTCGAAGGCGCAGGCCGTCGGGGTCATCGACCGCAACTACTCGTTCGGCTCGCCGTTCTATTCGGGGATCGTGGCCAACGAGATCCGGGCTGCTCTCTACAACGCCGAGCGGCGCCCGCCGCTGCTCTCGTTCATCTCGGGTCTCGGCGGCCGCGAGGTCACGCTGGAGGACGTCTACAAGGCCGTCGACATGTGCTACGGTGCCGCGAAGGCCGGCAAGTCCGACACCAGGACGCACTGGCTCGGCGTCAGGGAATAGGAGAGTCGCATGGCTGAGACGACCACGTTCGCGAACGCGACGCAGATCCTGGAGCCCTTCCGGGGCGTCAAGAAGGTCACGATCGAGGAGTACTTCACCTCCGGCCACCGGACCTGCCAGGGCTGCGAGTCGGCGCTGGTCATGAAGCTCATGGTCAAGGCGGCCGGGCCGCGGACCATCGTGCTCGGCTCGACCGGCTGCATGTACGTCGCGAACACGACGTACTACACCACGCCGTGGGTGGTGCCGTGGATGCACACCCAGCTCGGCTCGTCGGGCTCGGCGGCGCTCGGCACCGCGGCGGGGCTGAAGTCGTTGATGCGGAAAGGGAAGATGAAGGCCGAGCCGATCAACGTGATCGCGTTCTGCGGCGACGGGGGCGGCGCCGACATGGGCCTCGGCGCGATCTCGGCGACGCTCACGCACAAGGAGTACAACAGCCTCATCCTGCTCTACGACAACGAGTCGTACGCCAACACCGACATCCAGCTCTCGGGGTCGACGCCCTACGGCGCCCACACGACGTTCAGCCCGCCCGGCAAGGCCGTGCGGATCATCCACACGCGCTGGAAGAAGAACACCGCGGGGATGCTGGCCGCGGGCCACCCCGAGTGCCGCTACGTCGCCACGGTCTGTGCCTCCTACGCCGTGGAGATGATGAACAAGGTGCGCCGGGCGCTGACGATCGGCGGGCCGACGTTCATCCACTCGCTCGACCCGTGCCCGAAGGGCTGGGACTACGACCCGATGCTCTCGCACGAGCTCGGCGAGCTGGCCATCGAGACCGGCATCTTCCCGCTCTACGAAGTCGAGGACGGCCAGCTGAAGTACTATGGCAAGACCAAGGCGATCGTGGAGGGGCGGGCCCGCAAGCCGGTCCGCGAGTACCTGCTCAAGCAGGGCCGCTTCGCCCACTTCACCGAGGAGGACCTGGCGTACTTCCAGCGGAAGGTGGACGAGATGTGGACCACGTGGGAGATCCCGGCGGTGGTGCCGTTCAGGCGTCTCGACGCGACGAAGGCGGCGCTCGCGGCCCGGGAGCTTCCGGCGAGCTGGCAGTCTCACGAAGGGCCGGGCGTGCTGAACGCCCGGCCCGCGTTGTCTGGGGGCTCATGCACTAGGACGATCGCTCTACGCGCCGAAGGAGGCACCGATGAGACTGATCGCTCGCACGGCCGTGTTCGTCGCTCTCGCCTCGTGGTTGCTCGCGGCGCCCACGCCCGCCCAGGCGTGGGAGCCCACCAAGCCGATCGAGTTCGTGATCCCCGCCGGCACCGGCGGCGGCGCCGACCAGATGGCGCGCCTCATCGCCGGCCTCGCCGAGAAGCACAAGCTCACCCCGCGGCCCTTCATCGTCGTCAACAAGTCCGGCGGGGCGGGCGCCGAGGGGTTCCTGCACGTCAAGAGCAAGAAGGGCGACGCCCACACGATCATCATCACGCTCTCGAACCTGTTCACGACGCCGCTCCACACCGGCGTGCCCTTCGGCTGGAGGGACCTGACGCCGATCGCGCGCATGGCCCTCGACCAGTTCATCCTCTGGGTCAACGCCGAGACGCCCTACAAGACGGCCCGGGAGTACCTGGCGGCGGTGAAGGAGAAGCCGACCGGCATGAAGATGGGCGGCACCGGCTCGGCCCAGGAGGACCAGATCATCACGATCCAGCTCGAGCAGGCGCTCGGGCTCAAGTTCATCTACGTGCCGTTCAAGGGCGGTGGCGAGGTGTGCGTCAACCTCGTCGGCAAGCACGTGGACTCGACGGTCAACAACCCGATCGAATGCGTGAGCCACTGGAAGGCCGGGCGCGTGCGGCCCCTGGCCGTCTTCGACGGGGCGCGGATTCCGGACGCCGACTGGAAGGAGATTCCGACCGTCAAGGAGGCCCTCGGCCTGGACATCCAGTACAACATGCTCCGCGGGATCTTCGGCGCGCCCGACATGCCGAAGGACGCCGTGGAGTGGTACGTGGGCTTCCTCAAGAAGGTCTACGACACGCCGGAGTTCAAGGAGTACCTGTCCAGGGGCGCGCTCAAGCCGGCGTTCGCCACGGGCGCCGAGTACGTGAAGTGGGTGGAGGGCGCCGAGCAGCTCCACCGGGAGCTGATGGCGAAGGGCGGCCTCCTCAAGAAGTAGATGCGCGCCGCCGACCTCGTCACGGCCGGGGCCCTGATGCTGGTCGCCGGCGTCGTCATCGTCGACGCCGCGCGGCTCGGCATCGGGTGGGGGACCGACGGGCCGAAGAGCGGGTTCTTTCCCTTCTGGCTCGCCCTCCTCATGGGGGCGGTGTCGGCCGTGACCTTCGGGCGGGCGCTGGCGCGCCGCCGCCAGCGCCCGTTCGTGAGCCGCGCGCAGCTGGGGCCGGTCCTCAAGGTGATCTGGCCGGCGGCGGCGCTCGTGGTCGTGACGCAGTTCGTCGGCCTCTACGTCGCCTCGGCGCTCTACACGGGCTTCTACATGCGGTGGATCGGCCGCCACCGCTGGGGCACGGTGGTCGGCCTGTCGGTCGGCATCGCGGTCGCGGCGTTCCTCCTCTTCGAGAAATGGTTCCTGGTGCCGATGCCCAAGGGCCCGCTCGAAGCGTGGCTCGGGCACTGAGCGGTGGGCCTCGAGAATCTCTTCCTCGGCTTCCAGATCGCGTTCACGCCCTTCAATCTCTTCATCGCGGTCCTCGGCATCACGCTCGGCACGGTGATCGGCGTGCTGCCGGGCCTCGGCGGCGCGAACGGCGTGGCGATCCTGCTGCCGCTCACCTTCACGATGCCGCCGACCTCGGCGATCATCTTATTGACCTCGATCTACTGGGGCGCCCTCTTCGGCGGCGCGATCACCTCCGTGCTCTTCAACATCCCGGGCGAGCCGTGGTCGGTGGCGACCACGTTCGACGGCTACCCGCTGGCCCGGCAGGGCCAGGGCGGCCAGGCGCTCACCGCGGCGTTCACCTCGTCGTTCGTCGGCGCGCTGTTCTCGATCGTCCTGATCACGTTCTTCGCGCCGCTCCTGGCCGAGATCGCGCTGAAGTTCGGCCCGCCCGAGTTCTTCGCGATCCAGCTCCTGACGTTCTCGAGCTTCGTGGGGCTCGGCGGCGGCAACCCGCTCAAGTCGCTCGTCTCGATCCTGCTCGGCTTCATCCTGGCCACGGTCGGGCTCGACATCGTGACCGGGCAGCTCCGCCTGACGTTCGGGTTCACCGACCTCATGAAGGGCTTCGACTTCATCGTGGCCGTCATCGGGCTGTTCGGGATCGGCGAGATCCTCCTGTCGGTGGAGGAGGGACTCCAGTTCCGGGGGGCCACCACGCGCATGAACCTCCGCGTCGTGCTCGACACGTGGAAGATCCTGCCGCGCTACTGGCGCACGTTCGTCCGCGGCTCCGTGATCGGCTTCTGGATGGGCTTCAAGCCCGGCGGCGCGACCCCCGCCTCGTTCATGAGCTACGCGTTCGCCAAGCGGTTCTCGCGCCACCCGGAGCGGTTCGGCAAGGGCGAGCTGGAAGGGATCGTCGCGCCCGAGACGGCGGCCCACGCGGCGGGCGTCGCCGCCATGCTGCCGATGATCACGCTGGGGATCCCCGGGTCACCGACGGCGGCCGTGATGCTGGGGGGGCTGATCATCTGGGGCCTGCAACCCGGCCCGATGCTGTTCAAGGAGAATCCGGACTTCGTCTGGGGGCTGATCGCCAGCATGTACACGGGCAACGTCATCGGCGTCCTGATGGTGCTGGCGTTCGTGCCCTTCTTCGCCGCCATCTTGAAGATCCCGTTCGCGATCCTCACCCCGCTCATCGTGGTGGTGTGCGCGATCGGGTCGTACGCCGTCCACAACAGCATGATCGACATCTGGTATATGCTCGTGTTCGGCGTGATCGGCTACGTGTTCAAGAAGCTCGACTATCCGCTGGCGCCGCTCGTGCTGGCCCTCGTCCTCGGCGACCTGGCCGAGAACGCGCTCCGTCAGAGCCTCATCATGTCGCAGGGCTCGCTGGCGATCTTCGTCACGCGCCCGATCGCGGGCGTGATCACCGCGCTCGCCGTCTTCTTCTTCGCGCTGCCGCTCCTGACCCCGTGGTGGCGCCGGTTGCGGGGCGTGCCGAGCCCGCCGCCGGTCCCGCGGGAGACCTGAGCCGGCCGGAGACACCGTCCCGATGAGCTTCCTCATGGATCCCGAGTTCTGGACGCGCTGGCTGGCCATCGTCATCCTCGACCTGACGCTGGCCGGGGACAACGCCCTGGTCATCGCCCTCGCGGTACGGACGCTGCCGCGGCGCCAGCAGTTCTGGGGCCGTATCTGGGGATCGATGGGCGCGGTGGGGTTGCGGCTGATCTTCATCACGATCATCACCTATCTGCTGAAGATCCCCCTCCTCCAGTTCGTCGGCGGTCTCCTGCTGATCTGGATCGCCGTCAAGCTGGTGCGCCAGGGGACCGAGGAGGGCGGCGAGGGCGAGAAGGGCCGCCGCGGCACCTCGCTCTTCGAGGCGATCTGGATCATCATCGTCGCCGACGTGGTGATGAGCCTGGACAACGTGCTGGCCGTCGCCGGCGCCGCCCACGGCGACCTGGTGCTGGTGGCGTTCGGGATCGCCTTCTCGTTGCCCTTGGTGGTGTGGGGGAGCGGGATCCTGGCCCAGCTCATGAACCGGTTCCCGTGGATCATCTGGCTCGGGGGCGGGATCCTCGGCTACGTGGCGGGCGAGATGATACTGAAGGACCGCGTGATGGGCGGCTGGCTCGGCCCGGTCGGCGAGGCCCTGCACTACCCGCTGCCGGTCGGGCTCGGCCTCCTGCTCACCGCGCTCGGCTGGTGGCTGGCGCGCGGGCGCCGGCACCGCGCCGGGGTGCCCGAGGCGTCCTGAGGCCATGGATACCCCCACGCGGGAGCCGGCCGGCGGCGACCGGCCCGAGCGCGGCATGGAGATCGCGCCGATCAAGTCCACGCGCATCTACCAGGAGATCGTCCGCCAGGTGAAGGCGATGATCGCCGAGGGGCGGCTCAGGAGCGGCGACCGGTTGCCGCCCGAGCGCGACCTGGCCGAGAAGTTCGTCGTGAGCCGGACGTCCGTGCGCGAGGCGCTGCGCGCGCTGGAGAGCCTCGGGTTCATCGAGATCCGGCCGGGCGAGGGGACGTTCGTCCGCGAGGCCTCCGTGGAGGCGCTGGTCGAGCCGCTCGCGCGCGTGATGGTCTCCCAGCGCGAGGCGATCGGGGAGCTCTTCGAGGCGCGGCGGCTCCTGGAGCCGGCCATCGCCGCGCTCGCCGCCACCCGCGCGACCCCCGAGGAGCTCCACGAGATGGAGCGGATCCTCGAGGAGCAGGCCAAGGAGGTGGCGGCGGGCAAGACCGGCGTCACGCAGGACGCCCAGTTCCACGCGGCGATCGGCGCCGCGGCGCACAACCGCGCCATCACGCGGCTGGTGAACGCGATCATGGACCTCCTGACCCAGAGCCGGGAGGAGTCGCTCAACACGCCCGGACGCCCCGCGCGCTCGCACCAGGACCACCAGCGGATCCTCCAGGCCATCGGCCGGCGCAACGTCGCCGGGGCCCGCCGGGCGATGGTGGCTCACCTGGACGCCGTGGAGGAGCTGGTGCTCGGGCCGGACGGCCGGCCGCGCCGCCGCGGCGCGCGCCGTGAGGCTTGACCGGCGCCCGTGGGCTCCCGTATACTCGCCGATCATGCGTGAGACCACGCTGCGGGTGTTGTCGCTGGGCCTTCCGCTCCTGGCGCTGCCGGGCCTGCCCGGAGCATCCGCGGACTAGCACGACGTCGGATGCCACGGGCAGGAGACGGGCCCGTGGCGATGAGAGGTTCCGGGGCCACGGGTCGAACGACCCGTGGCCCTTTGTGTTACGGCATGAGGATGGTGGAGGGATGATGGTAATATTTAAGGACTTTTTCCATCGTCAGGACGGAGACCCGCGCCGATGACGAAGTACGTCTATTCCTTCGGGGGAGGCCAGGCCGAAGGCTCGTCCCTGATGCGCAACCTGCTCGGCGGCAAGGGCTGCGAGCTCGCCGAGATGACGAACCTCGGCATCCCGGTGCCGCCCGGGTTCACGATCACGACCCAGGCGTGGGCCCGCTACAACAAGGCCGGCCGCCAGTGGCCGGACGGGCTGTGGGAGCAGGCGCTCGAAAGCCTCCGGAAGCTCGAGCGCGTGGCCGCGCTCGCCTTCGGCGACGCCCGGCGGCCGCTGCTCGTGTCGGTCCGCTCGGGCGCGCGGGTCTCGATGCCCGGCATGATGGAGACCGTCCTCAACCTCGGCCTCAACGACCAGACGGTGCTCGGCCTGGCCGCCTGGACGAAGAACGATCGCTTCGCCTGGGACTGCTACCGGCGGTTCATCGCGATGTTCGGCAGCGTGGTCCTCGGCATCAAGCGCGAGGCCTTCGAGGAGCCGCTGCAGGCGGTCAAGGCCCGGCTCGGCGTCGCGGCCGACCCGGACGTGCCGGCCGAGGCCCTGCGCGAGGTCGTCGAGGCCTCCAAGGACATCGTGGCCCGGCGCTCGGGCGCCCCGTTCCCGCAAGACCCGGCCGAGCAGCTCCGCCTCGCCATCGACGCGGTGTTCCAGTCCTGGTTCGCCAAGAAGGCCGTCGAGTACCGGCGCATCCACGGCATTCCGTCGGACTGGGGCACGGCCGTGACCGTGATGGCGATGGTGTTCGGCAACCTCGGGGAGACGTCGGGCACGGGCGTGGCCTTCACGCGCGACCCGCGCACGGGCGACCGGCAGTTCTACGCGGAGTTCCTCGCCAACGCGCAGGGCGAGGACGTCGTGGCGGGCCTCCGCACGCCCGAGCACATCGACGAGCTCCGCCGGCGGATGCCGCAGGTGTACGACGAGCTCCTCGCCATCGCCGACCGGCTCGAGCGCCACTACAAGGACATGCAGGACATCGAGTTCACCGTGCAGGAGGGCAAGCTGTACCTGCTGCAGACGCGCTCGGGCAAGCGCTCGGCGGCGGCCGCGGTGCGGGTCGCGGTGGACCTCGAGAAGGAGAGCGTCATCGATCGCCACACGGCGCTCCTCCGCGTGCGGCCCCAGGATCTGCACCAGGTCCTGCGCCCGCGGCTCGACGACGCGGACAAGGCCGCCGCGATCCGCTCCGGGCGCCTGCTCGCGCGGGGCCTCCCCGCGGCGCCGGGCGGCGCCGTCGGGCAGGTCGTCTTCGGCGCCGACCACGCGGTGGAGTGGGCCAAGCGGGGCCAGCGGGTCATCCTCGTCCGGCCGGAGACCTCGCCCGAGGACGTGGCGGGGATGTACGCGGCGGAGGGGATCGTCACCGCGCGGGGTGGCCGCACCTCCCACGCCGCGGTGGTGGCCGTCGGCATGGGCAAGTCGTGCGTGGTCGGCGCGGGCGAGCTGGTGGTGGACGAGGCGCGGGGCATGTTCACGGTCAACGGCCGCACCGTCCGCGAGGGCGACGTGATCGCGATCGACGGGGGCACCGGCGAGGTGATCCTCGACGCGGTGGAGCTGCTCGAGCCCGAGCTGCGCGACGAGTTCCGGGAGTTTCTGGGGTGGGCCGACCAGGCCCGCACCCTCGGGGTGCGCGCGAACGCCGACACGCCCGAGGACGCGACGAAGGCCCGCGAGCTCGGCGCCGAGGGGATCGGGCTCGTCCGCACCGAGCACATGTTCTTCGCGGCCGACCGGAT
Source organism: Candidatus Rokuibacteriota bacterium (assembly GCA_016179875.1). GTDB lineage: Bacteria > Methylomirabilota > Methylomirabilia > Rokubacteriales > CSP1-6 > GWA2-73-35. The sequence continues at coordinate 17,540 of JACPCH010000032.1, read as the reverse complement.
CCCCCTCGTGCGCGAGATGATCATGGCGGCGGACGGCGCCGCCCGGCACGCGGCCGTGAAGCGGCTCCTGCCGTTCCAGCGCGAGGACTTCGTCGGCATCTTTCGCGCGATGGACGGCCTGCCGGTGACGATCCGCCTGCTCGACCCGCCGCTCCACGAGTTCCTGCCGAACCCCAAGGAGTACAAGGAGCTGGTCGAGGAGCGGGCGCGGCTCGAGGCGCTCGGCATCAACCCGGAGCGCCAGCAGAAGCTCGACCTGCTGATCGCGACGGTGGAGAAGCTGCGCGAGGCCAACCCCATGCTCGGCCACCGCGGCTGCCGGCTCGGCCTCACCAACCCCGAGATCTACGGCATGCAGGTGCGCGCGATCATGGAGGCCGCCTGCAGCGTGGCCGCGCAGGGCGGGCGGGTGGAGCCCGAGATCATGATCCCGCTCACCGGCACCGTGGGGGAGATGCGGCGCGCCTGGGAGCAGACCAAGACGGTGGCCGACGGCGTCGTCGCCGAGATGGGGGTGCCGGTGGGGTACCTGATCGGCACCATGATCGAGGTGCCGCGGGCGGCGCTGATCGCCGACCAGATCGCCCAGGACGCCGAGTTCTTCTCCTTCGGCACCAACGACCTGACCCAGCTGACCTACGGCTACAGCCGCGACGACGTCGCCAAGTTCCTGCCGTTCTACCTGGACAACGGCCTGGTGCCGAGCGACCCGTTCTCGGTGCTCGACCAGGAGGGCGTGGGCGAGCTGGTGAAGATCGGCATCGAGCGCGGGCGGCGGGTGCGGCCCGACCTCAAGATCGGCATCTGCGGCGAGCACGGCGGCGAGCCGTCGTCGGTCGAGTTCTGCCACAAGGTGGGCATGACCTACGTGTCGTGCTCGCCGTTCATGATCCCCATCGCGCGCCTGGCGGCGGCCCAGGCGCGAATCAAGGCGCGCCACGCGTCGGAAGGGACCTCCCATGCCTAGCTTCGAGGGCGTCTTCATCCCGGTCACCACCCCGTTCCGCGGCGACGACGTTGCGCCCGAACGGCTCCAGGCGAACCTCGCGAAGTGGAACGCGACGGCCCTCGCGGGCTACGTGGTGCTCGGCTCGACCGGCGAGTTCCCGATGCTCTCCGAGAGCGAGCGCGAGCGGGTCCTGGTCGCGGCGCGCGAGGCCATCCCGAGAGACAAGACGTTCATCGCGGGGACGGGGACGAACTCGACGCTCCACACCATCCGACAATCGAAGCGCGCGGCCGAGCTCGGCGCGGACGCGGCGATCGTGATCACGCCGCACTACTTCACCAAGGCCATGAGCCAGGCCGCGGCGCAGGTGCGCCACTACGTCGCGGTGGCCGACGCCTCGCCGATCCCGATCGTGATCTACAACTTCCCGGTCAACACCGGGATCAACCTCGAGGCCGAGACCGTCGCCAGGATCGCGATGCACCCGAACGTCGCCGGCATCAAGGACTCCTCGGGCAACATCCCGCAGGCCGCGCAGATCATCGACCAGACGCCCAAGACGTTCCACGTCCTGGTCGGCGCCGCCTCGGCGCTCCTGCCGTCGCTCGCCATCGGCTCGTCGGGCGGGATCCTGGCGCTCGGCCTGATCTCGGCGCGCGAGTTCTGCGACGTGTACGCGCTGGCCCGGGGCGGGCGGTGGGAGGAGGCCCGGGAGATCGCGGCCCGGATGATGGCCGCCGATCGTGGAATTCCCGGCCGCTACGGCATCGGGGGCCTCAAGGCCGCGCTCGACCTGCAGGGCTTCTACGGCGGGCCGTGCCGGCAGCCGCTCGGCACCCCCGACGGCGACGCCGTGGACGACATCAAGGAAGTCCTGGCCACGGCCGGGCTCCTGTAGGAGGAACGGTGGTGAGAATGTCCGGAGCGCGCATCCTTCTCGAGGGCCTCAAGCGGGAGGGCGTGGACACGATCTTCGGCCTGCCCGGCGGCGCCGTGCTGCCCATCTACGACGTGCTCTACGACTTCGAGGGCCTGCGCCACATCCTGGTCCGCCAGGAGGCGGCGGCCGGGCACGCCGCGGAGGGGTACGCGCGGACGACGGGGAGGGTGGGCGTCTGCCTGGTCACCTCGGGGCCGGCGGCGACGAACCTCGTGACGGCGCTCCAGGACGCGCTGATGGATTCGATCCCGATCGTCGCGCTCACGGGACAGGTCCCGACGCACCTCATCGGGAACGACGCGTTCCAGGAGGCCGATAACGTCGGGATCACGCGCCCGTGCACCAAGCACAACTTCCTGGTGAAGGACGGCAAGGATCTCGGGCCGATCCTCCGCGAGGCCTTCCACATCGCGTCCACCGGGCGGCCGGGCCCGGTGCACGTGGACCTGCCGAAGGACGTGCTGGTGAAGGAGGCCGAGCTGGTCTGGCCCGACAAGGTGCAGATGCGCTCGTACAACCCGAACTACGACGGGCACCCGGGGCAGATCAAGCGCGCGGCCCGGCTGATGCTGCGGGCCCGCAAGCCCGTGCTCTACGTGGGCGGCGGCGTGATCTCCGCCGACGCCAGCGCCGAGCTGGCCGAGCTGGTCGAGCTCACCCAGATCCCGGTCACCCAGACGCTGATGGGGCTCGGCGCGTTCCCGATGGAGCACCCGCTGTCGCTCGACATGCTCGGCATGCACGGCAGCTACTACGCCAACATGGCCGTGCACCACGCGGACGTGCTGGTGGCCGTCGGCGCCCGCTTCGACGACCGGGTGACGGGGCGGGTGGACGCGTTCGCGCCGAACGCGGAGATCGTCCACGTGGACATCGACCCGTCGTCCATCTCGAAGAACATCAAGGTGGACGTGCCGATCGTCGGCGACTGCCGGCGGGTCCTCCGCGCGCTGATCGCGGCGGTCAAGGACGAGCTGCGCGAGGACGTGGCCTCGCTCGCCAAGGAGGCGCGCAAGCAGTGGGCGGCGCAGATCGCCGACTGGAAGCGCGCGCACCCGTTCCACTTCGGCTGGTCCGACGACGCGATCAAGCCGCAGTACGTGATCCAGGAGATCTCGAATCTCACGCGCGGCGAGGCCATGATCGTGACCGGCGTGGGTCAGCACCAGATGTGGGCGGCGCAGTACTACCGGTTCAAGCACCCGCGGCGGTGGTGCACCTCGGGCGGCCTCGGCACCATGGGCTACGGGCTGCCCACCGCGATGGGGGTGGCCGCGGCCTGGCCGGACCGGCTCGTGGTGAACATCGACGGCGACGGCTCGTTCCAGATGAACAGCCAGGAGCTGGCGACGTGCCACGACAACGGCCTCGCGGTGAAGACGATCATCATCAACAACGGCGGCCACGGCATGGTCCGCCAGTGGCAGGGGATCATCTACAAGGGCCGGTTCTGCTCGATCGATCTGGGGCCCAGCCCCGACTTCGTCAAGCTGGCCGAGGCGTACGGCTGCGCCGGCATCCGCGCCACCAAGCCGTCCGAGGTGGTGCCGGCGCTGGAAGAGGCCTTCGCCACGCCCGGGCCCGTGGTCGTGGACGTGTGCGTGGACAAGTGGGAGTACGTGTTCCCGATGGTGCCGGCGGGCGGCGCCAACACCGACATGATCCTCGAGGACCCCGGCGCGGCCGCGAAGGACAAGGCCGCGAAGGCGCAGACGGGCTTCTGATGCAGAACGGCAACGAGCCCCGCAAGCACACCATCGCGATCCAGGTCGAGAACAAGTTCGGCGTGCTGTCGCGGGTCGCCGGGCTGTTCTCGGCCCGCGGCTACAACATCGAGAGCCTGTCCGTCGGCGAGACGCTCGACCCGACGGTGTCGCGCATGACGATCGTCGTGCGCGGCGACGAGTTCATCATCGAGCAGGTGACCAAGCAGCTCCACAAGCTCATCGACGTGATCAAGGTCACCGACCTGACCGACGAGAGCCACGTCGAGCGGGAGCTGATCCTCGTCCGCGTGAACGCCGAGCCCACGAACCGGGCCGAGATCCTCCGGGTCGCCGACATCTTCCGCGCCAAGGTCGTGGACGTGACGCCGGCGAGCTACACGCTGGAGGCGACGGGCGACGAAGGCAAGCTCGAGGCGCTGCTCGAGCTGCTCCGCCCCCTCGGGATCCAGGAGCTGGTGCGCACGGGCAAGGTCGCGATCGCGCGGGGGCCGAAGACGCGCGTCAAGAAGGCCGAGCCGAAGAAGGCGCGGGTCTCGGACGATCCCCGGGTCGTCGGGTTCGCCGACTAACTCCACCGCAGAAAGGAACGGGAGATCATGGCCGCGAAGATCTACTACGACCAGGACGCCGATCTCGGCCTGCTCAAGGGCAAGAAGATCGCGATCGTCGGCTACGGCAGCCAGGGCCACGCCCACGCGCTCAACCTCAAGGACTCCGGCCAGGACGTCGTCGTCGGCCTCTACAAGGGCTCGAAGAGCTGGGCCAAGGCCGAGAAGGAAGGGCTCCGGGTGCAAACCGTGAACGAGGCCGCCCAGAGGGCCGACGTGATCATGATCCTGCTGCCCGACCAGAGCCAGCGCCAGGTGTTCGAGGCCGAGATCCGGGGCGGGCTCGGCCGGGGCAAGATGCTGATGTTCGCGCACGGCTTCAACATCCACTTCAACCAGGTGGTGCCGCCGCCCGAGGTGGACGTGACCATGATCGCGCCGAAGGCGCCGGGCCACGTCATGCGCGACCTCTTCACCCAGGGGCCGGGCGTCCCCGCGCTCCTGGCCGTGTACCAGGACGTCAGCGGCACGGCCCGGGACCTCGCCCTCGCCTACGGCCGGGGCGTCGGCTGCACCCGCGCCGGCGTGATCGAAACCACATTCAAAGAAGAAACCGAGACCGATCTGTTCGGGGAACAAACGACGCTCTGCGGCGGCATCTCGCATTTGATCAAGGCCGCCTACGAGACGCTGGTGGAGGCGGGCTACCAGCCCGAGGTGGCGTACTTCGAGTGCATGCACGAGATGAAGCTCATCGTGGACCTCTTCTACCAGGGCGGGCTCGCGTACATGCGCTACTCCGTCTCGGACACGGCCGAGTACGGCGACTACACGCGCGGGCCGCGCGTCGTGAGCCCCGAGACGAAGGCCGAGATGCGGAAGATCCTGGCCGAGATCCAGTCGGGCCAGTTCGCGCGCGAGTGGGTGCTGGAGAACCAGGCCAACCGCGCCGGCTTCCTGGCGATGCGCCGGCGCGACGCCGAGCACCCGATCGAGGAGGTCGGCGCGCGGCTGCGCAAGATGATGTCCTGGATCAAGCCGCCGCGGATGGGCTGATGGACCGGATCCCCGTCGCCCGCGAGGGCTGGCCCTTCATCGCGGTCCCGGCGGCGATCGCCGCCGGGCTCGCGCTGACGGGCCGGCGGGGCCTGGCCCTGCCGTTCGCGGCCGCCGCGCTCGCCTCGCTCGGATTCTTCCGGGACCCGGAGCGGGCGGTGCCGTCGGTGCCGGGCGGCGTGCTGGCGCCCGCCGACGGCCGCGTGGTGGCCGTCGAGGCGACGGAGGACCCGTTCGTCGGGCCGGCCGTGCGGGTCGCCATCTTCCTCTCGCCGCTCGACGTGCACGTCAACCGCGCGCCGATCGCCGGGCTCGTGGTCGGCGTCGCCTACGCGCGCGGCCGGTTCGTCGCCGCCTACCGCGACGACGCGGGCGAGCTGAACGAGCGCTGCACCGTGCACCTGCAGGGCGAGGCCGCGCGGATCACCGTGGTCCAGATCGCCGGCGTGGTGGCGCGCCGGATCGTCTGCCGCGTGGGGGCCGGCGACAAGCTCGCCGCCGGCGAGCGCTTCGGCCTGATCCGGTTCGGCTCGCGCACCGACTGCCTGATGCCGCGCGGCGCCGACGTGCGCGTCCGGACGGGCGACCACGTCACCGGCGGCGTCACCGTCCTGGGGATACTGGCGTGAGTTTTCGAACCATTTCACCGCTCGGCTCGCCGCGCGACGCGGCTCACCTCGCACGGCCATGATCCGAAGACACGCCAAGGGCCCGCGCCGCCGGCGCTGGCACGAGCTGCGCGAGCGGCGCCGGCAGGGGATCTTCCTGCTCCCGAGCCTGCTGACGACCGGCAACCTCTTCTGCGGCTTCTTCGCGCTCCTGCTGACCGTCGAGAACCGCTACACCGAGGCCGCGCTGGCGATCTTCGTGGCCATGGTCATGGACCTGCTCGACGGCCGGGTGGCGCGCCTCATGAAGGCCACGAGCCAGTTCGGGCTCGAGTTCGACTCGCTGGCCGACGTGGTGTCGTTCTGCGTGGCGCCGGCCTTCCTGGTCTATTCGTTCGCGCTGTCGGTGCTGGGGCGCCCGGCCTGGTTCGGCGCCTTCCTGTTCGTCATCTGCGGGGCGCTGCGCCTGGCGCGCTTCAACGTCTACACCGGGACGACGGACCGGCGGTTCTTCGTCGGCCTGTCGACGCCGGCCGCCGCCGGCGTCGTGGGCTCGGCGGTGCTGCTGCTCCAGGGCGCGCCGGCCACGCGCTGGCTCCTCGTCTCGATCGCGGTGGGGACCTACCTGGTCGCGCTGCTGATGGTCTCCACCTTCCGGTACTGGTCCTTCAAGGAAGTGGACTTCGCCCGCCGGCGGCCGCTGCAGACGCTGCTGATCGTCGTGCTGGGCGTCATGATCGTCGCCACGAACCACGAGCTGTTTCTCTTTGTGGTGTTCGCCGGCTACGCGGTGTCCGGGCCCGTCCGGCGCCTGATCGTCGGACGCACGCCCGCGGCCGCGCCGGGGGAGCATCCGGCGAAGGAACATCCGTGAGTCAGGGGGGTCACATGGAGCGCGTCATCATCTTCGACACGACGTTGCGGGACGGCGAGCAATCGCCCGGGTTCTCGATGAACACGATGGAGAAGCTCGAGATGGCCCGGCAGCTGGCCCGGCTGCAGGTGGACGTCATCGAGGCCGGGTTCCCGATCTCCTCGGACGACGACTTCGAGGCCACGCGCCAGGTGGCCAAGCAGGTCGGCACGCTGGACAACGCGCCGGCCATCTGCGGCCTCTCCCGCGTCGGCCTCGGGGACATCGACCGGTGCTGGGAGGCGGTGAAGTACGCGAAGAAGCCGCGGATCCACACGTTCGTCGCGACCTCGGACATCCACCTGAAGTACAAGCTGCGGAAGTCGCGCGCCGAGGTGCTGAAGGCCTCGGTGGAGGCGGTGCGCCACGCCCGCGCCTATTGCGAGGACGTCGAGTTCTCGCCCGAGGACGCCTCGCGCTCGGACTTCGACTACATGTGCGACGTGCTCTCGGCCGTGATCGAGGCCGGCGCGCGCACGATCAACATCCCGGACACCGTCGGCTACGCGATCCCGAAGGAGTGGGGCGAGCGGATCGCGCGCATCCGTTCGAGCGTCCAGGGGATCGACAAGGCCGTCCTGTCCGTCCATTGCCACAACGACCTCGGGCAGGCGGTGGCCAACTCGCTGACGGCCGTCATGAGCGGCGCCCGCCAGGTCGAGTGCACCATCAACGGCATCGGCGAGCGGGCCGGGAACGCCTCGCTCGAGGAGATCGTGATGGCGCTCCGGACCCGCAAGGACTTCTTCGGGGTCGAGACGCGCGTCAAGACCGAGGAGATCTTCAAGGCCTCGCGGCTCCTGTCGCACATCACGGGCATCCACGTCCAGCCCAACAAGGCGATCGTCGGCGAGAACGCGTTCGCGCACGAGGCGGGCATCCACCAGGACGGCGTGCTCAAGGAGAAGCTCACCTACGAGATCATGCGGCCCGAGGACATCGGGCGGCCGTCGAACAAGCTCGTGCTCGGCAAGCACTCCGGCCGCCACGCGCTGGCCGCACGGCTCAAGGACCTCGGGTTCGCCCTCGCCGGGCCCGAGCTCGACCGGGCGTACAAGGCGTTCAAGGACCTCGCCGACCGCAAGAAGGAGGTCTACGACGAGGACCTGATGGCCATCGTGACCGACGAGGCCACCCAGACGGCCGCGGGCTACGAGATCGCGTACCTCCACGTGATCAGCGGCACCGGCGTGGTGCCGTCGGCGACGATCAAGCTCAAGAAGGAGGACCAGGTCTTCCAGGACTCCGGGGTCGGCGACGGCCCGGTGGACGCGGTGCTGGCGGCGATCGACGCGATCACCGGGCTCAAGGGCCGGCTCCAGGACTACTCGCTCCGGGCCGCGACCTCCGGCAAGGACGCGATCGGCGAAGTCTCGATGAAGGTCGACTTCGACGGCACCGTGGTCTCGGGCAAGGGCTCGTCCACCGACGTCATCGAGGCCAGCGCCCGGGCCTACCTCAGCGCGCTCAACCGCCTGGCCCAGCCGACCGTCCAGCGGGTGAAGGAGGTCGGCCCCTAGATGACGACGTGGAAGATCGCGGTCCTGCCCGGCGACGGGATCGGGCAGGAGGTGACGGCCGAGGCGGTCCGCGTGCTCAAGACCGTCGGCAAGGGCGCGGGCCAGGGGTTCGAGTTCGAGCAGGCGCTCGTCGGCGGCGCCGCCATCGATGCCACCGGCGCGCCGCTGGCGCCCGGCGCGCTCGACCTCTGCCGGGGGTCCCACGCCATCCTCTTCGGCGCGGTCGGCGGCCCCCGGTGGGACGCCGTCCCCCACGAGACCCGGCCCGAGCGGGGCCTGCTGGCGCTCCGCAAGGAGCTCGACCTCTACGCCAACCTGCGCCCGGCGAAGTGCTTCCCGATGCTGGTGGACGCCTCGCCCCTCAAGCGCTCGGTCGTCGAGGGCACCGACCTCATGGTGATCCGCGAGCTGACGGGGGGGCTCTACTTCGGCGAGCCGCGCGGCGTCGAGCGCTTCGCCGACGGCGGCGCGCGGGCGATCAACACCATGGCCTACACCTCGCGCGAGATCGAGCGCATCGCCCGGATGGGCTTCGAGGTGGCCCGCAAGCGCACGAAGCGCCTGACCTCGGTGGACAAGGTCAACGTGCTGGTCGTCTCCCAACTCTGGCGCGAGGTCGTGACGCAGGTGGCCCGGGACTACCCGGACGTGGCGCTCGACCACCTCCTGGTGGACAACTGCGCGATGGCGCTGATCCAGCGGCCCACCCAGTTCGACACAATTGTGACCGAGAACACCTTCGGTGATATTTTGTCAGATGAGGCGGCGATCCTCGCGGGCTCGATGGGGATGCTGCCGTCGGCGTCGCTCGGTGGGTCGGTCGGGCTCTACGAGCCCGTGCACGGCACCGCGCCGGACATCGCCGGGCGGGGGATCGCGAACCCGATCGCCGCGATCCTCTCGGCGGCGATGCTCCTGCGCTACTCGCTGAGCCTCGGGCCGGACGCCGACCGGGTGGAGGCGGCGGTGCTGCGGGTGCTCGAGGGAGGGGCCCGGACGGCCGACATCGCCCCGGCGGGCGGCCGGACGGTCGGCACCCGGGAGATGGGGGACCTGATCGTGCGCGAGCTGGAGCGGCAGTACTGATGGCCACGGGGCTCACGGTCGCGGTCGTCGGCGCCACCGGCGCGGCGGGCCAGACGACGCTCCGGATCCTCGAGGAGCGCAAGTTCCCGGTGCGCGAGCTGCGCGCCTTCGCCTCCGAGCGCTCGGTCGGCAAGACCGTCGCCTTCGGCGGCGAGGCGGTCGCCATCCGGAAGATCGAGGCCGCGGCCTTCAAGGGCGTGGACCTCGCGTTCTGCTCCGCGGGCTCGGCGCAGTCGCGGGAGTACGCGCCGATGATCGTCAAGGCCGGCGCGACCGTCATCGACAAGTCGAGCGCCTTCCGCATGGACCCGGCCGTGCCGCTGGTCGTTCCGGAGATCAACCCCCACGCGGTGCGGACGCACCAGGGCATCCTCGCGTGCCCGAACTGCACGACGATCGTGACCGTGATGCCGCTCAAGCCCCTGCACGACGCCGGGCGCCTGACCCGCGTGATCGCGACGAGCTACCAGGCGGTCTCCGGCGCCGGGGTCAAGGGCATCGCGGAGCTGCGCGAGCAGACGCTGGCCTGGGCGCGGGGCGAGGCGATCACGCCGAAGCACTTCCCGCACCAGATCGCCTTCAACCTCATCCCGCACATCGACGCGTTCGGGCCGGACGGCTATACAGGCGAGGAGATGAAGCTCGTCCACGAGACGCGGAAGATCCTCGAGGCGCCCGGCCTGCCGGTGACGCCGACGACCGTGCGGGTCCCGGTCTTCACGTGCCACTCCGTCGCGGTGACGGCGGAGACCGAGCGCAAGATCACGGCCGGTGAGGCGCGCGACCTCTTCGCGCGCTTCCCCGGGCTCCGGCTCTGGGACGACCCCGCCCGGAACCGGTACCCGATGCCGCTCGTGGTGGAGGGCCAGGACGACTGTTACGTGGGCCGGGTCCGCGAGGACCTCTCGAGCCCGCGCGGCGTGACCTTTTGGGTGGTCGGCGACCAGCTGCGCAAGGGCGCGGCCACGAATGCGGTCCAGATCGCCGAGCTGCTGCTCCGCTAGCGCCGGGCGCTCCCCCGGGACGGGGAGGGGCGGCCGATGATGTCATTCCGGCGCTTCTACCACCGGCGCTTCGGCTACAACGAGCGCTTCCACTTCGCCGTCCTGATCACGCTCATCGTCGCCGCCTACGTCGCGGTGCCCTTCGTCGTCCGGTTCGTGGACGCGATCCAGGGTTACAGCCCCGCCTACTACGAGCCGAAGGACCTGGCCCGGGAGGACTGGCTCAAGCGCCAGGTCGGGAGCTCGCCGCTCACCAGCATCTCGCTCGAGGTCATCGTGGACGTCCTGCTGATCGTCTTCGTCGCGCTCGTCTGGCTCACCTTCGTCCCGGCGCGCTCGCCGCGCCGCCGCCCGCCCGCGCGATAGCGCCGCCCGCCCGGACCGTCCGCCTGGTGCTGTCCTACGACGGCACCGGCTACCGCGGCTGGCAGGTCCAGCCCGGCGCCCGCACGATCCAGGGAGCGCTCACGGAGGCGGCGCGCCGCGTGCTCGGCGCCGACGCGCGCGTGACGGGCGCGAGCCGCACCGACGCCGGCGTCCACGCCCTGCGCCAGACCGCGTCGCTCGCCACGCGCTCGGCGCTGCCGGGTGCCGCGATCCGGGGCGCGCTCAACGCCGCGCTGCCCCGCGACGTGCGGGTGCTGGAGGCCGCGGAGGCGCCGCCGGGGTTCGACGCGCGCCGCGCGGCGCTCGGCAAGCGGTACGCCTACCTGATCGACAACGGGCCGGTCCCGCAGCCGCTCCTCCTGCGCCACGCGTGGCACGTGCCGTGGCCGCTCGACGTCGGCGCCATGCGCGCGGGGCTGGCCCCGCTGCGCGGGCGGCATGACTTCGGGGCGTTCTGCGCCGCCCCCGGGCGGGAGAAGGACCCCGTGTGCGCCGTGCGGGCCCTCCACGTCGTCCGGAAGAAGGCGCGGGTCGTCGTGCTCGTCTCGGCCGATCGTTTTCTCCACCACATGGTGCGCAACCTGGTCGGCAGCGCCGTGGACGTCGGGCGCGGGGCGCGCGACCCGGCCTGGCTCGCGACGGTGCTGGCGGCGCGGGACCGGAGGCGCGCGGGACCGACGGCGCCGGCCCGCGGCCTGGTCCTGGTCCGCGTCCTGTATCCGGCCGGCGATCCGCGCTAGAATCCGTCGCGAGCGGTCCATGCGCACCTATTTGAGGATACGCGGGCGGAGGGCCGAGGAGGTCAGCGGCGAGATCGTGCGCGAGCAGCCGCTGACGGTCTTCGTGAACGGCGAGAAATTTCTCACCCTCCTCTGCTCGCCCGTGAAGCTCGAGGCGCTGGTGGTGGGCTACCTCTGGATGGAGAAGGTCATCGGCGCGCTCGACGAGGTCGCCCGGCTCGAGGTCTCGCCCGTGGACGGCCGCGCGGAGGTGACGCTCACCCATCCGGTCACGCTCCCCACCGAGCGCATCCTCACCTCGGGCTGCGGCGGCGGGATCACGTTCCGCATCGACCACCGGCTGTTCCCGCGCCTGCACTCGACGCTGCGCGTCCCGGCCGACCGCCTCGCGGCCCGCATGAAGGACCTCTTCGCGGCGGCGGTCCACTACCGGGAGTCGCGCGGCATCCACGGCGCCGCGCTCGCGGACGACGAGCGGCTCCTGGTCGTGGCCGAGGACGTCGGGCGGCACAACGCGGTGGACAAGGTGAAGGGCGAGGCGCTCCTGGCCGGCATCCCGACGGAGGACCGCATCCTCCTCTCGACGGGGCGCGTCTCCTCCGAGATGCTGCTGAAGGCCGCGCGCATGGGCGTGCCGCTGGTCGCCTCGCGCACCTCGCCGACCGAGATGGCGGTGGCGCTGGCCGAGCAGCTCAACGTCACCGTCTGCGGCTACGTGCGGGGCGACGCCCTGAACCTCTACGCGGGGAGCGCGCTCCTCCTCGACGAGCCGGTCGGGGCGCCGCGTGGCTGAGGGGGAGGAGCCCGACAGCCCCGAGACGCGGCGCCACCGGCGGGGCCTCAAGTTCCGCAAGCGCGAGGACCACGCCGTCGAGCTCTTCCACGAGGCCCAGGGCCACCTCGGGGACGTCGCCCGCGTGGACCGCATCCTCCTGGAGCTCGGCCGTTTCTACAACCCCCTGGCGGACGGGCCGATCGTGGACCTGGCCACCCGCCGGCGCATCATCGAGCTCCTGGAGGGCGGGCGGACCGGGGAGGCGCGGGAGCTGCTGGACGACCGCCTGGCCGCCTACGCCCGGATCGAGGGGGGCGAGGAGGACCAGGGGGGTGCCTGACACGCGTTGCGTCTTGACAAGGCTGGTCTGACCACACTACCATCCGCGCCAACGACGCCACCCTTCCGTCAGGAGGCCGAGGCGATGAGCTTCATGGAGTCCCTCCGGCTGGACCGCTTCACCGTGGTCGCGATCGACACCTCCTCCGGGCGCGTCCGCATCAAAGGCGACGCCGACGCGTGCACGGACCTCGCCTGCTCGGGCGAGACGCTGGTCGCGTCCGATGACGGGGTCGGCACCGACCTCGCCGCCCTCAATCCCGGCGACATCGTCAAGCTCGAGGGCCCGCCCGGACACCCGCGGCGGATCGTCGTCGTGCGGCGCGTCTGGGAGGAGCTCACGAGCCCCGAGCTGTGACCAACGAACGAGACGCCGACAAGGAGGTCGTATGAGCCTCTCGCGACGTGACTTCCTGAAGTTCGGGAGCGCCACCGCCGCGGGCGTAGCGGTCGGGACCCGGCCCCTGGACCTGGCGCCGGTCGAAGCCGCGGCAGTGTCGCTGAAGATCAAGGAAGCGAAGGCCTTCCACGGCGTGTGCCCGTACTGCGCCGTCGGCTGCGCCCAGCTCATCTACACCAAGAACGACAAGATCATCGACATCGAGGGCGATCCGGACACCCCGCACACGCTCGGACGGCTCTGCCCGAAGGGCGCGGCGACCATCCAGCTCTCCAACAACCCGCTCCGCCCGACCCAAGCGCTCTACCGCGCGCCCGGGTCGGACAAGTGGGAGGAGAAGCCGATCGAGTGGATGTGGGACGAGATCGCGAAACGGGTGAAGGCGACCCGCGATGCGACGTTCGTCGAGGTCGAGAAGACCAAGGACGGCAAGGACGTCGTCGTCAACCGCACCGAGGGCATCGCCAACCTCGGCTCCGCCTGCATCGACAACGAGGAGTGCTACCTCCTCACCAAGCTGATGCGGACCCTGGGGGTGGTCTACCTCGAGCACCAGGCCCGAGTCTGACACTCCGCCACGGTCCCAGCTTTGGGGACCACGTTCGGCCGCGGGGCGATGACGACGAACCTGATCGACGTCCAGAACTCGGACGTCATCATGGCGACCTCCAACATGGCCGAGAACCACCCGGTGGGCTTCCAGTGGGTGATGAAGGCCAAGGAGCGCGGCGCCAAGCTCATCCACGTGGATCCGCGCTTCACCCGGACGAGCTCCGCCGCCGATCTGCACGTGCCGCTGCGCTCGGGCACGAACATCGTGTTCTTCGGCGGGCTCATCAAGTACGCCATCGACAACAACCTCTACTTCAAGGACTACGTCGTCCACTACACGAACGCGTCGTTCCTCATCGACCCCGAGTTCAAGACGGCCACGGACGGAGGCGGGCTCTTCACGGGCTACGACCCGGCCAAGAAGGCCTACGACCAGAAGTCCTGGAAATACCAGCTCGACGGCGAGGGCAACCCCAAGCGCGACCTGACGCTGCGGGACCCGCACTCGGTCTTCCAGCTCCTGCGCCGCCACTACAGCCGCTACACCGTCGAGATGGTGGAGCGGGTGTGCGGCATCCCGAAGGAGAAGTTCGTCGCGGCCGCCAAGCTCTTCTGCGAGAACAGCGGCCCCGAGAAGACGGGCAGCATCACCTACGCACTCAATCTCACGCAGCATACCAACGGCGTCGAGAACATCCGGGCCTTGTGCATGCTCCAGCTCGTGCTCGGCAACATCGGCCGGCCCGGCGGCGGCGTCGTCGCCCTCCGCGGCCACGCCAACGTCCAGGGCGCGACCGACCTGGCGGTGCTCTACCAGGACCTGCCGGGCTACCACCCGGTGCCGCTCCGCGACGCCCACCCCGATCTCAAGACGTACCTCGAGAAGACCACGCCGAAGACCGGCTTCGTGGTGAACCGTCCGAAGTGGGTCGTCTCGATGCTGAAGGCGTGGTATGGCGACAAGGCCACCAAGGACAACGACTACGGCTTCGACTGGATCGCCAAGCGGGCCTCGGGCGACGCGTACAGCCACCAGCACATCTTCGTGGACATGTACAACGGCAAGCTGAAGGGGTTCTTCGCCATCGGCCAGAACCCGGCGGTCGGCGGCCCCAACGCCAAGCTGGCCCGCGAGGCGATGCAGCGGCTCGACTGGCTGGTGGTGCAGGACATCTTCCTGACGGAGACCGCGGAGGTCTGGAAGGCGCCGGGCTCGTCGTCCCGCGCGGCGGTCAGCCCCAAGGACGTCAAGACGGAGGTGTTCTTCCTGCCGGCGGCGCCCGCCGCCGAGAAGGACGGGACCCTCACCAACACGATGCGGCTCATCCAGTGGCACGAGAAGGCCGCGAACCCGCCCGGCTCCGTGCGGTCGGACGCCGAGCACGTCTATCAGATCGGCCTGCGGCTGAAGACGCTCTACGCGGACTCGAAGGCCAAGCGCGACCAGGGGATCCTGGCGCTGACCTGGGACTACGGCGACCAGCACCCCGACATCCTCAAGGTGCTGGTCGAGATGAACGGCGTCGCGCTCGAGGAGCTGAAGGACAAGGCCGGCAAGGTCCTCTACAAGAAGGGCGAGCCGCTCAAGTCCTTCGCCGACCTGCGCGACGACGGCACCACGACCTCGGGCATCTGGATCTACACCGGCGCCACCGTGTGGGACGCCGAGGGCAAGGTGGTCAACCGCACCGCCGGCCGCAAGAAGGCCGACGACAAGGACTACCTGGCCCACGGCTGGGGCTGGGCGTGGCCGGCGAACCGGCGCATCATCTACAACCGCGCCTCGGCCGACCCGCACGGCAAGCCGTGGAGCGAGAAGAAGAAGTTCCTCTGGTGGGACCCGGAGGCGCCCTCCAACGTGCCCGACAAGAAGGGCAAGTGGGTCGGCCTCGACGTGCCGGACTTCAACGCGTTCCTCGCGCCCGACGCCAAGGGCGGCGACAACCCGTACATCATGCGGGCGGACGGCAAGGGGGCGTTCTTCGGTCCGTTGCTCGATGGCCCGTTCCCCGAGCACTACGAGCCGGTCGAGTCGCCCGTGAAGAATCTGCTGTCGAAGACGCAGATCAACCCCACCGCCAAGATCTGGAAGGTCGGCGACAAGAAGAACGAGCTGGCGGCGGTCGGGTCGGCCGAGTACCCGTACGTGATCACGACGTACCGGCTCACCGAGCATCACCTGTCGGGCGTCATGTCGCGCTACCTGCCGATGCTGGCCGAGCTGTTCGAGTCGCACTTCGCCGAGATCAGCCACGAGCTGGCCAAGGAGCTCGGGATCCAGAACGGCGAGAAGGTCACCGTCATGACCCCGCGCGGGAAGATCCACGTGAAGGCCATGGTGACCAACCGGCTCAAGCCGTTCACGATCGACGGCAAGAAGATCCACGAGATCGGCGTCCCGTGGCACTGGGGCTACAACGGCGTCGCGGGGCTCCCGGGCAGCAAGGGTGACATCACCAATGACCTCTCGGCCACGGTGGGGGATCCCAACGTCTTCATCCAGGAGACGAAAGCCTTCCTCTGCAACGTGAAGAAGGGGGTGGTGTAGCCATGGCCCGCACGCTGGCGATGTTCACGGACACCTCCCTGTGCATCGGCTGCCGCGCCTGTCAGGTGGCGTGCAAGCAGTGGAACGAGCTGGGCATGGAGGTGCCGGAGTGGACCGGCACCTACCAGAACCACGCCCACTTCACCGACCAGACCTTCCGCCTCGTGCGCTTCATCGAGGAGCCGAAGCCGACCGGCGACCTGGCCTGGCTCCTCATGTCGGACGTGTGCAAGCACTGCGCCCAGGCCGGCTGCCTCGAGGCCTGTCCGACCGGCGCGATCTACCGGACCCAGTACGGGACGGTGGACATCAACCAGGACACCTGCAACGGCTGCCGCTACTGCGTCTCCTCGTGCCCGTTCGGCGTGGTGGCGTTCAACGAGCGCACCGGCACCGCGAGCAAGTGCACGTTCTGCAACGACCGCATCCACAACGGCCTCGGCCCGGCGTGCGCGAAGGCGTGCCCGACCGAGTCCATCCAGTTCGGGTTCCGCGACGACCTCGTGAAGAAGGCCCAGCAGCGCGTCGAGACGCTCAAGGGGATGGGGTTCAAGGACGCGCAGCTCTACGGCGCCGACAGCAAGGGCTTCCTGGGGGGCCTGAACGCGTTCTTCCTGCTCCTCGCCAAGCCCGGCACCTACAACCTCCCGGAGAGCCCGAAGCTTCCGCAGCGCAACGTCGTCGTCGACTCGCTGCTGTCCATCGGCTCGGCGGTTGTCATCGGGCTGGGCGCGCTGCTGGCGTTCCGCGAGCGCGGCGGGGGAGGCGGCGATGCTTAAGACCCCCGGCTGGGAGATGATGATCGTCTGGTATTTCTTCCTGGGCGGCATCGCCGGCGGCGCCTACTTCACCGCCGCGATCGCCGACAACTTCGGCAGCGCGCGCGACCGGCAGGTCGCGAAGACCGGGTACCTGCTCTCGCTGCCGCTCGTCGCGGCCTGCGGGCTCCTGCTGATCGCCGACCTCGGCGTGCCCATGCGGTTCCTCAACATGCTCTACATGTTCAAGTTCTGGGACCCGATGTCCATCGGCGCCTGGGCGGTGGGCGTCTTCGGCCTGTTCACGTTCGTGTCGTCGGTGCTGAGCTTCTCCAGCTCCGAGGCGATGGGCGCGCTGCGCCGGAAGATCGGCCTGGTGGGCATCCTCTTCGGATTCTTCCTCGCCAGCTACACCGGCGTCCTCCTGAGCGCCACCGCGCTGCCCTTCTGGAGCGAGGCGCGGCTCATGGGTGCCCTGTTCCTGGCCTCGGGGGCGTCCACCGGCATGGCGGCGATCTCGCTGATCCTGTTCCTGACCGGCGGCTCGGCCGGCGAGGGATGGGGCAAGGTGAAGAAGGCTGACCGCTGGTCCATGATCTTCGAGCTGATCGTCCTCGCGGTCCTGCTGGGGTTGCTCGGCTCGGCCGCCAAGCCCATCACCAGCGGCCACTTCGCGCCGCTGTTCTGGGG
>JACPCH010000100.1 GCA_016179875.1 Candidatus Rokuibacteriota bacterium | reverse complement strand
GGGTGGTATACTCCGGGTGTCGTCGTGGGGGGAGGATTCCTGAGAACCGGGTGCGGCCCGGGACCCCTCGAACCTGCTCTGGATAATCCCAGCGAAGGGAACACGGCGAGCCCGGGACCATCTCCGGCCGCACCCGATGAGGGCTGCGGCCGTTTTGTTTATGCGGATCTCGGTGAACGGGAAGGACCTGGAGGTCGCCGACGGCCTCTCCGTCGAGGGGCTGCTGGCGCAGCTCGGCGTCAAGCGCCAGTACATGGCGGTCGCCGTCAATCGCGAGGTGACGCCGAAGGCCGCCTACGCGGCGACGACGCTCCGCGAGGGCGACAGGGTGGAGATCGTTCGGCCGATGGGCGGGGGGTGAGTGATGGATACCAATCTGGTCCTGGGCGGCAAGGAGTTCTCGTCGCGCCTGATCGTGGGCACGGGGAAGTACTCGTCCATGGAGGTCATGAAGGAGGCCCACGAGGCCTCGGGGGCGGAGATCATCACGGTCGCCCTCCGGCGCGTGAGCCTGCCGTCGGGCGAATCGATCCTCGACCACATCGACACCACGCGCTACACGCTGCTGCCGAACACCGCCGGCTGCTACACGGCCGACGAGGCGGTGCGCACGGCGTACCTCGCGCGCGAGGCCGGGCTCGGCGAGCTGGTGAAGCTCGAGGTCATCGGCGACTCGCGCACGCTCTTTCCGGACGTGGAGGCGCTGCTGCAGGCGACGCGCACGCTGGCCCGCGAGGGGTTCACCGTCATGCCCTACACGAACGACGACCCGGTGGCGGCCAAGAAGCTCGAGGACGCGGGCGCGGCCTGCGTGATGCCGCTGGCGGCGCCGATCGGCTCGGGCCTCGGCGTCCGCAACCCGTACAACATCAAGATCATCCTCGAGACCGTTTCGATCCCGGTGATCGTGGACGCCGGCGTCGGGACCGCCTCCGACGCCGCCATCGCCATGGAGCTGGGCTGCGACGGCGTCCTGATGAACACCGCGATCGCCGGCGCCCGGGACCCGGTGGCCATGGCGCGCGCGATGAAGCTCGCGGTGGAGGCCGGGCGCCTGGCGTTCCGGGCCGGGCGCATCGGCAAGAAGCTCTACGCGTCCGCGTCCTCGCCGATCGAGGGCGTGCCGGATTGGGCGACGAGCTGAGGCTCTGCCTCGTCACCGACCGCACGCTCACGCGCGGCCGGGAGCTCGCGAGCGTCGTCGGGGACTGCCTGGCGGCGGGGCTCCCCGCCGTCCAGGTGCGGGAGAAGGACCTCGGCGCCGCGGACCTCGCCTTCCTGTGCCGGCGGATCCGCGGGCTCACGCGCGACACCCAGGCGCTCCTGATCGTCAACGACCGCGTGGACGTCGCGCTGGCCGTCGGCGCCGACGCCGTCCAGCGCACGTCCACCTCGCTCACGGTCGAGGACATCCGGCGGATCGTCGGCGAGCGCCTGCGGATCGGCGCCTCCGTCCACTCGCTCCCGGAGGCGCTGGAGGCCGAGCTCCAGGGCGCCGACTGGCTCGTCTTCGGCCCGGTCTACGACACGCCGTCGAAGCGCGTGTACGGGCCGCCCCAGGGGCTCGACCGGCTCGCGCGCGTGACGCGCGCCGTGCGCCTGCCGGTGCTCGCGATCGGCGGGATCACCCCCGAGCGCGTGCGCGAGGTGCGGCGCGCCGGCGCGCGCGGCGTCGCGGTGGTCTCGGCGATCCTCGGCGCCGACTCGCCCGCGGACGCGACGCGGCGCTTCCTGGACGCGCTGGCGGCGCCGTGAAGGTCCTCGTCGTCGGCGGCGGCATCATCGGCTGCGCCACCGCCTACGAGCTGGCCAAGGCCGGCTGCGCGGTGACGCTCCTCGAGCGCGCGGCGCCCGGCGCCGAGGCCTCGAGCGCGGCGGCGGGGCTGCTGGCGCCGCTCGGCGAGTCCTCGCAGACGGGCTTCGCGCGCCTGGCGCTGGCGAGCTGGCGGCTCTACCCCGAGGTCGTCCGCGAGCTCCGCGAGCGCACCGGGATGGACGTCGAGCACGTGACCCGCGGGACGATCTATCCGATGGCGGCCACCGACGCCCGCGACGTGGACGAGTGGGCGCTCGCCCCGGAGTTCGGCGTCGAGCGCCTCGAGGGCGCCGACGTGCAGAAGCGCGAGCCCGCGCTCTCGCCCCGCGTGCGGCGGGCGCTCTTCGTGCGCGGCGACCACTGGATCAATAACCAGCGCCTCGTGCTGGCGTACGCCCAGGCCGCGGTCGCCGCCGGCGTCGAGCTGTGTGCGGGCGCCAGCGTCTCGCGCGTCGTCGTCGAGCGGGGGCGGGCGGCGGGTGTCGTCGCCGACGGGGAGCGTCACGAGGCCGACGCGGTCCTGCTGGCGGCCGGCGCCTGGACCTCGGAGCTGGTCGCGTCGTTCGGCGGGCAGCTCCGGATCGAGCCCCGGCGTGGCCAGATGATCGCGCTCGCCCACGTGCCGGCGGTGCTGACCTACTGCGTCCACGGCGAGGCCTACGTCGTGCCGCGGCCGTCGGGCGAGGTGCTGATCGGGGCGACGGTCGAGCGGGCGGGCTTCCAGCGCGCCGTCACCGCGGAGGGGATCGCCGGGCTCCTGCGCGCGGCGATCGAGCTGGTGCCGTCGCTCGGCGAGCTGCCGATCGCCCGGACGTGGTGCGGCTTCCGGCCGTGGGCGCCCGACAGCCTGCCGGTCCTCGGGCCGTGGCCCGGCGTCGAGGGCCTGTGGCTCGCCACCGCCCACTTCCGCAACGGCATCCTGCTGGCGCCGATCACCGCACGGCTCATGACCGACTGGATCACGACGGGCGCGCCCGGGCTCGAGGTGGGAGACTTCCTGCCCGCCCGCTTCGGTGACGCCTCCTAGCCGCCCGGGCGCGGCTCGCTCGACTTCTCGATGTCGAGCATGTCGGGCAGCAGCCCCTGCGGGGGCACCGGCTCGACCTGCGTGATCTGGTTCATGCGGGCGACGATGTCCTTGATGCGCCCGGCGCCTTCCCGCGCGTGCTCCGCCCACTTCGCGTCCTCGCTCCCGAGCGGCAGGTGCTTGCCGAGGAGCGCGAGTCCGCCGGTCACGATCATGAGCGGGTTGTTGATCTCGTGCGCGGCCGCGCGCGCGAGGAGCGTGACGGCGCGCAGCGCCGCGGCCTCGCGCCGCGCGCTCTCCGTCGCCTGGGCGTCGGCGATGTCGGTGAGGAGGCGGCCGCCGCCGCCGATGCCGACGACGGTGAGGATCAGGAACGGCAGCCAGACCGTCGCGAAGAGGCCGAGGCCCCGGGCGCCCAGCATGACGAACGACACCGCCGTGATCGCGTAGACGGCGGCGCCGAGGGCGAGGGTGTGCCGCAGGCGGGCGCCGCCCTCGCGGCGCGCCCACGCGCCGACGAGCGCCGCCGCCGCGGCCGTCCCGAAGATCCCGACGAGGCCGGCGCCGGCGCCCGCCCCGCCGAGCCAGAGCCGGTAGGCGGCCGCCACGAGCGCCGCGACGAGGCCGGCCCAGCCGCCTTCGACCAGCGCGATCAGCGCGATCGGGACCGCGCGCGCGTCGATGAACACGCCCTCGCCCACCTGGATGCGCGCGATCATCAGGCCGACGGCGAGCCCGCCGAACACGAGCCCCGTGACCGCCGCCCGCCAGAGGCCGTTGAGGCGCAGCGGCTCGAGCCAGCGGCGCGCGTAGGAATAGAAGACGAGCCCGAGCGCGACGAAGCCGGCGGCCTCGATGACGTGGTGGTAGTCCATGGCGGTAGAATGACCTACCTCCGGCCAAAAGGACAGCCATGACGAAAGACGAGCTGAAGCGGCATGTGTGGCAGGCGATCGACCGGCGCGGCGAGGAGATCGTCGGTCTCGGCGAGCGGATCCGGAGGCACCCGGAGCTCGGCTTCAAGGAAGTGAAGACCGCGCGGCTGGTCGAGGAGACCTTCGCCCGGCTCGGCCTGGCGCCGCGGGCCGGGCTCGCGCTCACCGGCGTCCGCGCCGACGCCACGGGCCGGGCCGGGGCCGGGCCGACGCTCGCGCTGCTCGGCGAGCTCGACGCCCTGGTCGTGGCGGGCCATCCCGAGGGCGACCCGCAGACGGGCGCCGCGCACGCGTGCGGCCACAACGCCCAGATCGCCGGGCTGCTCGGCGCCGCCATGGGGCTCCTCGACGCGCAGGCCTTCGAGCACCTGGCGGGCCGCGTCGTCTTCTTCGCGGTGCCGGCCGAGGAGTACGGCGACATCGAGTGGCGCGTGACCCAGGCCCGCGCCGGCCGGCTCGAGTTCCTCGGCGGCAAGCCGGAGCTCCTGCGGCTCGGCCACTTCGACGACGTGGACCTCGCGATGATGATCCACGCCACCTCGCGCCCCGAGGACGGCAAGGCCGGCGTGCCCGTCTCCAACAACGGCTGCATCGTGAAGACCGTGCGCTACGTCGGGCGGGCCGCCCACGCCGGCGGCGCGCCCCACCAGGGGATCAACGCGCTCTACGCGGCGCAGATCGGGCTGGCGGCGATCAACGCGATCCGGGAGACCTTCCGGGACGAGGACACGATCCGCGTGCACCCGATCATCACGCATGGCGGGTCCCAGGTGAACGTCATTCCTGGCGAGGTGAGGCTCGAGACCTACGTGCGCGGCCGGACGGTGGAGGCGATCCTCGACGCGAACAAGAAGGTGGACCGCGCGCTGCGGGCCGGCGCCCTGGCGCTCGGCGCCTCCGTCGAGATCGAGACCCTGCCCGGGTACATGCCGATGACGTGCGACCCGATCATGGGGCGCCACTTCAAGGCCAACGCCTCGGCGCTCTTCGGCGGGGAGCACTACCGCGAGATCGGCCACCGGACGGGCTCGACCGACATGGGGGACCTCTCGATGGTGATGCCGGTGCTCCATCCCTACATCGGCGGGGCCCGCGGCACGGGCCACGGCGCGGACTACGCGATCGTGGACCAGCCGCTCGCCTACCTCGGCCCCGCCAAGGCCCTGGCGGCGATGGCCGTGGACCTGCTGGCCGACGGCGCGGCCGGCGCGCGCGAGGTACTGGCGGCGGCGAAGCCGCCGATGACGCGCGAGCAGTACCTGGCCTTCCAGCGCGGGATCGCCCGGCGGGAGGTCTACGAGGGCTAGCGATGTACGGCAAGACGAGCGTCGACTTCCCGCAGCGCGTCGTCTGCCTCACGGCCGAGACCGCGGAGATCGCGTACCTGGTCGGCGCCGGCGAGCGCGTCATCGGCGTGCCGGGCACGGCGCGGCGGCCGGAGGCCGCGCGCGAGAAGGCGCGCGTGGGCGGCTTCACCACGTTCCGGCTCGACCGGATCCTCGCGCTCGCGCCCGACCTGGTGCTCGCGTTCTCGGATCTCCAGAAGGACGTCGTCCGCGACCTGGTCGGCGCCGGCGTGGCCGTGCTCTGCACCAACCAGCGCTCCTTCGACGACGTCCTGCGCGCCATCTTGTTGATCGGCGGCGCGCTCGGCCGCGAGGCGGCCGCCCGCGAGCTGATCCAGGACATGCGGGACGAGGTCAAGCAGGTGCGCGAGTACTCGTCGGTGTGGCCCGACCGGCCGCGCGTCTACTTCGAGGAATGGCCCGATCCGATGATCGCCGGGATCCGCTGGGTCTCGGAGCTGATCGAGATGGCCGGCGGCCGCGACGTCTTTCCCGAGCTGCGCGCGGCCGGCAACGCGCCGGACCGGGTGGTGGCGCCCGCGGCGGTGATTGAGCGCGACCCCGAGATCATCCTGGCCTCGTGGTGCGGCAAGCCGGTGGACGCGGGCGCGATCGCCGGCCGGCCCGGCTGGGACCGGATCGCCGCGGTCCGGCGCGGGCAGATCCACGAGCTGGACGGCGCCGACGTGCTCTCGCCGGGGCCCTCACTCATGGTGGGGCTCCGCCGCATCCACGAGATCGTCCAGGCCTGCCAGGCGACGCGCCCGTAGTTCGCGCCGCGGGCCCTACTGGGTGCGCTTGCAGGTGACCAGCGCGTACACGGGCCCCGACGTCGGGTTGCCGAACGCCCCAATGCAGCAGCCGACGTACGCGAACGCGTAGCCGGTCCCGGACGGGCACGCCGTCCTCAGATTCGCGCACTGGCCGGGGGAGCCCGGATTCCCGACGGGCGGCAGGAAGCACGTCTCGTTCACCGCGACGCCGGGCGCCATCTGTCCCGGCGGACCGGGAGGAGTCGTCGGCGCCGCCATCGTGAGGCAGCTCGGCGTGGACGTGTTCGGCTCAGGGCACCGGGCGACCTGCGGCTGCCGCGGGCTCGAGGCCTGCGCGATCAACTTGCACTTCGCGCGGCCGCCCGGGAGCAAGAGGGTCGCGCTCTTCACGTCCACCTCGACCTTCTGGCCGGCGCGAAGCGAGGCGGCCTGCCGCGGGTCGCACTCGAACCGCCGGACTTCGGCGGCGAGCTTGACCTCGCCCTTGCCGGTCGCGG
>JACPCH010000099.1 GCA_016179875.1 Candidatus Rokuibacteriota bacterium | reverse complement strand
GCCAACCGCACGAGCGTGGGCTGCAAGAGCCCGCTCACCGGCGGCGTCAAGGAGGCCAACGGCGGCGGCACCTTCAGCTACGGCCTGGGCCAGCAGAAGGTCGCGGGGTTCACGCTGCTGGGGGCCTCGCCGGCCTGGGTGGTCATCCACTTCAAGAAGGGCGGCGGCATCGACTTCGACGACGCGGCGCCCTATCTCGGCAAAGGCAACTACGAGGCCCAGGAGATGCTGCACGCCCGGTACGGCAAGAAGGTCACCATCGGCCTCTGCGGCCCCGTCGGCGAGTACCAGGGCCTGCTGGCGGGCATCGCCTTCAGCGACAAGGACGGCCGGCCGGCCCGGCTGTCGGCGCGCGGCGGCGTGGGCGCGGTGATGGGCGCCAAGAAGGTCAAGGCCATCGTGGTGGATCTCGACAAGGTCCCGCCGTTCCAGGACGCGAAGAAGGTCAACGCCGCCATCAAGGACTACGCGAAGATGCTCCAGGCCGACTCCCTGGTGACGAACTTCTACGCGAAGATCGGCACCATGGGCATGGCGGATCTCCAGAACACGCTCGGCGGCCTCCCGGTGCGCAACTTCAGCGCCGGCCGGCAGGTCGACGTGTCCACCGGCGAGAAGTTCAAGATGGGCGGCGAGTACATCAGCCAGCTCAACGTGTCGCGCGGCGGCGAGCACACCCACGCCTGCATGCCGGGCTGCGTGATCCAGTGCAGCAACGTGTACGCCGACGCCAACGGCAAGGAGGTCGTGTCGCCGGTGGAGTACGAGACGCTCGGCCTGCTCGGCACCAACTGCGGCCTCGCCGACCCGGACGAGCTGGCGCAGATGAACTACCTCGCCAACGACCTCGGCGTGGACACGATCGAGCTGGGCGCGACGATCGCGGTGCTGATGGAGGCCGGCCTCGGCAAGTTCGGCGACGTCGCGTTCATGGCCAACTGCCTGGCCGAGATCCGGCGAGGCACCGAGAAGGGGCGCCTCTGGGCGCAGGGCACGGCGCGCGTGGGCGCGCACTACAAGGTGCGCCGCGTGCCCGTCATCAAGAAGCAGGCGATCAGCGCCTACGACCCGCGCGTGGTCGAGGCGACGGGCGTCTCGATGATGGCCACCGCGCAGGGCGCCGACCACACCACCGGCAACCTGCCGCGGCTCAAGACGCGGGAGATGGACGCGGCCGCGATCGTCGAGCAGAGCCTCGTCCACCAGGCGCGGGTGGCCGCCAACGACTCGCTCGGGCTCTGCATCTTCGGCATGAGCGTGACCAATCCGAACACCGAGTTCATCGCCAACGCCCTCAACGCCGCGCACGGCACGAGCCTCACCAAGGACTTCTTCGAGGCGCTCGGGCGCGAGGCGCTGAAGCTGGAGTACGAGTTCAACCGCCGGGCCGGCTTCACCGAGAAGGACGACGAGCTGCCGGAGTTCTTCTACGCCGAGCCGCTGCCGCCGACGAACCTCGTGGCGCGCTTCCACGGGGCCGACGTCCACGGGATGTACGATCGCCTGCCGGCTTGAGCCCTTCGGACGGGAGGCGTTCGTGACGATGACCTACGCGCCGCCGGGGGCTTGGCCAGCGCCCGGCCCCGAGTTCCTCGAGGCCACGTACTTTCTCGATCACGCCGACCCGGAGGTGCGGGCCTTCGCGGAGCGGACCGCGGCGGGCGAGCCGAGCGCGATCGGGCGCGCCGTCCGCCTGTTCTACGCCGTGCGGGACGGCTGGCGCTACGATCCGTTCTCCATCCGGCTCGACCGGGAGCACTACGTGGCGAGCCGTATCCTGCGAGCGAAGGCGGTCTACTGCATCCCGAAGGGCATCCTCCTGGCCGCCGCGGCGCGGGCGGTCGGCATTCCAGCCGGGATCGGCCTCTCCGACGTGGTCAATCACCTGACCACGGAGAAGCTCAAGGCCCGGATGGGCGGCAAGACGACCTTCATCCACCACGGCTACGCGGTGCTGTGGCTCGACGGGCGCTGGGTCAAGGCGGCGCCCGCCTTCAACCTCGAGCTGTGCCGGCGCTTCGGCGTGCGGCCGACCGAGTTCGACGGGCGCGCGGACGCGATCTTCCAGGAGTTCGACGTCGCCGATCGCCGCCACATGGAGTACCTCCGGGACCACGGCCTGTGGTCGGACTTCCCGTACGAGCGGGTCGAGCGGGACTTCCGCGCGTTCTATCCCGCCGGTTTCCTCGCCGGCGAGTCGGGCGAGCGCTTCGAGGACGGAGTGCCCCTCCGCTGAGCCGTCGTCGCTCCCCCTGACGTCGGTCTAGGCCGCCGGCTCGCGGGCGACCGCGAACACCGTCCAGTCGCTCGGCACCCCCTTCAGCGCGTGGCGGCCCCGATCCTCGAAGCGGAGGCCCGACCCCGCGACGAGGTCCCTCACCGTACCGGAGACGAGCACGTCGCCGGCGCCGGCCAGGGCGGCGATGCGCGCGCCGATGTGGACGGCGATCCCGCCGACCTTCGGTCCGATCACCTCGCACTCGCCGGTGTGAAGCCCGGCCCGCACCTCGATCTCGAGGGGCCGGACGGCTTCGGTGATGGCGCACGCGCAACGGATCGCGCGGGCCGGACCGTCGAACACCGCGAACAGCCCGTCGCCGGCGGTGTCGACTTCCCGGCCCCGAAACCGCACGAGCTCCGCGCGCAAGATCGCGTAGTACGCGTCGAGGAGATCGTGCCAGCGGCGGTCGCCGAGCTTCACCGCGTGCTCGGTGGATCCGACGACGTCGACGAACAGTACGGTCGCGAGCACGCGCTCGGGCTCGCCGGCCTCCCGCACACCGGTCAGGAACTCCTGAATCTCGGCGAGGAGCCGATCGGTGTCCTCGGCGAAGAAGAGATGATCGGCGCCGGCCAGCTCCACGTACTTCGCCCCCGCGATGTGCTCGGCGAGATAGCGGCCGTGCTCGGGGCCGGTGAAGGGATCGCCCGCCCGGTGCAGGATCAGCGTCGGCGCGGTGATCGTCGGCAGCACGGCGCGCGCGTCGGTGGCGATGGCGCGGCGCAGGAGCGTCACGGCCGTGCCGGGGCTCGCCGCCAGGCGCTGGTAGCGGGCCCACCAGCTCCGCATCGAAGCGTTATCGGACTGGCTCGCGACGAGGGCCTCGAAGGCCACCCCCTTGCCCCACCCGTCCTCAATGTTCCTGAGCAGACCTTCGGCCGCGTCCCCCGGGATTCCCCACGGATAATCCTCGCTCCAGGCGAGCCGCGCATAGGAATTCAGGAGAATCAGCGCGGCCGTGCGCTCCGGGTGCGTCGCGGCGAACAGGAGGTTCAGGGCCCCGGCCTCCGAAGTCCCGAGCAGGACCGCGCGCGGCGACCCGGCCGCGTCCATCACGGCCCGGACGTCGTCCATGCGCTCTTCCAGCGTCGGCAGCTTGTCGAGGGGCACCGGGTCGGACAGGCCCGTGCCCCGCTTGTCGAGCAGGATCAGGCGGCTGAAGGAGGCGAGGCGCCGCAGGAAGCGAGCCACGCTCGGCTCCTCCCAGAGATGCTCAATGTGGGAGATCCAGCCGTGGACGAACACGAGGTCGGCGCCGCCGTGACCCGTTACCTGGTAGGCGATGTGGAGGGTCCCGCTCCTGGCGTACTTCGTCTCCGGAATCATCGCCGACTCCCGCGCGGGCTACGTGTCGAGCGTGACGAAGATGCAGTGGCGCAGCTTGCCCTCGAGCGCCTTGGACAGATGCCCCTTGCCCCGCGTGTCCTCGACCAGCAGGACCTCGCCGGCGCCGATCTTGCGCGTCTCGCCGTCGCTGGCGGTGATCTGCACGCCGGCGTCGAGGTTGATGATGTACTGCCGGCGCGGGGCGGGGTGCCAGTCGAGGTCGTAGTCGGGCGGCACCTCGCGGAAGATGATCCCGGTGGCCGGCAGGCGCGCCGAGAGGCGCCCGCTGCGGGTCGCCTCCGTGAACGGCACTTCCACGTCCTGGAAATGCGACTCACCGCGCTCGTCGGCGTAGAGCCTGTGGATTTTCATGCGGGTGCGGCCCTCCTTGGGTGACGGGTGATCCAGGGAACGATTCACGCGCCGCGTTGTGGCGGCGCCGAGCGGGCCGACACTAGCGCAATCGCTCTAGGGATGCAATGGGCGCGCCGCTTGACAGCGCGCGGGGCGCCCCGTCAGACTCCGGGCACGCCGCGTGCGGCGCGACGCGCACGCCAGGGAGGCCCGGATGCTCGGCAAGCTCAGCGTGCTCGTGCTCGCCCTCGTGCTCGTCGCGACCGCCGCCGCCGCCGACGAGCCCTACCCGACCCGGCCGATCACGATCGTCAACCCGTTTCCGCCGGGCGGCCTCTCCGACGTCATCACGCGGCCGCTGGCGGCGGTGATGGAGCCGCTCCTCAAGCAGCCGGTGGTCATCGTCAACAAGAGCGGCGCCGCCGGCGCGGTCGGCGCGCAGTTCGCCGCCACCGCGAAGCCGGACGGCTACACGATCCTGACCCACATCGTCTCGATCTCGGTGTTTCCCGAGGTGGACGCGCTGTTCGGACGGGCGCCGAAGTACACGCGGGACCAGTTCGTGACCATCGCCCGGATCAACGCCGACCCGCCGGTGCTGATCGTCGGCGCCGAGACGCCGTGGAAGACGCTCAAGGATCTCGTGGACGACGCGAAGAAGCGGCCCAACGAGATCATCTTCTCCTCGTCCGGGCCGTACGGCGCGCTCCACCTGCCCACCGAGATGCTGCTGCGGGCGGCCGGCGGCCTCCGGATGCGGCACCTGCCGACCACGGGCGGCGGCCCGGCGCTGACCGCGCTCCTCGGCGGCCACGCACAGGTGCTGGTCTCGACGGTGGGCGTCGCCGCGCCGCAGATCAAGGCCGGCAAGGCGCGGCCGCTCGCGACGTTCGGCGCGACGCGGCTCGCCCACCTGCCCGACGTGCCGACGCTCAAGGAGCTGGGCTACGACGTGGAGTTCTACGTGTGGGCGGGGCTCTTCGCGCCCCGCGCCACCCCGGCGAACGCCGTCAAGGCCCTGCGCGACGCGGTGCGGACCGCGGTGCAGAGCCCCGACTTCAAGAAGGCCATGGACAATGTCCAGGTCGTCATCGCCTACCAGGACGCCCCCGAGTTCGCGGCGTGGTGGGACCGGGACGCGCAGGCCATCGCGGCGACGATCAAGGCCATCGGCAAGCTCGAGCTGAAGTAGCGGGGCCCGCGGCTCACCGGGCCCGGAGCTTCAGGTCCTCGTACGGCGCCGAGTAGAGGTGGCCGGTGATGAGGCCGAGGCCCGACTCCGCCACCCGCGCCCCGGCGCCGTTCAGGAACGCGGGCTCGACGATCGGGCCGAACATGACGCGCTCGTGCATCAGCTGCTGGATCCTGTGCAGGAGCGCCTCGCGCTTCTTCGGATCCAGCTCGCCCGCCTGCTCGCGGTAGAGCCCGTCGAGGTCGGGGTAGCCGCCGTAGGCCCGGATCCCGCCCGAGAGCACGAAGGCCTCGATGCGGGTGGCCGCGTTGCCGGCCGCGGCGCTGCCGACCCGCACGAGGTGGCGGAACTTCTTTTCCTGGTCGGCCTTGTAGAAGGCCGCCCGCTCCAGGGCCCGGAGCCGCGCGCGGATTCCCACCGCCTGGAGATAGTTGACCACCGCCTCGGCGGTGGGCCCGTAGACCATGTCGGTGGCGACCTCGCCCGCGTCGAACCCCTTCGGGTAGCCGGCCTCGGCCAGGAGCTGCCGGGCCCGCGGCGGATCGTACGGGTACGGCGGCGCCGGCCAGGCGAACGCGAAGTCGCGCGGGACGATGCTCGCGCTGATCCGGCCGAAGCCCAGGTACTCCGCGTCGTTGATGGCCTTGCGGTCGATCGCGAGGTTCGCGGCGAGGCGCACGCGCCGGTCGGCCCACGGCGCCTTCGGATCCCATTGCTCGGTGAACGTGAGCCACTCGGTGAACGTGGGCGAGGTGGGCTTCAGCGCGAGCCCGGGCGTCCGCCGCAGCTCCTCGGCGAGCGCGCCGCGGAACGCGTAGGCGATGTCCGCCTCGCCGCGCTTGAGCATGGCCAGGCGCGTGGACTCGTCCGGCACCGCCTTGAACACGAGCCGCTTCACGCTCGCGGGCTTCCGCCAGTACTGGTCGAACGCCTCCAGCACCAGCTCGACGCCCGGGGCGAACGACACGAACCGGTAGGGCCCGGCGCCGACCGGCGCGCGCTTGAAGCCGTCGTCGCCGACCCGCTCGAGGTAGCGCTTGGGCACGATCCAGGCGGCGCCGGTCGCCGGCGTGGCGTAGAAGGTCATGAAATCGGGCCACGGCTGCTTGAGACGGAAGCGCACCCGGTGCGCGTCGATCACCTCGACCGCCGCCACGCGCGCTTTGAGAAGCCCGGCGCCGGCGCCCTTGTAGCGCCCGAAGGAGAACTTCACGTCCTCGGCGGTGAGCGGGTCGCCGTTGTGGAACGTCACGCCCCGGCGCAGGACGAACTCGTACGTCAGCCCGTCGCGGGACGCGCTCCAGGAC
>JACPCH010000098.1 GCA_016179875.1 Candidatus Rokuibacteriota bacterium | reverse complement strand
CGCGTCGTGCACGACGCGCCCCGCCCACTGCTGGCGCGTGGAGAGCTGCTTCAGGATGTAGAGGCGGCGCACCTCCTCGGCCGCGCCCGCGTCCCACCCGCCCCAGGCGCCGTAGTAGTGGTAGAAGTATTTGCGCCGGCAGTCCTGGAAGGTGTTGTCGCGGCTCCGCGACCAGGAGAACTCGTTGACCAGCTCCGCCATCGGCGGCATTGTCGCACGGCTTGACGCCCCCCGGGCGCGCTGCTAGCGTGAGGGCGCCATGGCGGCGACGTCGTTCACGGTCGAGTGCCCGTGCTGCCGGGCGAAGCTGACGATCGACCCCGAGCTGGCGGCGATCATCGCGCACCAGGAGCCGCCGCCCAGGCGCTCGGTCGACGACCTCGGCGGCGCCTTCGACAAGCTCCGCGCGAAGTCCGCCCAGCGCGAGCAGGCCTTCAAGGACCAGCTCGCCGCCGAGGGCCAGAAGAGCAAGGTCCTCGACCGGAAGTTCCAGGAGGGCCTCAAGAAGGCCAAGGACTCGCCCGACCCGCCGCGACGCCGCTACGACTACGACTAGCGTGCCGCCGGCCCCCGACCTGCTCGGCGGGCTCCTCAAGCAGGTCAGCCGGTCCTTCTACCTCTCGCTCGCGGTCCTCCCCCGCCCGCTCCGCGAGCCGATCGGCCTCGCCTACCTCCTGGCGCGCGCCGCCGACACCGTCGCCGACACCCGGCTGATCGCGCGCGGGGAGCGCCTCGCGCACCTGGAGACGCTGCGCCGCGCGTACGCGGGCGGCGCGGTGGACGTGAGCGCGGTGGCCCGCGCGTGCGGACCCCGCCAGGCGCTCGCCGTTGGGCGCGCGCTGCTCGAGCGCGTGGGCGAGGCGCTCGCCCGCCTCGAGGCGCTGCCGCCGGGCGACGCCCACGAGGTGCGCGCGGTGCTGGCGACGCTGACGTCGGGGATGATCTTCGACCTGACGCGCTTTCCCGGCGAGGACGCGGCGGGCCTGGCCGCGCTCGAGACGCTGGAGGAGCTCGACCACTACACGTACCTCGTGGCCGGCTGCGTCGGGCCGTTCTGGACGGCGCTGCACATGGCGCACCGGCCGCGCCTCGCCGGCTGGGCGCTCTCGGAGATGAGCGAGCAGGCGGTCGGCTTCGGCAAGGCGCTCCAGCTCACCAACGTGCTCCGCGACGTGCCGGGCGATCTCGCGCACGGCCGGTCCTACCTGCCGGCGCGCGAGCTGGCGGCGCTCGGCCTCGGGCCCCGGGACCTGCTCACGCCGGCCGGCGCGCTGCGCGCGCGCCCGCTCTACCGCCGTCTGCTCGGCCGGGCGGTCGCGCACTACGACGTGGCGTGGGAGTACACGCTCGCGATCCCTCGGCTCGAGTGGCGGATGCGGCTGGCCTGCGCCTGGCCGCTCATGATCGGGCTCGCGACGATTGCCGCGCTCGCCGCGCACCCGAACCCGCTGGCGGCGACGACGCCGGTCAAGATCCCGCGCGCCGCCGTGCGCAGCATCCTCGCGCGCTCGGCCCTCACCGTCTGGTCCGATCGCACGCTCGCCGCCGACGCCGCGCGCCTGCGCCGCCGGATCGCCCTCTAATTTCCCGCTTGCGCTCGCCGGAGCGCGACGGCACCGTATGGCAGGCTCGAGCCGATCCTTATCCTGCATGGAGGCGACGATGGAACGCACGTTCGGTGATCCCGAGCCCTGGATGCCCGCCCCCGCGCCGCCCGCCCCGGCGCCGCCGCCCCCGCCGATCCTGCCGGGCGCGCCGGCCCCCAAGCCCCGGCCCAAGCCGAAGGCGAAGGCCAAGGCGAAGGCCAAGCCCAAGGCGAAGGCGAAGAAGAAACCCAAGGGCAAGACGAGGGGCAAGGCGAAGGCCCGCGGCAAGGCCAGGAAGAGGGCCGGGAAGGCGCGCCGGCGCCGCTAGGAGCGCCACGGCTTCGCCGGGGCGGCCCGAGCGTTGGGGGATTCGAGGGACGCCACGGCTTCGCCGGGGCGGCCCGAGCGTTGGGGGGTATGGGGGGCCCGTCTCGGGGCCCCCCATCCAACTAATCGAGGACGCCGAGGCCGAGCAGCGCCGCCGGGTCCACTCGCGCGGCGCCGAGGTGGGCGCCGAAGTGCAGGTGGGGCCCGGTGGCCCGCCCGCTCGCCCCGACGGCCCCGAGCGTCTGGCCGCGCTCCACCCGCTCGCCCTCGGCGACGCCCACGCTGTCGAGGTGGAAGTAGAGCGTATGGAGCCCGAGGCCGTGGTCGAGCACGACCAGCCGGCCCGGGAAGAAGAACTCGGCGACGAGCGCGACGCGGCCCGTATTGGCCGCCACCACGGCCGTGCCGCGCGGCGCGGCGAAGTCGGTCCCGCCGTGGGGTGACCGCGGTAGGCCGTTGATGACCCGGCGCGCGCCGAACCCGGTGCCGGGCTCCGTGCCGCCGACCGGGCGCGTGAACCGGCCCCGCCAGAGCCGTTCGGGCGTGATCGTCCGGTAGATTGTCGCCAGCCGCCGCCCTTCCGCCACCGCCCGCCGCTCCGTCTCGGCATCGAGGTCCACCATCGCCGGCGGGAGCGTGAGGCGCTCCACCGGGAACGCCCGGCGGGCGAGCTGGATGCGCCCGCGCGCCGCGCTCGGCTGGCGGCCGGGCTCGAGGACGGCGACCCGCCACGGATGCGCCCCGGGCTTGAGGTCGAGGTCGAAGCCGGCGAGCGCGGCCTGGCCGCCGGCGTACGGGAAGAAGCCGAGGGGCCGGCCGGCGACCGAGCCCTCGACGGTCGCGGGCTCCGGCACGTTCGTGACGTGGACCCACGCGACGTCGCCGACCCGCGGCTTCGCGGGGTGCCACGCGACGGCGGGCGGCTCGGCCGCGGCCGCCGGCGCCGCGATCTGCAGGAGCGTGGCGCCGACCAGGACCGCGCGAGACGCGGTCACTCGGGCCGTTGCTGCTGGCGCAGGAACTGCTCGAACTCGGCGACGAGCTCGGAGGCCGGCGGCAGCTCGCTCGCGCCCGCCGCCCGGGGGACGGGAGCCTCCTCGGCGTCCTTCGACTCGAGCTTCTTGACGTAGGCCGCGATCTTGGCGTTCTGGGCGACGATCTCCGCCAGGTTGGCGTCGAACCGCTTCCCCGCCTCCTCGAGATCCGCGAGGTCGAGCGTGGCGCCGAGGTACGCCAGCACGCGGTGGACGAGGGCGAGCGTCGCCTTCGGGTTCTCGACGCCCGAGATGTAGTGGGGCACGTTCGCCCACAGGCTCGCCGTCGCGAAGCCCCGCTCGCGCGCCACCGTGTTGAGCACGCCGACGATGCCGGTCGGCCCCTCGTACCTCGTCGGGCGCACGCCGAGGCGCGCCGCCAGCTCCGGGTCGGAGGCGCCGCCGACCAGCCGCACCGGCCGGGTGTGGGGCACCTCGGCCAGCAGCGCGCCGAGCGTGAGCACCAGCGCCGCCTCGCACCGGCGGGCGAGCTCGAGCACGGCCGCGCAGTAGGCCTTCCACTTGAGGTGCGGCTCGATCGCGACGCCGACCACGAGGTCGCGGGCGAGAGCGGGCGACCGGGCGAGCGAGAACTCGGTCGCCGGCCAGACGATCTCGCGCTCCGTCTCCGAGCCCGCCTTGAAGCGCACGTAGGGCCGCGAGAGCCCGAAGTGGTAGAACTCCTCGGGGTCGATCTCGGCGAGCGTCTCGGCGTGGAAGGACGTGGCGAGGTAGCGGGCCGCGGTCGTCGCCGACTCCGCGGCGTCGTTCCAGCCGTTGAAGGCCATGATCAGCACCGGCCGGCGCAGCCCCTCGGGCTCGGCGTGGAAGATCAGCACGTCAGGCACCCGTGGCGCTTGGCGGGGTACCAGGGCTTCGGCCGGTCGGGCGGGACCGCGTCGTAGGGCATGGCGATCTCCTCGCAGCGTCGCCCCGGAGTCTAGCACGAATGTCGCATTGACCGGCCCCGGGGCGGGCGGGTAGCATGGGGGTTGCTGCACACAACTTCCCCGGAGGGTTATGCACATGCGAGGCCTGCGACTGCTCCTGGTCGGCGCCACCCTCGTCGCTGTCGCCGGATGCGCGACCGGCGAAGAGTGGAAGATCTGGCGTGACAACAAGACTCACTTCGCGTCGGGCGAGCACATGGGGTTCTCGGTGCGCAACCGCGAGGGCACCCAGGCGCGGGTGACGCGCCAGGACATCGCGCTCGCGCGCGAGCAGGCCTGGTTCGGCCGTCCGATCACGGTGAGCCAGGAACAGATCCTTGAGCGTTAGACGGTCGCTGGCCGCCGTCGCGGCCGCCGCGGCGCTCGCGCTGGCGGGCGGCGCGGCGGCGGCGCCCTCGGACGACCGGATCCTCCCGGTCCCCGAGTACACCTCGGAGAAGGCCAAGAACCTGGCCGTCACCCACCTCAAGGCCCTCCGCGCGTTGAACGGCGACCTCTACCACTGCGTGCCGTGGGTCGAGGTGCAGAGGCACTCGATCGGCTTCTTCCGCCCCAAGCACATCGCGCGCGACGACCGGTACCTGTCGGTGCGGATCTACATCGAGCAGGACCCGTCGCCCCAGTTCGCGGCGCTCCGCGTCGAGCAGCGGGCGGGGGCCATGTTCTCGCGGTACGTCGGCGCGCTCTTGAAGCGGATGACCCAGGACCGCACGCTCGCCGCCGACCCGTCGATCGACGGCTTCACCGTCATCCTCGAGTGGCTCAAGCAGGCGCCGCGGGCCGCGGGCGCCCGGCCCGTCCATGAGACGATCGCCGTCTTCGTGGAGAAGCCGCTCGCCACGGACTACCTGGCGGGCCGGCTCCGCACGCGCGAGGTCGCCGAGCGGGCCAAGGTCCTCGGCTTCGACGGCGAGACGGCGCTCGGGGAGCTCCGGCTGACCGCGTGGGACGACAACTTCGTCGCCACCTACAAGGTGGCGAACTACGAGGTCGAGAAGGGCATCACCTGCCAGTAGGCCGCCGCGCGCCGGCCCAGGCGCGCAGCAGCCGCCGCAGGCCCGTGAACGCGATCTCCCGGTAGGGCAGCGCCCGCCGGGAGAACCACCGGGCCTCCGACACGTCGTCGGCCGGCCGCACCGCCCCCGTCCAGGACGTCACGCGGTACACCGCGGCCAGGACCGCGACGCCGCGCGGGCCGTAGCGGTCGGTGGCGAACCCGAGGAGCCGGGCGCCGCGCGCCCGGATGCCCAGTTCCTCCATGAGCTCGCGCCGGAGGCTCGCCTCCGGGTGCTCGCCCGCCTCGATGAACCCGCCCGGCAGATCCCACGTGCGCGCGTAGGGCGGGCGCGCCCGGCGCGCCATCAGGACGCGGCCACCGCGCTCGATCACCGCGACGGCGGCGGGCAGGGGGTTGCCGTAGAAGGTCCAGCCGCAGCGCCGGCAGCGCCGGCGCACGCGCCCGCCCTCGCGTATCCGGCGGAGCCGGGAGCCGCAGGCCAGGCAGAAGCGGACGGTCACGCGGGCGCGAGCGCGGCGCGAATCGCGCGGGCGATGTCCACGAGCGCCCGGGCGGCGGGGCTCGCCGGCGCGAGGGCGACGAACGGCTCGCCGCGGTCGGCGGCCTCGGCGAGCGCCGGGTCGAACGGCACGCTCCCGAGGAACGGGATGCCCGCCTCGCGCGCGAGGGCCCGCGCGTCGGGCCCGGGGAAGAGGCCGGCCATGTTCTCGACGAGGCCGAGGATCGGCGCCTTCGCCCGGCCCGCGACGGTGATGGACTTCCTCACGACGAGCTGGGAGACGTCGGACGGGATCGTGACGAGCACCGTGCCCGCCAGCTTCGGCACGAGCGACGCGATCGTCGCCAGGCGGTCGGTGCCCGGCGGCAGGTCGAGCAGGAGCAGGTCGAGGTCGCCCCAGCGGGTGTCGGCGAGAAACTCGCGCAGCGCGTTGGCCTCCATCGCGCCGCGCCAGGTGTGGGCCTCGGCCTGCGTCGGCGCCTCCCACGTCAGGGGTGTGGCGTCCGACGGCAGCAGCAGGTCCATGGACATGACGCGGACGCCGAGCGCGGTCAGTGGCGGCTCGACGCCCGCGTTGGACAGCGCGAGCTTCGCGCCCCGCACGCCCAGCATCTTGGCCATCGTTGGGCCGTTGAGGTCCGCGTCGAGCACGCCGACGCTCCAGCCCTCGCCGGCGAAGCAGCAGGCGAGATTCGCGGTGAGGGACGACTTGCCGACGCCGCCCTTGCCCGAGACCACCGCGACCACGTGACGCACGCTCGCGAGGCGGCGCGCCAGCTTCCCCTGCTGGGCCTCGACCTGGCCCGCGATGTCCGAGCCGCCGTCGCCCGCGATGTCCTTGTATTTTTTCACTCGGCGACTCTCACTCGACGATCCGATCGGCCTGGAGCCGCAGCGACGGCGGGATCGCCAGGCCCAGCGTCGCGGCGCCCGCGCTCATCCGGCGGCCTGCTGCCGGCCCCACGCGGCCCGCGCCACGCAGACGAGCGCGGCGATGGTCACGACGAAGAAGACCGCCGCGCCGAGCTTGAAGCTCACGACGCCGCCCCAGGGCGC
>JACPCH010000097.1 GCA_016179875.1 Candidatus Rokuibacteriota bacterium | reverse complement strand
ACACCGGTCCTCTACCTCTACATGGAGGGTGCGCAGACGTACCTGGCCGCGCACCCGATCTCGCAGATCTTCTTCTGGCGACGCGCACGGTACGGTGTGCCATCGTCGGGGGAGCCGGCCGTCCACTCCTGAGCGCCGGGGTGCAGCGGACGCGCGTCAGCCGCGGCTGGCGGTGCGGCCGTTGCCGGGCAGGAGGCGCGCGAGGCGCTGGCGGAAGCGCCGCCCCTCGGTCTTACCGCCGACCAGGCTCGGCCGCGGCCATCTGAGGAGCCAGGCGGCGTCCTCGAAGAGCGAGTAGGCGACCGGCGTCAGCAGGAGCGTGAGCAGGCCTCGACGGCCAGTCGATCGTCGTGCAGCGCGGGATCGTCGTGCAGGGCGGCGCGGCCGCTCCGGGGGCGATGCAGCACAAGATGTCGCCGACGGCGCCGGCGTACAAATCCTGGCGCCGCATGGTGCGGTGACATTGTGCCTCCTTTCGTCAAATGCCTGGAATCACAGAGCCCATCGCGAAACGGCGCCTAAAATACGTCTTCATATTTATGAAATTCGGTACTAAGCTCTCCGAGATCAGCCCGGACTGCTGGATGCCGTCGGCCAGCGCCTTGACGCCGAGTTGGATCGTCGGCCGGTACGCCCAGATGGGCGTCGAGTTCAGGACCTGCCCGTACGCCTTCACGTTGGCGTCGTACAGCGGATGGGCCTCCGCGGGAGCTTCCTCGCGTGTGAGCGGGTGGACTCGGGTCATGACCGGACCTCCTGGCGCAGGATCGCTCGGTCCCAGGATATGCCACGAGGGGCCTGATAGAGTGGCTGTCGTCGGAACTCGCTCGAGGAGGAAACGGATGAGCGACGGCGAGCTGTGCTATCTCAGCATTCACGATCTCGCGGGGCGGACCAGGCGGCGGGAAGTCTCACCGGTCGAGGTGGTCGCAGCTCACCTGCGAAGGATCGAGGCTTTGAACCCCGCGCTGTCGGCTTTCCTCACCGTGACGGGCGACCGCGCCCTCGAGGAGGCCCGCGGAGCCGAGGCGGAGATCGCTGCCGGGCACTGGCGGGGACCGCTCCACGGCATCCCCTACGGCGTGAAGGACATCATCGAAACGGCGGGGGTCCGGACCACTCACGGCTCGAGCTTCTTCCGCGATCACGTTCCGGCCGAGGATGCGGATTGCATCGTGCGGCTCCGGCGGGCGGGCGCCATCCTGCTCGGCAAGACGCTGACGCACGAGTTCGCCTCGGCCGCGACCACCGTCAACCCCCACTACGGCACCGCGCACAACCCGTGGAAGCTTGACCGCATCACCGGGGGCTCGAGCGGCGGCTCGGCCGCCGCCGTCGCCGCCGGCCTCTGCCCGCTCGCGCTCGGCTCGGACACGGGCGGCTCCATCCGCAACCCCGCCGCCTTGTGCGGGATCGTGGGACTCAAGCCCACCCACGGCCGGGTGAGCCTCGCCGGCGTGTGCCCCAACGTCCTCACGTTCGATCATCTGGGCCCGATGACGCGCACGGCGCGAGACGCGGCACTCGCGCTCCAGGCCCTGGCCGGCTACGACCCGCGGGACGGCACCTCGCGTGACGTCCCCGTGCCGGACTACACGGCGAACTGGGAGCGAGGTGTGCGGGGCCTCCGGCTCGTCCTCTGCCCTGACTTCTACACGCACGCCGAAGTGGATGCCGCGGTGGAGCGCGCCTTTCAGGACGCGGTGCGTGTCTTCCAGGACCTGGGCGCGAAGGTGGAGACGGTGCCCTTCGCCCACGGGGGCCGCTTCCACGAGGTGTTCCGCGCGATCGCCGGGCCGGAGTACGCCGAGTTCCACCGGCCCTTCTTCGAGAAGAATCCCGACGGCTACGGGGCGGACGTGCGCGAGCGCCTGGCGTGGTCGTTCGAGATCACGGGGGACCAGTACGTGCGCGGCCTGCGCGAGCGCGAGATGCTTCGCCGCGAGACGGCCGCCTTCTTCCGGGGCGTGGACGCGTTGTTGCTTCCGTCCATGCCGAGCACGGCCCCGCCCATCGCCACGCTCAAGGCGCGGGTGAACGGCAAGGAACACGAGGGGACGTGGATCCACCGGCCCTTCCTCAGCTCGCACAACCTCACGGGCTGCCCGGCCGTCTCGCTGCCGATGGGCTTCGACGCGGAAGGGCTCCCGCTCTCGCTTCAGCTCGTGGGGCCGGAGTGGAGCGAGGCGCGGATCCTTGCGATCTCTCACGCCTACGAAGAGGCTACGCCCGAGACGCGGATCAGACGGCCGACGCTATAATCCGGCGAGGTTTTTCCAAGGAGGACAGACATGCGGCGATTCCTCGTGGTGTGCTCGTCGTTCGTCCTGATCGCGGCGCTGTGGGCGGGCTCGGTGTTCGCCCAGGGCATCACCTGGTGGGAGCACAGCAACCCACCCCACAACAACTACTCGAAGGAGCTGGTCGCCGACTGGAACAAGAAGCACCCGAGCATGCCGGTGGAGTACGAGTTCTTCGCGATGACGCCGTACTTCAAGAAGCTCTCCGCCGCGCTCTCCACGAAATCGGCGGCCGACATGTTCACGGTGATCGACACGCTGCTGCCCAGCTTCACCACGAAGGACGTGCTCGCGCCCATCCGGCCGGAGTGGCTCGGCTACAAGAACCTCGACGACATGAAGAAGGCGTATCTGCCCGGCGCGCTCGACGGCTACATCCACGAGGGCAAGCTCTACGCCGTGCCCATGATCGCCGCGACCTTCAGCCTCTACCTCAACAAGAAGCACTTCCGCGAGGCGGGCCTGGACCCGGACAAGGACTACCCGCGCACCTGGGAGGACATCGGCCGCGTCGGCCAGAAGCTCGTGAAGATGCAGGGCACCACGATGACGCGCGAGGCGTTCGACTTCGCCATGCACTCCTCGGCGTGGACCATGTGGTACCTGGAAGGCCTCACCCGCCAGCACGGCGGCGGCATCCTCGACCGCGCGGGGAAGAAGTGCACGGCCAACGGCGAGGCGGGCGTGAAGGCCATGCAGGTCCGGTCCATGTACGTGCACAAGTACAAGATCTCCGACCCGACGGTGAGCGTGGCCACCAACGCGCTGCCCGCCGATGACGTACCCAAGGGCCGCGTCTCGATGTTCATCACTCACGCGGGCAGCGTGGCCCAGTTCGGCCCCAAGATGATGGAGGACATCAAGGTCGTGCCCTTCCCGCAGGTGAACCCGCGGAAGCCCGTCAGCGTCGTCTACGGCTTCGCCCTCGCGGTGAACCCGCAGATCCCCGAGGCCAAGCAGAAGCTCGTGCACGAGCTGATCCGCCACGTCGTCAAGAACCCGAAGGAGTGGTACGAGAAGACGTCGTATCCCTACCCGAGCGCGAACTTCCTGGAGCTGCCCGGGATGGACGAGGCCCGGAAGACCCGGCACCTCGACGTGTTCATCGGCGACATCAAGACGGGCACCTACGTCACCCGCACGCCGTTCTACCTCGAGATCAGCGACGCCATGCACCGGGCGATGGAGCGGGTGGTGCTGAAGAACGAGGACCCGAAGGCCTCGCTCGACCAGGCCTGCAAGGAGATCGACGCGGCCCTGGCCAAGCCGTAGGCGGGTCGTCGCAATGTTCCGGCAGAAGGCGGGCTGGAGGGGCCTCTCGCTCCAGACCCGCCTCTGCTGGGCCGGCTTCCTGTTCGTGCTGCCGGCCCTCCTGCACCTGATCGCCTTCAAGTTCTACCCGATGGTCGAGGCGTTCCGGCTGAGCTTCTACACGTACGACCTCATGAGCCCGCCGGTCTTCCACGGGCTCGAGAACTACCGGGCGGTCTGGAACAACCCGCTCTTCCACCAGTCCTTCTGGGTTTCGGTGAAGTACATGTTCGGGGTCTCCATCCCCGAGTGGTTCCTCGCGCTGGCCCTGGCGCTCCTGCTCAACCGCCGGATGCCCGGGCGCCCGCTCATCCGCCTGGCCTACTTCTTCCCCATCGCCATGTCCCAGATCGTGGTCGCGCTGGTGTGGAAGTTCATGTACAACCCGCTCGGCGTGGTGAACACCGTGCTCGGCTCCGTGGGCGTCGGGCGCATCAACTGGCTCGCCACCGAGGAGACGGCGCTGCCCGCCCTCATCCTCATCGGCATCTGGCGCGGCATCCCGCTGTTCGGCGTCATCTACCTCGCGGGCCTGCAGTCGATCCCGAAGGAGTATCACGAGGCGGCGACCATCGACGGCGCGGGGCCGTGGCAGAGCTTCATCCACGTCACCATCCCGCTGCTCATGCCCACGATCCTCTTCGTCATGGTCATGTCGCTGCTCTCGGCGATGAAAGTCTTCCTGAACCCGCTGGTGATGACGGAGGGTGGCCCCAACGGCACCACGCGCGTGCTGCCCTACTTCATCTACGAGACCGCGTTCGCGTACCACCGGATGGGAGAGGCGGCCGCGGCGTCGATGGTGCTCTTCGCCTTCGCGTTCGCCCTGACGTTGATCCAGCTTCGTCTGCTCCGACGCGGCGGGGTCGAATGAGCCGGAAGGCGCTGATGAGCTGGGGCGGGCGCCTGGTGACCCTGCTCACGATCGCGGGGATCGGGCTGACGCTCCTGCCCTATTTCTGGATGCTGTCCTCCTCGCTCAAGACGGGCAGCGAGGTGTTCGAGCTGCCGATCCGGTGGCTCCCGCGGGAACCGCAGTGGTCGAATTACCCGGACGCGCTCTCGCGCGGCGCGTTCGGCGTGTACTTCTTCAACAGCACCCTGGTCGCGCTCGCGGTGATGGCGGGCAATCTCCTGTTCTGCAGCCTAGCCGGGTATGGTCTCGCCAAG
Source organism: Candidatus Rokuibacteriota bacterium (assembly GCA_016179875.1). Lineage (GTDB taxonomy): Bacteria > Methylomirabilota > Methylomirabilia > Rokubacteriales > CSP1-6 > GWA2-73-35. The sequence goes on along the minus strand of JACPCH010000097.1, from coordinate 11,385 downwards.
TTCCGCTTCCCGTACCGGGAGCTGTCTTTCCGCGCGATCCTGAGCACGCTCATGCTGCCCCTGGAGATCGTCCTGGTGCCGACGTTCCTCGTGGTGCGCGGGCTCGGTCTCGTCAACAACTACGGCGGGCTGATCGTCCCGCTCGCGGTGGATGCCTTCGGGATTTTTCTAATGCGCCAGTACATCAAGGATCTGCCGGACTCCCTCATCGAGGCGGCCCGGCTCGACGGCTGCAGCGAGCACGGGATCTTCTGGCGCATCATCCTGCCCAACTGCACGCCCGCCCTTGGCGCGCTGGCGCTCCTCACCTTCCGCGACGCCGTCATCGCCATGATCCCGACGGCCATCATCTTCCTGTTCTTCCAGCGTGCCTTCGTCCGCGGGATCGCGCTATCGGGTCTGAAGGAGTAGTCGCCTCCATCGGAACGTCCCCGCCCCGGCGAACCCGGGCCTCTCGCTGTCGTCTGCCTCCCACCGTCGCTGCCGCTCCGGCCACCCCCGGGGCGACAGGGCGTTTGGAGGGACTAAGCTCCCACGCGATGATGTCGGGCGTCCCACCGATGACGGCAGGCCATCCTCTCGTCGCACCTCGCGACAGAGCAGGATGACGGTAAGCTTCATGGCGACCGATGCGATACCACACGGTGTTGCCGAATTTGTGAAAACGCGGAAATCTGAATCGGCTTGACGAAGCGCGTGTGTGCCGGCTGACCACTGCCTGTCTGGACAGTCATTCGGTTTATCCCGACCCAGCGGCCTGTCGGAGTAGCGCTCCGGTCTCAGGTGTATGCGCCTTTGGACATGGCCTGGGGGAACGACTCGCGCTACGCTGCGCCGAGGCGACCCGGCGGAGGCGCAGGGAAGCAGCCGACCGATGAGACTACCCAACGGGGATCGCGCAGATCTCGGAATCACCGCGGGTAACGCCGACGTGCTGCGGCGCGCCTTACTGGATGCAGCAGCGGCATCGGACCAAGCCGAAGCGCGAGACGACAGCGGATTCGGGGACGTCTACATTCTGCGCTTCCCGGCTCACGACCTGTTATATCGTGTGAACATGGAGAGCGAAGTCCAGATGCACGATGTGGTGGCCCTTCTCGAAGATGTGCCCGCGAGGCATTTCGAAACTGGTCGCCCACTATTGTTGCACCGCGGGCAGATCGGTACCGTCGTCATGACCTACGATGGCACGGTGTTCGAGGTGGAATTCGCCGGAAAGGATGGGCGCGCGTACGCCATTCTACCCATCCCAGCCAGCAAGCTGATGATCCTGAGGGATACCCCCGACTACGTAGCGGCCTAGTTTAGGCAAAGGCATGCGGCGTCGTGACTATGTCCCGACGCGGAGGGTGGCGCCGAGGTCCCGCAGGAGCGCGATCGTCGAGAGGTAGGAGAGCTTGCCGGTGCGCGGGTTCTCCGAGGGCACGTTCTCGACCTCGATCGCGAGCCGGCCGAACTCGCCCTCCACGGTGATGCGGTGGCGGTTCATCGGCTGCTCGGGCGCCGCGAAGACCTTGATGCGCGTCTGCTCGGGGCCGACGCCGGCGAGCGAGAGCGCGGCCACGACGTTCACGTTGGCCGGGAAGGCGCGGCAGGCCTCGGTGGCGGACCCCTCGAAGATCAGTGTCTCCTGCGTGATGGCGTCGAGGTCGATCCGCTGCTGCGCGATCCAGGGCGCGCCGGCGAGCCCGCGCGGCGGCTTGCGCGTCTCCATCGTCACCGAGGTGATCGCGCCGACGCGGGCGCCCTTGACGCCGTCGAGCCCGGCGATGGCCGCCGAGGGGACGAGGATGCGGCAGCGGTTGGCGGCCGCGAGGTCCACCCAGTCCTGGCGCCCGAGGAGCCCGCCGCAGGAGAGGACGACGAGGTCGCGCCCGGCGCCGAGCGCCTTCGGCGCGATCTCCTCGAGGTGGGCCCGGGTCGAGGCCTCGACCACCAGGTCGGCGGCGGCCACGAGCGCGTCGAGCGGGAGGAAGGGCGCGGGGCGGGTGAGCCCCTTGAGGAAGCGCTCGGCCTTGTCGCGGTCGCGCGCGGTCGCGGCGGCGAGGGTCAGGCCGGCGATCCCCTCGTCGAGGGCGCGGCACACCGCGCGGCCGATCACGCCCAGCCCGGCGACGCCGACCTTCATCGGGCCGCATGGTATCATGCCGCGTGGTGCGAACCTCGGGACTCGAGGCGCTGCGACAGCCGCTCGAGGCGCTCTACCGCGAGTTCGACTACCACGCCCGGGTCGGGCTCGACGCGCTGCAGTTTCCCCTGCGCTACCCCGAGCCACGCGACCGCGAGCTGGTCGCGCTCCTCACCGCCTGCCTCGCCTACGGACGCGTGGACCTCTTCGGCCGCGCCCTCGACGGGGCGCTCGGCGCGATGGGCCCGTCGCCCGCCGCGTTCGTCGCGGCCTTCGACCCGCGGCGGGATGCCCGCGCGTTCGGCGAGTTCCGCTACCGCTTCAACCGGCCGCGGGACCTCGCCGCGTTCTGCGTCGCCGCCCGCGACCTGCTCGCGCGCCATGGCACCCTCGAGAAGTGCTTCCTGGCCGGTGATCCCGACCCGGCGGGGCCGATCGGCCCGCCGCTCGAGCGCTTCGTGCGGGGGTTCCTCGACGCCGACCTCCGCGAGGTGTTCCCGCGCGGCCGCCTCTCGCGCGGCTACCGGCACCTGTTCCCGCTGCCCTCGACGGGCGGGCCGTGCAAGCGCCTGCACCTCTTCCTGCGCTGGATGGTGAGGAAGGACCCGCCCGACTTCGGCCTGTGGACCTCGGTCAGCCCGGCGCGGCTGCTGATCCCGGTGGACACCCACGTCGAGAACATGGCGCGCGCCATCGGGCTGACGCGGCGCCGCTCGCGCACCTGGAAGATGGCTGAGGAGATCACCGGGCGGCTCGCGGCGGTGGACCCGGCCGACCCGGTGAAGTTCGATTTCGCGCTCTGCCACACGCGCATGGCCGGCGACTGCCGCGACCGGCGCGACGCGACGGTCTGTGCGCCGTGCGGCTTCAAGGCCGTCTGCCGCCACTGGAAGGGCCGCCGTGGGCGCTGATCTGGTGCTCGGAGTCGGGAGCCTTGTCGCCGGGGTGGTCCTCGGGGCGGTGGTGGCGTGGCTCGTTGTCCGCGCGCGCGGCTCGGCGCTGGACTCCCAGGTGGCCGAGGTGCGCGCGCAGGTGGTGGCGCGCGAGCGTGAGCTGGACGACGCGCGGCGGGATCTGTTGACCGAGCGCGCCCAGCGCGCGGACGCCGACGCGCGGCTCGACGAGGGGCGGAAGAACCTCGAGACCCAGCGGCAACTCCTCGAAGACGCGCGCGAGAAGCTCGCCGACACGTTCAAGGTGCTCAGCAGCGCTGCGCTCGAGAAGAGCAACGCCGACTTCCTGGCCCTCGCCGAGGAGCGGTTCGGCCAGCGCCAGAAGGAGATCGACGCGAGCGTCAAGCCGCTCCAGGACGCGCTGACCCGTCAGGAGGAGCACGTCCGTGAGCTGGAGAGGGCGCGGGCGGGGGCCTACAGCAGTTTGGAGCAGCAGGTAAGGGCGCTCAGCGAGCAGGCCGGAAGCTTGACCATTGCCCTGCGGACGCCGCAGGCGCGGGGGCGCTGGGGAGAGCTGACGCTGCGCCGGGTCGCCGAGCTGGCGGGCATGACCGCGAACTGCGACTTCGTGGAGCAGGTCACGACCGAGGGCGAAGGCCGACGCCTTCGGCCCGACATGGTCGTGCGCTTGCCGGCCGGACGACAGATCGTCGTGGATGCCAAGGTTCCGCTCACCGCGTACCTCGACGCCCAGGCGGCGCCGACGCCGGAGGAACGCCGGGCAGCGCTCGATCGGCACGCCCAGCAGGTGCGCGCCCACGTGCAGACGCTCGCGAGCAAGGCGTACTGGGAACCCCTCGGGGACGCGCTGGACCTCGTGGTGATGTTCATTCCGGGCGAATCCTTCTTCGGTGCGGCGGCGGAGGCCGATCCCTCGTTGATCGAGGATGCCTTGGGCCGGCGCGTGGCGATCGCGTCGCCGATGACGTTGATCGCGCTCCTCCGGGCCGTCGAGCTCGGCTGGCGGGAGGAGCGGCTCGCGGCCGACGCGCAGAAGGTCACCGACGAGGGGCGGGAGCTCTACAAGCGTGTGGCGATATTCCTTCGGCACTTCGCGGACGTCGGAGGCGCTCTCGGCAAGGCGACCAGCGCCTACAATCAGGCTGTGGGCTCCATGGAGTCGCGCGTGCTTCCGGCGGCCCGGCGGCTCCGCGACCTCGCCGCTGCGCCGGGCGAGGAGACGCCAGACCTCGACCGCGTCGACCACGTGCCGCGCCAGCTCGCGGTGCCGGAGTATCCCGTGCAGCCGCCGCTGGAGAGCGAGCCACCGGGGAAGGACGCCGCGTGATCCTCACCCCCGTCGACTGGGCGGTGATCGTCCTCTACTTCGTCGTCTCGGTGGCGATCGCGCTCTACTACTCAAAGCGCGCGGGCGCCTCGTCCTCGGAGTTCTTCCTCTCGGGCCGCAAGATGCCGTGGTGGCTCGCCGGCACCTCCATGGTCGCCACGACCTTCGCGGCCGACACGCCGCTGGCCGTCACCGGCCTGACCGTGAAGCACGGGATCGCCGGGAACTGGCTCTGGTGGTCGTTCGCGATGAGCGGGATGCTCACCGTCGTCTTCTACGCGCGCCTCTGGCGGCGGGCCGGCGTGATGACCGATGCCGAGTTCGCCGAGCTCCGCTACGCCGGCCGGCCGGCGGCATTCCTGCGCGGGTTCCGCGCCTGCTACCTGGCGCTCGCCGTCAACTCGATCATCATCGGGTGGGTGACGGCCGCGATGGCCAAGATCATCGGCCTCACGCTCGGCGTCGGCAAATGGCAAGCGACGGTCGGCCTCTTCATGCTCACCGGTCTCTATTCGACGCTGTCGGGCCTGTGGGGCGTCGTCGTCTCGACTCGGCGTGGATGCCCGCGCTCACGTTCTTCGCGTACCTCGCCGTGAACTGGTGGGCGTCGTGGTACCCGGGCGCGGAGCCCGGGGGCGGCGGCTACGTCGCCCAGCGGATCTTCGCGACGAAGGACGAGCGCCACGCGCTGCTCGCCGCGCTCTGGTTCAACATCGCGCACTACGCGCTCCGGCCCTGGCCGTGGATCGTCGTCGCGCTGGTATCCATGGTGCTGTACCCGGGGCTCGCCGACCCCGAGTTGGGCTACGTGCGCGTGATGGTGGACCACCTGCCCCCGTTCTGGCGGGGCTTCCTGCTCGCGGCGTTCTTCGCGGCGTACATGTCCACGATCTCGACCCAGCTCAACTGGGGCGCCTCGTACCTCGTGAACGACGTGTACCGGCGCTTCTGGGTTCGGGACCGGGCCGAGACGCATTACGTGGGCGCCGGGCGCGTCGCGACGCTTTTGATGATGGGCATCTCCGGCGTCGTCACGATGTACATCGGCACCGTCGAGGGCGCCTGGAAGTTCCTCCTGGCGATCGGCGCCGGGACCGGGCTCGTCTACCTCCTGCGCTGGTACTGGTGGCGCGTCAATGCCTGGTCCGAGGTGAGCGCGATGGCGGCGGCGCTCGTCTTCTCGCTCGCCGGGCAGTGGGGCTTCGGGCTCTCGGCCGAGGATCCGCGCGGCTTCGCGTGGCTGCTCCTCGGCACGACCGGGGCCACCACCGTCGTGTGGCTCGCGGTGACGTGGCTCACGCCGCCGGAGCCGCTGGCGACGCTGCGCGGCTTCGCCGCGCGGGTGCGGCCGGGCGGGCCGGGCTGGCGCGCGATCGCGCCGGAGATTCCGGACGGGCGGGGGCTCGGCGCCGGCCTCGTCGTGTGGGCGCTCGGCTGCGTCGTGGTCTATCTCGGCCTGTTCGGCATCGGCGACTTGGTGCTGGGGCGGCCGCTGCGGGGCGCCGTCGCGCTCGCCGTGGCCCTCGCCCTCACGTGGCACGTCGTCCGCGCCACCCGCGTCCCGGCCGGGGCCGGAAGTCGCGTGGTATGATCGACCCGATGACCCCCATCCCCATCCAGGTCTACGGCATCAATCTGCTGGTTCGGCTGATGGCGGAAGGCCCGGCCGACGTCCGCGTGCACTGCCCGAAGGGCTCGCCCATCCGCTACGGCGAGGTCACCGCCCGGGGCGACGGCTTCGACGAGGGCGCCAACGCCTTCCGCGAGATGCCCGACCTCAAGACGTGCGTGGCCTTCGAGGAGTCGGCCGAGGAAGTCGAGGGCCACTACTTCTACATCGCGGGCGAGGAGTTTCGCGTCATCCGGCTCGACTCGGTCATCCTGTCGTTCCCCCACGAGTAGCCGCCCCACCGTGGCCCGGCGCCCCGCGGACGCCCTCGCCGCCGCGCTCGCCCGCATCGACGACTCCGAGCTGATCGAGCTCACCCGCGCGCTCGTGCGCATCCCGAGCGTGGTGCGCCCGGACGACCCCGCCGGCAACGAGCGCGAGGTCGCACGCCACGTCGAGCGCTGGTTCGCCGCCCAGGGGCTCGAGCACGAAGTCCAGGACGTGGCGCCCGGGCGGCCAAACGTCGTCGCCTGGCTCGGCGACAAGGGACGCGGGCGGAGCCTGCTCCTCGAAGGCCACACCGATGTGGTCACCGAGGGAGACCCGCGCGAGTGGACTCATCCGCCGTTCGCCGCCGCGCTCGCGGACGGGCGGATCTACGGGCGCGGCGCCGCCGACATGAAGGGCGGGCTCGCCGCCGCGATGATCGCGCTGGCGGCGCTGAAACGCAGTGGCGCGAGCTTCGCGGGCCGGCTCGCCGTCGGGGCCCTGGTGGACGAGGAAGCCGACATGCTGGGCGCCCGGCACTTCTGCACGACGGCCATCGGGCGCGAGCTCGACGCGGCGATCATCTGCGAGCCCGAGCAGAACGAGGTCTGTCTCGAGCAGCGCGGGGTCGTGTGGGCGCGCGTGACGGCGCGCGGCCGGATGGCCCACGGCGCGATGCCGGAGGCGGGCGTGAACCCGATCACCGCCGCCGGCGCGCTCCTCGGCGAGGTGCCGGCCCTCGAGCGCCGGCTGCGGCGGCTGTGCGCCCGCAGCCGTTATCTCCGCCCGGCCACGGTGACGCCGACCGTGGTCCAGGCGCCACTGGAGGGCATCGGCCAGCCGAACGTGATCCCCTCGGGCGCGCGGCTCACGCTGGACGTGCGGCTGACGCCGGGCCCGGACGGCGCGGCGGTCGCGAGGGAGCTGGACGCGGCGTGCTCGCGGGCTCGCGCCCGGTGTCCGGGCGCCACCATCACCTGGGAGGCGGTGAACGGCTTCCGGCTCGCGACCCGGGTCGAGCGCCGCGAGCCTCTCGTGCGCGCGGTGACCCAGGCGGTGAGGCGGGTGACGGGCGAGGCGCCCCGGTTCGGCGGCGTGCCGGGCTCCACCGACGGGACGATCCTCCGCATGACCCTCGGGATCCCGATCGTGACCCTCGGGCCCGGCAACCGCCAGATCCCGCACCAGGCCGACGAGCACGTCGAAGTGGCCGAACTCGTCGAAGCGGCGCGTATTTACGTTGCGTCGGCTCTGAACTTTCTGGAGGCATGATGGACTTCGCTCCGAAGCTCAGGGATGTGGAGGCCTTCCCGGTCGAGCACCAGGGCCAGCGCTGCATCGTCCTCCGCGATCCGGCCGGCTATACCGACGCCGTCGTCCTGCTGCCGCCGGGCCTCCTCGAGATCGTCTCCCTCTTCGACGGCCGGCACTCGATGGCCGAGATCCAGGCCGCGCTCGGGCGGCGCTTCGGCGAACCGATGCCGCGCGAGCCGATCGAGCGCGCCGCGCGGTCGCTGGACGAGCACGGCTTTCTCGACAGCGCCGGCTTCGCGTCGCGCCGGACCGCCATCGACGCCGCGTTCCTGGCGCGGCCGACGCGCCCCGCCGCCCACGCGGGCGGCGCCTATCCGGGCGCGGCCGCCGACGTCCACGCCGCCTTCGACGCGCTGTTCACGGCGCCGGACGGGCCGGGACCGGTCGACGGCGCCTCGTCCGGCGCGACGGCCGTCCGCGGCGTGATCGCGCCCCACATCGACTTCCAGCGCGGCGGGCCCGCCTACGCCTGGGCCTACCGGGACGTGGCCGAGCGCTCGGACGCCGACCTCTTCGTGATCTTCGGGACCTGCCACGCGGGGATGGCCCACCCGTTCGCGCTCACCGGCAAGGACTACGAGAGTCCGCTCGGCCCCGTGGCCGTGGACCGCGCGTTCGTCGAGTCGCTCGCGGCCCGCGCGCGCCAGGACTGCTTCGGCGCCGAGCTGGCCCACCGGGTCGAGCACTCGATCGAGTTCCAGGCTGTGTTCCTGCGCTATCTGTTCGACGGGCGACGGGACATCGCGATCGTCCCGGTGCTGGCGAGCTTCGCCCACGAGGCCCTCGCGCGCGGCCGGCGGCCGGAGGACGACCCGCGCGTGCCCCGCTTCCTCGACGCGCTGGCCGAGACCATCGCGGCCAGCGGCCGCCGCGTCGCGCTCGTCGCCGGCGCCGACCTCGCCCACGTGGGGCCGCGCTTCGGCGACCCCGAGCCCGTCACGCCGCTCGAGCTGGCGCGGATCGCTGACGAGGACCGGGCGATGCTGGCGGCGGTGGAGGCGGGCGACCCGGCGGCGTTCTTCGAGTCGGTGGCGGGCGACGACGACCGGCGCCGGATCTGCGGCCTCTCGCCGATCTGGATGCTGCTGGCGGCTCTTGGCGGGGGGCGCGGCGAGCTCAAGCGCTACGCGCAATGGCCCGATCCGCAGGGTGTCGTCACGTTCGCGAGCGTGATCTACTAGATCGCGATGGGGACGCCCGAGTCCGACTGGACGCTGCCCGCGCTGCGGATCGACGCCGACGGCGACTGGTTCGACGGCCTGGTGGCGGTGACCCACCCCGGCGTCCTCGACAACCTGCGCTCGGGGCTCCGGCGCGACGCCGCGGGCTATTTCATCCAGACCCGCGTCCGGATCCCGGTCGAGGTCGCGGACGCGCCGTTCGTCGTCACGCGGATCGAGCGCCGCGGCGACCGCCTGCACGCCCACCTCAACGACGGCGCCGAGGAGGACGTGGACGCCGCGACGCTCCGGATCGGCCCCGGCGAGGTCCCGTACTGCGCGGTGAAGGCCGGCGCCTTCGAGGCGCGCCTGAGCCGCGCGGCGGCGTTCCAGCTGCTCGCGCTCGCGGAGTACGACGCGGCGACGGGGCGGGGCACCCTGCGACTCGGGGGCCGCGCGATCCCCTTGCGGAGGCCGGCCTGACGCGGGCGCGGGGGCTCCTGGCGGGTGCGCTCCTCCTGCTCGGCGCGGGGGCCGGCGTCTGGTGGTGGCTCGGGGAGGGCGCCTCGCCGATCACGGTGGACACCATCGGCGACGACGTCCAGACGGTGGCGCGCGGCGCGCTGCCGGCCTTCACGGCCAACCCCGAGACCGCGCGGCTCTACACGTGGGCCACCGAGAACAAGGACACGCTGACGTGGTTTCCGTGCACCTGCGGCTGCGCGAGCCTCGGCCACGCCTCGAACCGCTCCTGCTACATCAAGGAGGAGACGTCCCGTCGCGTCACCTACACGAGCCACGCCGCGACCTGACAGATCTGTCTGGACATCACGCGTGACGTGATGCGGATGAAGGCCGAGGGCCGGCCGCTGGCCGCGATCCGCGCGGCGATCGACGAGAAGTACCTGGCCTTCGGTCCGCCCACCCCGACCCCGCGCCCGCGCTGAGGCCGGCGGTTTGACAGGTCGGGGCGACCCTCGGTACTGTTACGCAGGCCGGCGGAGCCGGCGGAGGCGCGAGGCATGCTGATCGATCAGGCGAAGTGCGTGGCGTGCGGCAACTGCATCCCGGTGTGTCCGGTGGGCGCGATCTATATCGATCCGGCGGCGGGCCGCGCCCGCGTCAACCAGGACGAGTGCGTCGAGTGCCACGCGTGCTACCGGGGCATGTCCAAGGAGCACCTGTGGCCGCCGATGGTCCGCGCCGTCCGCCGCGTGGCGAAGGCGTTCCGCTTCCGCTTCGACCCGGAGCCCGACATCTGCCCGACCGACGCGCTGACCCCCCAGGAATTGGCGTGGCCCCGGATCGTGCGGCGCGCGTTCTCCGACCCGCTGGTCCCGCACGAGTCCACCGGCATCCACGGCCGCGGCACCGCCGAGGTCAAGACCAACGACGTGACGGGCCGCGTGAAGGAGGGGGAGGCCGGGTTCGTCATCGAGTTCGGCCGGCCCGGCGTGGGCGCCCGCTTCCGCGACATCCAGAAGATGACGACCGCGCTGGCGGCGCTCGGGGTCGAGTTCGAGCGGCAGAATCCGGTGACCTCGCTCATGAGCGACGCCGCGCGCGGCGCGATCCGGGAGGACGTGCTCGACGAGAAGGTCCTGTCGGCCATCGTCGAGGTGAAGGTGGGGCTCGAGCAGGTTCCGCGGATCCTCCGCGCCGTCGAGGAGGTCGCGCGCCAGGTGGACACGGTCGTCGCGGTGGGCGTCTCGACCCGCTGCGCCGGCGACGGGAGCGAGCGGCTCACCGCGGTGCTGGCGGCCGAGGGCGTTCCGGCCTATCGCGGCAAGACCAACCTCGGCCTCGGCCGGATGGCGGCGGTGGGAGGCGGGCGATGACCAACACGCTGCACCGCTGGAGCGAGCACTACGCGCCCGGGCGCCGGGCGGAGGCGCCGCCCGTCACCGACGACTTCATCGTGTTCGCGATGGCGGCGCGCGGGCTGAACGACGAGGGCGACGCCGAGAAGTACCGCACGTTCGCGCGGCTGGCGTTCGCCCACAACCCGGTCAACGTGGGGGACGGCAGCCGCGGCGGGATGTACCGCCCGAGCCCGGCGCTCACCCCGGGCGCGCACTGGCGGCGGGACGACCGGCCGGATCCGGAGGTGCTCCTGCGCGGGATCGAGGGCCACACGGTGCTGGCCGCGGTCTTCCGCACCCGCGAGGACATGGAGGGGTTCGTGCGCGACCTCAAGGCGGCGGACCTCGGGATCTCCATCAACATCTCGGCGCCGATGGACGCGGCGGCCGCCTGCTGCCGGGCCGCCGGGCTCACGCGCCACAGCGTCGAGTACTCGCTCGGCTTCCAGGGCCGGCTCGACCGGCTGCCGGACCGCGCGGTGCTGGAGATCAGCACCATGTGCGGCCACGGCATGGTGTCGGGGAACCTCGTGAAGAAGCTGATCGACTGGGTGAAGGAAGGCCGGCGCACGCCGGCGCAGGCGACCGGCTACCTGGCGCGGTTCTGCACCTGTGGCGTGTTCAATCCGACGCGCGCCGAGGCCCTGTTCGAGAAGGCGCGCACCTCGGGAGCCTGATCGCGCAGGCTCCTCGTCCCATGACCGCGGCGGCCGTCCTCATGGAGATCCTGCGCGCGGCCGGCGTGCGCTACCTCTTCGGCAACCCGGGAACGACCGAGCTGCCGTTCCTCGACGCGCTGCCCGA
>JACPCH010000096.1 GCA_016179875.1 Candidatus Rokuibacteriota bacterium | reverse complement strand
CGGACGCGCTCGGCGAGCGCGGCCAGCTCCCGCTGCAGGTCGACCAGCGGCTTCCGGTCCACATCGCGGAGCACCGGCACGATCAAGCCGCGGTCGGTGGCGACGGCCACGCCGAGATGGCAGTAGCGCTTGACGATCAGCTCGCCGGCCGCGGCGTCGAGGCTCGCGTTGAACTGCGGATGCTCGCGCAGCGCGAGGGCCGCCGCCTTCAGCAGGAAGCTCGTCAGCGTCAGCGTGACGCCGTTCTCCCGCCCGGGCTCGACGCTCCGGCGGATGATCGCGTCCAGCTCGGTGACGTCGGCGCGGTCGAAGTGGGTGACGTGGGGCACCAGCGTCGCCGAGAGCGTCATCCGCTCGGCGATCGTGCGCCGCAGGTGCGAGAGCGGCTGGCGCTCGACCGGGCCCCACTGCTCGAAGGCCGGCAGCGGCGGCGGCTCGAGCCCGACCCTGGCGAGTGGCTTTGCGACGGAGGGCCGCTCGGGCTTCGCCGGCGCCGCCGGGGCGGGCGCGGGGGCTCGGGGGCCCGCGGCGGCGGCGCGCACGTCGTCGTCCGTCGCGCGCCCGCCCGGCCCGGTGGCGCGCACGGCGCGCAGGTCCACGCCGATCTCGCGCGCGAGCCGCCGCGTCGCCGGCGTCGCCGCCACCGGCCCGCCGCCGCGCGATGCGACCGCCTCGGGAGCCGGTCGGGCCGAGGCGGGGCTCCGGGCGGGCGCCGCGCCGGACGCGGGCGCGGCGGCCTGCGGCGTCGCGGCCCCGGCGGGCGCATCGTCGAACGTGACCAGCACGTCGCCGACGTGCACCGTCTGGCCGGGCCGCACGTGGATCCTGGCCACGCGCCCGCCGAACGGCGACGGGATCTCGACCGTCGCCTTGTCGGTCTCGACCTCGAGGAGCGGGGCGTCCTCGGCGATCGTGTCGCCCTCGCCGACCAGCACCGTGACGATCTCGGCCTCGGTCAGCCCCTCGCCGAGGTCGGGAAGCACGAAGGAGCGTGGCATCTCAGGCGGCGCTCAGAAGGCCAGCGTCTCGCGGACGGCGGCCACGACGCGCGCGGCGTCGGGCACGTGCGCCTTCTCGCGCGCGAAGCCGACGAACGCGACGTCGTTGGCGGTGACGCGCCGGACGGGTGCCTCGAGCGACAGGAAGGCGCCTTCCATGATGCTGGCGGCGATCTCGGCGCCCGGCCCGAAGCTCCGCGCCGCCTCGTGGACGACGACGGCGCGCCCCGTCTTCGCCACCGAGCGGACGATCGTCTCGCGGTCCAGCGGCGAGATCGTGAGGAGGTCGATCACCTCGGCCTCGGCGCCGTCCTCCGCCCGGACCTGCTCGGCGGCCTCGAGGGCCACGCGCGCCATCGCGCCGTAGGCGACGAGCGTGAGATCGCGGCCCTCGCTCACCACCCGCGCCTTCCCGATCGGGAAGGTCTCAGGCTCGTCCGGCACCTCCTCCTTCGCGGCGTGATAGAGCGCCTTGGCCTCGAAGAACACCACGGGATCGGGATCGCGGATGGCGCTGGCCAGCAGCGCGCGGGCGTTGCGCGGCCCGGAGGGGATGACCATCTTCAGGCCGGGAATGTGGGCGTAGAACTGCTCCTCGGACTCCGTGTGGTGCTCGAGGGCGCGCACGCCGCCTCCGTAGGGCATGCGGATCACCATCTGGCAGTGGAACCGCCCCTGCGTGCGCAGGCGGTAGCGCGCGGCGTGGTTCTCGACCTGGTGGAAGCACTGGAAGGCGAAGCCCGAGAACTGGATCTCGCACACGGGCTTGAGCCCGTAGAGCGCCATGCCGACCGCGGTGCCGATGATCGCGGCCTCGGCGAGTGGGCTGTCGATCACGCGCTGGGAGCCGAACGTGCGCTGCAGGTCGTCGGTGACGCGGAAGACGCCGCCGTCCACGCCGACGTCCTCGCCCAGGATCAGGACGTCGCGGTCGCGCTCCATCTCCTGGGCGAGCGCGAGGTTGAGCGCCTTGACCATGTTGAGCCTGGCCACCGCGCTACCTCCGCGTCAGACGCTGGCCGCGCATCGGCGTCGCGCTCGGCGGCGTCTCGGGCGCGGGCGCCGCGGGCGCGGCGCCCGCGCGCAGGCGCCGCTCGAGCTCGGCGCGCTGCTCGGCGAGGTGCGGCGGCAGCTCGGCGTAGAGGTGGTCGAAGAGCGTGAGCGGATCGGGCGGGCCCATCGCCTCGAAGCGCGCGACGGCCGCGGCGATGTCCGCGTCCACCCGCTGCTCGAGCCCGTCCTCGAGGAGGGTCTTCTTCTCGAGGTAGGCGCGGAAGCGCGTGAGCGGGTCCTTCCGCTCCCACGCGCGCACCTCCTCCTCGCTGCGGTACTTGGTCGGGTCGTCGGCGGTGGTGTGGACGCCGAGGCGATAGGTGACGCACTCGATCAGCGTCGGGCCGTCGCCGGCGCGCGCCCGGTCCACCGCCTCGCGGGCGGCGGCGTGCACGGCCAGCACGTCGTTGCCGTCCACCTGGAGGCCCGGCACACCGTAGGCGAGCGCCTTCTGGGCGATCGTCTTCGAGTGCGTCTGCTTCTTGAGCGGGACCGAGATCGCCCACTGGTTGTTCTGGCAGACGAACACGACGGGCACCTGCCACACGCCCGCGAAGTTGAGCGCCTCGTGGAAGTCGCCCTCGGAGGTCGCGCCGTCGCCGAAGTAGACCATCACCACCGCGTCGTCGCCGCGGTACTGGACGGCGTAGGCGAGACCGACGGCGTGCGGGAGCTGGGTGGCCACCGGGATGGTGACGGGGAGGTCGTGCTGGTCGGGTGCGGGCTGGCCGCCCTCGAGGTAGCCGGCGAAGAAGAGCAGGAGCTTCTCGATCGGCCATCCGCGCCGGATCATCGCCGCCGTCTCGCGGAAGGACGGCACCATCCAGTCGGTGGGCCGGAGCGTGAAGACGCTGCCGAGTTGCGAGGCCTCCTGGCCCTTGATCGGCGCGAACGTGCCGATGCGGCCCTGCCGCTGCAGGCGCACCATGCGCTCGTCGAGGCGCCGGCCGAGCACCATGGCGCGATACAGGGCGCGGAGCTCGTCGTCGGAGAGCTTCGGCTCGAGCGCGGTGTCGAGGTTGCCGTCGCTGTCGAGGATCGACAGGTACTCGACCTGGAACCGCGGCTCGAGGACGGTTCTGGGCATGGGCCGGTCCGCGCCCTATTCTACTCTCCGCGGGGACGCCGCGGGCGACGCGAAGCGGCCTCGTCCATTTGCGCTAGGGCGCCGAGTCGTGCAAGATGCGCGCGCGGGAGGGCTCGCCACGGGGGTCGGCCCTGGGAGCTCTGGAAGCGCAAGGCGTTGGGAGGAGCCCGGTCATGAAGGCGATCCGCGTCCACACGTTCGGCGGTCCCGAGGTGCTGCAGCTCGACGAGGTCCCCGACCCGCGGCCCGCCCCCGGCCAGATCGTGGTCCGGGTCCGCGCCGCCGGGGTCAACCCGGTCGACACCTATCTCCGCTCCGGCGCCTACACGAAGCTGCCGCCCTTGCCCTACACGCCGGGCTCGGACGCGGCCGGCCTCGTCGAGGCGCTGGGCGAGGGCGTGCGCCGCCTGAAGACAGGCGACCGCGTGTACACCGCGGGCTCGGCGGGCGACGGGATCCTCGGCACCTACGCCGAGCTGACGGTCTGCACCGTGGCGCAGGTCTACCCGCTGCCGGCCAACGTCTCGTTCAGCCAGGGCGCGGCGGTGAACGTGCCGTACGCGACCGCCTACCGTGGCCTCCACGACAAGGCCCACGCGCGCCCGGGCGAGACGGTGCTGGTCCACGGGGCGAGCGGCGGGGTCGGGCTGGCCGCCGTCCAGCTGGCCGCCGCGCACGGGATGACCGTGATCGGCACCGCCGGCAGCGAGCGCGGGCGCAAGCTCGTGCGCGAGCAGGGTGCCCACCACGTGCTCGACCACACGGCGCCCGACCACCTCGCGAAGCTCGCCGAGCTCACGGACGGGCGCGGCCCCGACGTCATCATGGAGATGCTCGCCAACGTGAACCTCGCGAAGGACCTCGACGCGATCGCGCGCTACGGGCGCATCGTCGTCATCGGCAATCGCGGCGCGATCGAGATCAATCCGCGCGGCACCATGACGAAGGACGTGGCGATCGTCGGGCTGTCGCTCTTCAACGCCTCGCTCGAGGAGCGGGCCTCCATCCACGCGGCGCTCGGCGCGGGGCTCGCCAACGGCACGCTCCGCCCGGTCGTCGGCCAGGAGGTGCCGCTCAAGGACGCGCCGCGGGCCCACGAGGCGGTCCTCAAGCCGGGCGCGTACGGGAAGATCGTCCTGATCCCCTGACGGGGACGGTTACTTCTTGGCCGCGGCGGCCTTCTTCGCGGGGGCGGGCGCCGCCTCGGGCTTCATCGCCTTGGCGAGCGGCTTCTTCTCGTGCGCGGCGAGGCTCTGCTTCAGCGCCTCCATCAGGTCGATCACCTGGGCGCGCTGCGTCTGGGGCCCGACGGCGGTGACCTCCTTGCCCTCGACCTTCTGGTTCACGAGGTCGAGGACGCGCTGGCGGTACTCGTCGGCGTACTTCTCGGGCTGGAAGGCGTCGCCGGCGAGGCCGTCGATGAGCTGGCGCGCCAGCTCGATCTCGCCCTCCTTGACCTTCACCGACTGGCCCTTCTCGATCTCGCCGAAGCTCCGCACCTCGTCGGCGAAGTACATCGTGTGGAGCATGAGGCCGCCCTGGGCCGCGCGGACCAGGACCAGGGTCTCCTTGCCGCGCATGACGAACTTCGCGAGCGCGACGCGCTGGTGCGTGGCCATGGAGTCGGCCAGGAGCCGGTAGGCCTTCTCGCCGCCCTTGTCGGGCCCGAGGTAGTACGTCTTCTCGAAGTAGATCGGATCCACCGACTCGAGCGGCACGAACTCGGCGATGTCGATCACCTTCGAGGCCTCGCCCTCGAGCGCCTTCAGCTCCTCGTCGGCGACGCGCACGTACTGCTCCTTGGCGAACTCGTAGCCGCGCACGAGCCCCGCCCGCTCCACCACCGCGTTGCAGGTCGGGCAGAAGGTCTGCTGCTTGATGCGCGAGCCGCACGTGGCGTGGAGCATGTTGAACGAGACGCCCTGGGACGACGCGGCCGTGTAGAGCTTGACCGGGATCGAGACCAGGCCGAAGGAGATCGTCCCCGAGCCGATCGAGTGCGCCGGCATGGTTTGCACGATAGCACGAGCGTCCCTATGATGCGCGCAGGCTTGTGACCTCCAATGGATAGCGTTCCCGCCCCCGCCGAGAGGCGACATGTCGGGGTCCTCACGGCCCTCTCGGCCGTCGTCCTCCTCGCGTTCGCCGGCCTCCTGCTGTGGCTGCAGACCAGCGGCACGCGCGTCGAGGACGTGGCCGAGCCCGAGCGCGCGCTCGCCCTCATCGTGGGCCGGACGCTCGACCTCGACGACGCCGTGGCGCGCGCGCCGGGCTGGGAGCGCCGGCTCCACGCGCTCCTGATGAACGGCCGCCAGGAGGACCTCGACGAGGGCCTCCGCTGGTTCGAGGAGCTGGCCGACGTCTCGCTCGATCCCGAGGTGGACCTGCGCCTGGCGATCCTCGAGGGCGAGGCCGGGCGCCTGGACCGCGTGCGCCGGCGCGCCGCGGGACTCGAGCTCCCCTCCCGCGGATCGCCCGCGCTCGGCGCGCTGCTCGGAGTCGCGTACCTCGGCGTCACCGCCGGCGAGGACGAGCGGCGGGCGCTGCGCGAGGTCCTCGAGGAGCGGCGCGGCGACGACTGGTTCTCGGACCGCCTGGCGCTCAGGTGGGCCGCGCGCACCGACGACGCGAAGCTCGCCGACCAGGCGCGGGAGGCCCTGGACGCGCGCGGCGACCGCCTGCTCTGGCGGCTCCGCGCGCTCTCCGTGGTGGCGCTGGCGCTGCTGGGGGCCGGCGCGGCGGCGCTCGTCGTCGTCGCGCGGCGCGGCGCCGGCGGGCCGCTCGGCGCGGCGGCATTCCCGCCGCCGTGGCGCGGGCGCGAGGGCGTCGTGGTGCTGGTGCGCGGCGGCGCCGCCGGGGCGGTGTTCCTCGTCGCGCTGTTCGTCGCCTTCGGCGGCGCCGGCGAGCGGCCGTGGGCCAAGCTCGTGCTCGCCGCCGGGACGACCCTGGCGTTCGTTCCCGCGCTCGCGCTGGCGCGGGTGCGGCTGCTCCAGCCCGCCGGCCTCGGGTTCCGCAACGCGCTCGGTCTCGGGCTCCCACCGGGCGGCGCCCGGCGCCTCCTGCTCGTCGTGCTCGCGCTCCTCGCGGCCAGCCAGCTCGGCGAGCTCGGGCTGTCGCTCGCCGCCCGCGCGCTCGAGCTGTCGTCACACTGGACGGAGTGGTTCGATCGCGACCTCGCGTGGGGCCCGCGCGGGCTCGTGGGCCTGACCGTGTTCGACACGGTGGTGCTGACGCCCATCCTCGAGGAGGGCGTCTTCCGCGGCCTGCTCTTCGCCACGCTCCGGCGCCGCTTCGGCCTCGCGGCGTCGGCCACGCTGAGCGCGGCGGTCTTCGCCGTCGCGCACGGCTACGGCGTCCTCGGCTTCGTCGCCGTCTTCTGGAGCGGGCTCGTGTGGGCGGTCGCCTACGAGAAGACCGGGAGCCTGCTGCCGCCCATCGTGGCCCACGGCGTGGACAACCTGAC
>JACPCH010000095.1 GCA_016179875.1 Candidatus Rokuibacteriota bacterium | reverse complement strand
GGGCGCGGTCGCCGCGCCGCTGACCGATCCCCGCAATTCCATGACGATTTTTGCCGTGGTGGCTGCGGGGCGATAGGAGCACTAATGTATGACGCCCAGGCGACGGCCAGAATCGCCCTAGGGCTTTGGGACCGCCTACTCTCGATCATCGTAAGCTCAGGGAGGACGCGCTCCGGCCCGGCCTGAGGACCTCGCTCTTCACGCAGCCTTTGCCCTCAGGCCTGGCGCGGGTAGGATAGGCACAGAAGGGTCGCCATGGGCCTCTTTCGAGTCGAGATTCAGGTCCTGCCCGCCGTCGGGGATACGGTCAAGACGATGTCGGTCTTGGTGGACACCGGCGCCTCGTATCTTGCCCTCCCCGGGAGCCTGCTCACCTCCCTTGGCTATCGACCCATTGATCGACAGCGTGTGGTGTTTGCCACGGGAGAAGCGGCTGTGTGGGACGTGGCGGAGGTGAGGGTGCGGCTCCAAGGGCGAGAGCGCACCGTGCTCGCGTTTCTGACACCGGACGGAGCCCCTCAATTACTCGGCGCCCAGACGCTGGAGACTTTTGGGCTCGGCGTGGACCCCCTCGGCAAACGTCTCATTCCTGTGGACGCCTACCTCGCCTATTGCAGTTGACGCGTGTAGAGAGGGCGGCTCTCGGCGAGGGCGCCGCAAACGAAAGCGTTCCCCGAAGCGACCTCGCGGTCGAGTTCTTCCTTCGTGCAGACGATGAGATCGGCGGGCACGGGCAGGCCGACCGGCTTGTACTTGGGCGCCCGCTGGCGGAACGGGTCCACGCGCGAGTGCAGAAGCTTCTGCGCCGGATGCTTGCCTCACCGAACGGTCAACCGATCAAGAGGGAGCCCATGAATCAGATCGCATGCTCTCGTCCCCGGTCCCTGCTCCTGTTCAGCTGCGTCGTCGCCGCCGCGATGATCGGGACGATCGGGGTGTCGATGGCCGCGCGCCCGCCGGAACCAGCCGCGCACTTCTTCGGGCTGGGCGACCTGCCCGGCGGGGCAACGATCAGCTACGCCTACGGGATCTCCGGCTCCGGCAATGTGATCGCGGGCGAGAGCTTCTCCGCGATCTCCCAGACCCACGGCGAGGGCGTCCAGTGGAAGCGACTGTCGCCCACGAGCTGGCGGATGACGGGGATCGGCTTGCCGGCCCGCGATGCGTTGAACAGCCCCGCGGCCAGCGCCTCGGCTGACGGCAGGTGGATCGTCGGCCGCGTGAGCTACACGTCGCCCACGGCGCCCCTGATCGACACCGATGCCTACAGGTGGCGGCCGTCCACCGGATTCGAGCTCCTCGGCGTCCCGAGCGGATTCGTTGTCGCCGCGGCACTCGGCGCCGACAAGCATGGCCACGTGATCGTCGGCTGGGGCGGGCCCAACCCCAGCTACAGCAACCTCCGCGCTCTAGCGTGGAGGCGCGTGGCCTCGAATTGGCGGGTGGAGTTGATCGAGCCTCAATACGACTCCCTGGCGTTGCGCGTCGATCCCGTGGGCCGGATCGCCATCGGGTGGGGCAACTCGCCCGCGGCGGGGCCCTCGGGGCGCGAGGCCGTGTACTGGACGCGCGGTCTGGCAGGCTCCTGGCAACGCCACTGGCTCGGTGCTTTGCCCAACACCCAGGGCATGAGCCAGGCCAGCGGGATCGCGCGCGTCGGGCCGAACCACCTCATCGTCGGCTTCAGCGGGGTTTTCTCGGAGGTGATCCTGCCGACGATCTGGAGAGTCAAGGGCCACCAGCTCCCGCAGATGGCCGAGCTTCCCCTCCTCCCGGGCTTCACCTCCGGCAGCGCGAACGCGATCTCCAAGGACGGATCGCGGATCGTAGGAAACTGCTGGGACGCCGCCTTCGTGTTCCAGGCCTGCGTCTGGGACTATGTGCCGGCATCCGGCTCGTACGTCGTCTCGAACCTGAAAGACCGCCTGAGCGCGCTCGGCGTCACCGCGGCCGACGGCTGGAGCCTCTGGCACACCTCGGGCGTCAGCGAGGACGGCTCGGTGATCTGCGGCTCCGGAACCAACCCGCAAGGCGACCACGAAGGCTGGGCCGCGGATCTGCCCTGAGCGGCGGCCTCGGCGGTTGCTCGACGGGTCGAGTGGGCCACGCGCGCTTCGCTGCGCCGCGGGTGCCACCCGAGCCCATGCTCACGTCGAAGGGGAACCCGCCCGGGAAGCCTTGTGGTCGCCGCGTCGGTGATGTAGCCTGTTACACATGCACAGGACCCAGCTTCTCCTCCCGCGCGACCTCCACCGGCGGGCCGCCGAGGCGGCCAGCGCGCGGCGGATGTCCCTCGGCGGGCTCGTCCGCGAGGCCCTGGGGGACTATCTCGCCCGCTCGGGAAGCGTCCAGCCATCGGCGGAGGCCATCGACGAGGTCCTGCTCGCGGAGCCCTTCGACGATCCCGATCCGGACCCAGAGCTCTCCTCGAACGTCGACCACTACCTGTACGGAGCTCCGCGCCGGCCGCGACGGCGTCGATGACCGCGCTCCGTGCGGTCTTCGTGGACACCGGCGCCTGGGTCGCGCTGCGTTACCGCCGCGATCAGCGTCACGGGCAGGCGCGCCGGCTCCTGCGCAGGCTTCGGGCTGACGGCCTCGGCCTGGTGACGACCGAGTGGGTCCTGGCCGAGGCGGTCACCCTCCTGAAGGCGCGGGGCGCGGTCGACCACGCCCTGGCCCTCGGCGAGGCGATCCAGGCGGGCCGCCTCGGCCACCTGATCGAGTCCACGCCGGAGCGAAGACGCCGCGCCTGGGATCTCTTCGTTCGCTACCGGGATCGCCGGGTCGGCTGGGTGGATTGCGCGAGCTTCGCGGTGATGGAGGAATTGCACCTCGACCAGGTCTTCGGCTTCGACGAGGATTTCGGCCGCGCCGGCTTCACAGCCTATCGCTGACCCGGCCCTCACTCCGGCGCCACGTCCACGACGATGTTGCCGATGACCTGGCCGCTCTCCTGCGCCTCGTGAGCCTCGACGATGCGCGCGAGGGGAAAGCGGGCGCCGATCTGGTGCTGCAGGCGCCCGGCCTCGACGAGGCGCACGACGTCGGCCGCCGCGTCGTCCTTCGCGCGCTCAGGCATGGTGTAGATCAGCACCGGCCGCACCGTGACGTTCCTGGTCATCAGCGCGTAGAACGGCAGCTTCGGCTCGGCGTCGCCCATCGAGGCGTAGGCCGCGATGGTGCCGTTGACCTTGACGACCTTGAGGCTCGTGGCGAGGTTGCCGCCGAAGTCCACGTCCACGATGCGGTCCACGCCGGCGCCCCCGGTCAGCGCGAGGATCTCGGCGGCGGGATCGCCCGTCCGGTAGTTCACCGTGTGGTCGGCGCCGGCGGCGGCCGCGCGCGCGGCCTTCGCGGGCGAGCTGACGGTGGCGATGACCCGGGCCCCGCCCCACTTGGCGAGCTGGACCGCGTAGTGGCCGACGGCACCGGCGCCGCCGGTGACGAGCACGGTCTGGCCCGCCACCGGCCCGTCGGCGAAGAGGCAGCGATGCGCGGTGACCGCGGGAATGCCGAGGCACGCGCCCTCGGCGAAGCCGGTGGCGCGGGGGAGCGTCACCGCCAGCTTCGCCGGCACGACCGTGAACTCGGCGGCCGTCCCCCACGGCCGCTGAAATTGCACGATGAACATCCACACGCGCTCGCCCACGCGCGCGGCGGGCACGCCCGGCCCCACCGCGTCGATGACGCCGGCGCCGTCCTGGTGGGGCACCACGCGCGGGAAGCCCATCGGCCTCGAGCCGGCGCGCGACTTCACGTCGGTCGGGTTGAGGCCGGACGCCACCACCCGCACGCGCACTTCGCCCGGCCCCGGCTCGGGCACCGGCATCTCGCCGACCCGCAGCACCTCGGCGGCGGGCCCGTTCTTCTCGTACCATGCGGCTCGCATGACGCCTCCTCCCGGTGTGTCTACGCGATGTCGGGGACGGGAGGCAGGCGCTGGCCCGACACGGGCTTGGCGACCGCGTCCTCCAGGGTGAGCGCCTGGCGCCACTCGCTCGCCGGGCGCGCCGCGCTGTTCGTGCCGACCTGGTCGAGGCCCCAGTAGATCTCGAGGTTGTTGCCGTCGGGGTCCCGGAACTCCACGGCGATCTGACAGCCCGCGCGCCGCCGCCCTTCGAAGTGGATGGGAACCCCGTGCGCGCGGAGCCAGGCGCGCGCGCGGAACACCTCCGCGAGCGACCCCACCTCGAAGGCGAAGTGATTCAGGCTGCCGCGCTCGCTCCGCGGCGCGCCGCCGACGAGCGCCACGCCGTGATGGTCGGTGTTGCACCGGAGAAACACCATGCCCCCGGGGACCATGCTGGCCGGGTAGCGGTCGCTCACCTGGAGGCCGAGCACCTCCGTGTAGAAGCGCACCGACGCGTCCAGATCGCTGACGTTCAGCACGACGTGGCCGATCTTGCGCAGCTCGAATTGCTCCATCGTCGTCTCTCCTCCGGGGCGGGCGGGTCGCCGGTTCAGCCGATGAGGCGCCCGCCCATGACGCGGATCGTGTCGCCGGTGACGTAGGCGGACGCGTCGGAGGCGAGGAACACGCAGGCGTCGGCGATCTCCTCCGGCCGCCCGAGCCGGCCGAGCGGGATCTCCTTGAGCTGCTCCGGCGCGTCCGGCGGCGCCTGGCGGTGCTCGGGGTACCACTCGGCGTAGCGCCGTTCGGTGTCCATGGTGCCGGGCACCACCATGTTGGCGCGGATGCCGAACGGCCCCAGCTCGGCGGCGAGCGCGCGCACGAGGCCGAGCAGCCCGGTCTTGGCCGCCGTGACGGCCGCGGTGTTCGGCCGCCCGGTGAGGCTCGACTGGCCGCCGACGGCGATGATGCTCCCCCGCCGGCGGGCCTTCATCCCCGGCACGACCGCGCGCGCCAGGTAGAACGCCGAGTGGAGGTTGACGGCCAGCACGCGGTGCCACTCCTCGGGCGACGTCTCCGTGAGGGCCTTGTGGGGCCGGATCGCCGCGTTGCAGACGAGCACGTCGATGGCCCCCAGCTCGGCGAGCCCCCGCCCGACCATCGCCTCGACGGCGGCCGCGTCGGCGACGTCGCCGAGCACGGGGACGGCGCGCACGCCGGCCTTGCGGCACTCTGCGGCGACGGCCTCCAGCTCGCCGCCATTGACGCGGGTGTTCAGCACGAGGTCGGCGCCCTCGGCGGCGAACGCCAGCGCGATGGCGCGGCCGATGTTGCGGCTGGCGCCGGTGATCAGCGCGGTCTTGCCGGTGAGGCGCATGCCGGGGGCAGGTCCCTGACTATCGGGGTCGGCCGAGGACTTTGCAAGCTTCGAGGTACACCGCCGCCGTGATGCCCTCGATCCGCTGGGAGGCCTGGTGAACCCGGAAGCCCATGTAGCCGATGACCACGAGCCCGATCAGGTCGATCGAAAGCATCACCACGAGGAATGTGTGCTCGCTCACCGGCGACTCCCGAGATGACCGCGGCGCCACGGCGTCATGCCCGGAGTATCCGGCCTCCTCCGCCGCGCGTCAACGGCGGGAATGGGATACAGTGCGCCGGGGCGCGGTGCGGCGCCCCCCGGGGAGGCGACCATGAGGCTCTGCTACTTCGACGACTTCAGGCTGGGCGTGCTCACGGGCGACGTCGTGGTGGACGTCTCGCAGACGGTGCGGGACATCCCGCACACCGGGCCGCACGACCTCATCAGCGGGCTGATCGAGCGCTTCGCCCAGTACCGGCCGCGCCTGCAGGAGGCGGCGGACCGCGGCCAGGGCGTGCCGGTCGGGCGGGTCAGGATCCGGCCGCCGCTGCCGCGGCCGGTCAACATCGTGTGCATGGCGGTGAACTACATGGAGGACGGCACGCGCGCCGAGCCGGCGCCGATCAACGCGTTCCTCAAGTCGCCCGGCGCGGTCATCGGCGACGGCGACACGATGGTGCTGCCCGACGTGCCCGCCACCATCTTCGAGGGCGAGGCGGAGGTGGCGCTGGTGATCGGCCGGCGCGCCTCGCGCGTCGCCGCCGCGGAGGCCATGGGCTGCGTCTTCGGCTACGTGAACTTCATCGACGGGTCGGCCCGCGGCCTGCCGCCCGCCGGCAACACGTTCTACCAGATGAAGTCGCGCGACACCTTCGCGCCGCTCGGGCCCTGCCTCGTGACGGCCGACGAGATCGCCGACCCGCACACGCTCCAGGTGCGGCTCTGGGTCAACGACGAGCTGAAGCAAACCTTCAACACGAGCGACATGACCCACCGGATCCCGCGCTGCGTCGAGTGGGTCACCTCGATCCACACCCTCGAGCCCGGCGACCTCCTGGCGACCGGCACGAACCACCGCGGCCTCAGCGCCTTCCAGGACGGCGACCGGGTCGAGCTGGAGACGGAGGGGCTCGGCCGGCTGCGCTTCCAGGTGCGCGACGACCTCAAGCGCACCTGGGCGCGGGAGACGCGGGCCGAGCGGCAACAGAAAGGGCTGGAGGGCACGACACCCCAGTCGGCCATCGAGAGCGCGGCGCGGGAGAGGCGCAGGCCGTCGCCCCCGCGCCCCTTCCAGTCGGCCTCCCGGAACGCCTCGGTGATCCGCGCCAGCGGAAAGACGTGGGACACCAGGCGCTCGAAGGGAAAGCGCCCGGCGTTCTTGCGCAGGAAGGCGAGCGCCCGGCCGAGCGCCCACGGCGAGTAGTTGGAGGCGGCGACGAGCCGCGCGTTGCCGCGCACGAGGGCCGTCGCGTCGTAGGAGAAGACGTTGCCGGGCGCGATGGACCCGATCTCGAGGTAGCTGCCGCCGCCCCGCAGCATCCGGAGCCCCTCGGGCACGACCTCCGGGTAGCCGACGAAGTCCGCGACGATGTCGGCGCCGAAGCCGTCCGTGAGATCCATGACCGCCTGGACGCGGCGCTCGGGCGTCGGCAGCTCGCCGAGGCTCAGCGCGTGGTCGGCGCCGAAGTCGCGCGCCAGTTGCAGGCGTGAGGCCACGCGGTCGACCACGATGACGCGCTCGGCGCCCGCGTCGCGGGCGACGGCCACCGCGTTGAGGCCGAGGCCGCCGGCGCCCTGGATCACCACGGTGTCGCCGGGGCGCAGGCCGGCGCGCGCGAGCCCGTAGATCACCTGGGCGAGGGCGCAGTTGGCGGGCGTCGCGACGTCGTCCCCGACCTCGTCGGGAATGCGGAACACGTGGCCGCCCGGGCGGAGGTAGTAGTAGTCGCCGTACGCGTTGTTGAAGTAGGGCGGCGTCCCCGCCACGCGGTTGGGGCGCACCTTGCGCGGGCAGCTCCCCATCTCGTCCCGCAGGCACACCGGGCAGCGGCCGCACGGGAAGAAGTAGAGGAAGGTGACGCGGTCGCCCTCGGCGAGCGGCCGGCCGGCCGAGTCCACGCTGACGCCGGCGCCGAGGCGCGCGACGCGGCCGCACATCTCGTGGCCGAAGGTGAGGTCGCGCGGCTCGTCGCCGTAGAGGCCCTTCATCTCGCCGCGCCAGATGTGGAGGTCGGAGCCGCAGACACCGGCGCGCGTCAGCCGGACCAGGACGGCGCCGGGCTCCGGATCCGGCACCGGGTACTCGCGCAGCTCGAAGTCGCCGCCGTACGTCTTGAGGACCGCGACCCGTCCCGTCATTTCTTGCGGGCCCGTTCCCGCAGCGCCTTCGCGGCCTCCCGCAGATCGTACGTCGCGTAGAAGTCGGTGCGGAACGCCCGCCACGCGGTCAGCTCGATGGCGCGGTTCACCTCGCGCAGCCGGGCCGGCGGGACGCGGAGCGTGACGACCTGGCCGATCCCCATCATGACGTACCACGACTCCACCGCGATGCCGTCGGGGGGGAACTTGGCCCAGAACCCGGTCGTCTCCAGCTCCTTGTTGATCTCGTCCAGCGTCTTCGACTGGTCGTGCTTCAGGAAAATGGTCAGGAGAATGTGGTCCGACGGGCTCGCCGGGCCCGGGGCCGGCGCCTGGGCCAGCGCGGGGCCGGCCAGGACGAGCACGCAGAGCGCGGAAACGACCGCTGCCGAGAGACGAGTCATGGTGGCCTCCCTGTGCGCCAGATTCTACGGCGAATCCACGCGGAGGGAAGGGAGAACCTCGGCGGTGAAGCGCTCCATCTGCGCGAGCTGGTCGTCGCCGACGAACCGGAGGCAGAGATCGGTGACGCCGGCCTCGGCGTAGCGGCCGAGCGCGCCGATCACCGCGTCGGCCGGGCCGAGCCCCATCGTGCCGCGCGAGGGCACGCCCCCGCCGTAGTAGGCGGCCAGGAACGCCGCCGCTTCCCCGGCGCGCTCGCGGAGGAGCCGGCACTCTTCGGCGTGCACGTACGTGGTGATGATCCCGTCGCCGAGCCGGGCGAACCGGTCGAGCTGCGCGGGGAGCAGCTCGCCGCGGTTGCCGGCGGTGATCAGGACGGGCGGGCCGGCCTCCGTCCACGGCAGCGGCCCGATGGTGTGGCCGCTGAGATCCGCGTCGGCGCCGCGCCAGAGCATGCGCCAGACCTCCACGTGCTCCTCGAGGCGCCGGACGCGGCGCGTGTGGTCCGC
The DNA here is from genome assembly GCA_016179875.1 of Candidatus Rokuibacteriota bacterium. Taxonomy (GTDB): domain Bacteria; phylum Methylomirabilota; class Methylomirabilia; order Rokubacteriales; family CSP1-6; genus GWA2-73-35. Next base: position 1,406 of record JACPCH010000095.1, on the reverse strand, counting down.
CCCGCAGGCCGCCCACTCGCGCGCGGCGGAGGGCAGGCTCCAGCCGACGCCGAGCCCGAGCACCACGCGGCCCCGCGAGATCTGGTCCACGCTGGCGATCTGGTGAGCGAGGACGACCGGGTGGCGCAGCGCCGGCAGCAGCACGGCCGTCCCGAGCCGCACCCCGCCCGGTCGGCCAGCCGCGCCATCGTCCAGCATTCCTCGACGGCGGGCCGCCGCGCCGAGCGCATCACCACGCCGCGGGTCGGCACGAGGACGCCGAGGCGCATCGCCGTCACGCGCGGTCGACGTCCACGCTAGGGCTTGCCCCAGTACGCGCGCGCCGCCGGGAACACGGTCTGGCAGCGGGTCGGCTCGGTCGGCCCGTCCAGCACGTCGGCCACCGCGCGCCAGGCGGCGTAGTGCGGCGCCGCCCGATGGGCCTCCAGCGCGGCCTCGTCCTTGTACACCTCGTAGAAGTAGTAGACGTTCGCGTCCTGCGCGTCCTGGAGCACGTTGAAGCGCAGGCAGCCGGGCTCGTCCCGCTCCGAGGCGAGCGCGTCCGCCTCGATCGCCTTCAAGAACCGCTGCCGCTCTCCCGGCTTGATGCGCGCCTTCACCCAGATCGCCAGCATGGTGATGATCTCCTTTCTCCCTCTCAGACTTGCCCCACCCACGACGCGCCGGCGACCTCGCGCCAGCGCGCGCGGATCCGCTCGAACTCCTCCACGGGCAGGGCGCCGGCCCGCAGCAACGCCGCGTTCTGCTGCCAGCGCTCGGGTTTCGTGGTGCCGACGATCGCCGTGTGGACGCCCGGCGCGCTCAGGGTGAACCTGAGCGCCGCCGCCACCGCCACATCGGGCGCGCCGCGCAGGAAAGGATAGTCCAGCGCCCGCAGGCGCGCCCAGTAATCCTGCTCGTAGGGCTCGGCCGGCTTGCGGGCGTGCCGCCACGCGACGTTCGCGAGCGGCCGCTTGGCGATCACGCCCATCCGCCGGGCGCGCGCCAGCGGCAGCGTGAGCGTGAGCGCCTCCTGGTCGGCGAGGCTGATCGAGGTCTGGAGCGTGTCGAAGCGGCCGCACTCGATCGCGTAGCGCGCCGCCGCGCCGTCGCCGCTGTAGCCGATGTACCGCGCCCACCCCCGCTCGCGCGCGCGCTCGAGGGCCGCGATGGCGTCGCCCCGGCGCAGCACGGCGAGCGAGCAGCTGTGGAGCTGGATCAGGTCGAGGTGGTCGGTGGCCAGGCGGCGCAGGCTCCGCTCGACGCTCGCCAGCAACGCGGCCGGGCGCCAGTCCGGGCGCGCCCAGCCGCCGGCGTGCCCGCACTTGGTGAGCAGGAAGACGTCGCGCCGCCGGGCGCCGAGCGCCCGCCCGATGAGGGCCTCGCTGTCCTCGTAGCACTCCGCCGTGTCGATCAGGTTGAGCCCG
>JACPCH010000094.1 GCA_016179875.1 Candidatus Rokuibacteriota bacterium | reverse complement strand
AGATCGAGCAGATTCGTGTTGGTGGGCCCGGTGACCAGCAGATCGCCGCTCGCCCCGAGGAACGCGTGGGCGTCGTTGTCGTCGAGGGCCCGGCGCGCGTCCGCACCGGCGGCGGCGCCGCGTGGCACGCTGGTCGCATCCACGATCGCGCCGGCGGCGCCGGTCGGCCCGTCGGTCCCGTCGGTGCCCGCCGCCAGCACCGTGAGCCGCTCGCCGGGCCGCAGATCGAGGGCCGCGGCGAGCGCCAGCTCCTGGCAGCGGCCGCCCCGGCCCGGGCCGCGCACCGTGACGGTCGTCTCCCCGGCGGCGATCAGGCAGGCCGGCGGCGCGAGCCGCCGGGCGTGCTCCACCAGGTCGCGCGCCACCTCCCGCGCCTCCCCCTGGAGCGCGCGCGTCAGGAAGTGTGGCCGGTAGCCCAGGCGTCCGGCGGCGGCGACCGCGGCGCCGGTGACGAGCGCGTTGTTGCCGATCACGACGTTCGTGACGCGGCTGAACAGCCGGTCACCGGGCTTCGGGGTCTCCTCGATCTCGCCGCGGCGCCCGGCCTCGAGCCGTTCGCGCGCGACGACGGGGATACGCTCGAGCAAGCCGCGGGACTGGAGGACGTCCAGGGCGTCCCCGTAGGTCGTCGGGTCGGGCGCCGTCGGCCCCGAGGCGATGACGTCGAGCGGGTCGCCGATCACGTCGGACAGCGCGAGCGTCAGCAGCGTGGCGGGCCACGCCGCCCGGGCGAGCTGGCCGCCCTTGAGGCGCGAGAGGTGCTTGCGCACGGCGTTCAGCTCGGCGATGGTCGCGCCCGCGGCGAGGAGCAGGCGCGTCACCTCCTGCTTCTCGGCGAGCGTCACCGGCGGCACCGGCGCCGGCGTGAGCGCCGAGCCGCCGCCCGAGACCAGGACCAGGACCAGGTCGTCCTCGCGCGCGCCGTGCGCCAGCGCGAGGAGCCGGGCCGAGGCGGCGAGGCCGCGGGCGTCGGGCACCGGATGGCCCGCTTCCGCCAGTTCGACGCGGTCGAGCGGCACGGTGTAGCCGTCCTTGACGACGACGAAGCCGCCGCCGATGCGGTCGCCCAGCACCTCCCCGGCCGCGCGCGCCATGGCGCCCGAGGCCTTGCCGCAGCCGAGGACGACGACGCGCCGGTGCCGGAGATCGGGACGCAGGTGCTGCCGCACGAGGGGGCCGACGTCGCCGGCGGCGAGCGCCGCCTGCCAGATGGTCCGCGCGTCGTCGCGCACGTTCCGTGACATCGGCGCGCGCGGCTAGTCCAGACAGGCCGGCAGGAGGAGAAGCACGAAGCCAATTGCCGCGAGCACCAGGGCGACGATCAGCCCCCAGATCAGATTCGATCTCCACGCCATCGCTGCCTCGTACCACGAGTTGGCTTGTCGGGAGGAACCGTCGTCAGCGCGCCTCACGTTCCACCTTGACCTTGGTGATCCTGGGACCCTCCATGTCAACCACGGTCCAGCGATAGCCGCCGCCCGCGACAGACGCGCCGGGCATCGGGATGACGCCAAGGGAGTGGATCAGGAACCCGGCGACGGTATGGTAGTCGGAGGACTCCGCGACGGGGAGGGCGAGCTGCGCGCGCACGTCACGGATAGGCGCGAAGCCGTCCAGCACGTAGGACCCGTCCGGCAAGCGATGGGCGAAGGGAGGCGCCCCGGCCTCGCCCTCCTCGCGGATCTCGCCGACGATCTCCTCGAGCACGTCTTCGAGCGTCACGAGGCCCACGACACCGCCATATTCGTCGACGACGAGGGCGAGGTTCTGGTGGTAGCGCTGGAACTCCCGGAGGAGGAAGCTGATGCGCGCGGTCTCCGGGATAAAGAGCGGCGGACGAAGGAGGTCGGGCAACGAGAACGGCGCGCCCTGGGCGGCGGCGCGGAGGAGGTCCTTGATCACGATGATGCCGACCGCCTGTTCGACCGAGTCGCGGTAGACGGGGATCCTGGAGTGGCCGATCGCGACGGCTCGCTGGAGCACCTCCTCGGCCGGCGTGGCGATGTCGAGCCCCTGGATGTGGGGGCGGGGCGTCATGATCTCGCGCACGGTCGTGTCGGCAAACTCGAAAACGTTGTGGACGAGCTCCTCCTCAAGCTTCTCGAAGATGCCCTTCGCGGCGCCCTCCCGAACGAGGTAGCGCACCTCCTCCTCCGAGATGAACGGCGACGCCTGGGCCGTACCCTGCCCGAGCACGCGGAGGACCGCGTTCGTGGACGCGGTGAGCGCGCGGACCATGGAAGAGGAGATACGGCTCAGCCAGAAGATCGCGGGAGCGACCAGACAGGCGATACGTTCCGGGTTCCTGAGAGCGACCGCCTTGGGCGCGAGCTCACCGATCACCAGGGAGACATACGTGATGAGGAGGACGACGATTCCGAGCGCGACGGGTTCCGCCCACTCCTTGGCCCCCGGCAGGCCGAGGCCCGCGAGCCAGGGGGTGAGGGCTTCGATCGCCGTCGCGCCGCCCACGGCCGAAGCGAGAGTACCAACCGCGGTGATCGCGATCTGGATCGTCGCCAGGAACGTCTCCGGGCGCTCCTTGAGGTTCATGGCCTTCGCAGCGCCCGTCGTGGCCTCCTGGCGGAGCTGGGCCAAGCGGCTGATGCGCGAGGAGACGAGCGCAATCTCGGAGCCCGCGAAGAACCCGTTGGCGAGGATGGCGACGGCAATCAGAACCAGCTCAAGCCAGATGGTCTCCATGGGGCAGTCCTCTCGAATGCGACGAATGCGTAGCGTGGCCGGGGCCGAGCGCCCACGGCCTCACGGCTGCGAGCCACTTCACGCGTCGGGAGCCGGCGTTCAGCGGTGGGAGTGCTCGGCCGGCCTCTCCATCCCCTCGTAACAGCACGTCTCGATCGGGGAGGTTCACGCCCGGCAGCCGCCGACCCGCCTCCAGGGCGCGTTTCTTGGCCGCCCGCACGAAGCTCTCGTCGAGCAGCAGCGTCGTCTTCATACGCGGAGCTTGAGGAGGCGCTCTCCGGCGTCCCGAAGCACGTCGTCGGTCTTCGGGAAGCAGAAACGGATCTTGGTGCGGCCGAGCTCGGGGTGGGCGTAGAACGACGAGCCCGGCACGGTCGCCACGCCGACGTTCTCGATCAGCCACATCGCGAAGGCGGTGTCGTCCGCGACGCCGTGGCGCTTCAGGAAGTGGGCGGCGTCGGTCAGGATGTAGTAAGCGCCCCGCGGCTTCCAGGCCACGAACCCCGCCCGCTCCACGTAGCCGAAGAGCAGGTCGCGCCGCGCCTGGTAGGCCTCGCGGAGCTTGACGTAGTAGGCGTCGGGGAGCTGGAGCGCCGTCACGGCGGCCTCCTGCAGCGGATGGGGCGCGCCGACGGTGACGAAGTCGTGGGCCCGGCGGATGCCGAGCGAGAGATCGGCCGGGGCGACCGCGTAGCCGACCCGCCAGCCGGTCACCGAGTAGGACTTGGAGATGCCCGAGATCGTGATCGTCCGCTCGGCCATGCCGGGCAGCGTCGCGATCGGGGTGTGGCTCGCGCCGTCGAAGACGATGTGCTCGTAGATCTCGTCGGTGATCGCCAGCAGGTCGTGCTTCAGGCACAGGTCGGCGATCGTCTGCAGCTCCGCCCGCGAGAAGACCTTGCCGGTCGGATTATTCGGGCTGTTGAAGACGACCGCCCGTGTCCGCGGCGTGACGGCATTGGCCAGCCGGTCGGGGTCGAACGTGAAGTCGGGCGGATCGAGCGGCACGAACACCGGCTGGGCGTCCGCAATGATGCAGCCGGGGCCGTAGTTCTCGTAGAACGGTTCGAAAATAATGACTTCGTCCCCCGGATTCAAGACGGCCAGCAGCGTGGACAACATCGTCTCGGTCGAGCCGCAGCAGACCGTCACGTGCCGCTCGGGGTCCACGTCCATGCCGTAGAACTTCTGGTACTTGTCGGCGATGGCCCGGCGCAGGCGCGGCGTGCCCCAGGTGATCGCGTACTGGTGGAAGTCGCCGTCGATCGCGCGGTGGGCGGCCTCCAGCAGCTCCCGGGGCGGCGGGAAGTTCGGCATGCCCTGGGCGAGGTTGACGCCACCGTGCTGGGCGACGACGCGGGTCATCTCGCGGATGACCGACTCGGTGAACCCCTGGACGCGCTTCGAGATCTGCATACGGTCGGCGGACTACGGGATAACGACGTCGCTCTCGATCGGATCCACCTGGACGCCGGCTTCCTTGAGCCACGCGATGCCGCGCTCGAGCTTGCCCGGGGCGCCCTCCAGCTCCAGCAGGACCCAGCCGTAGTCGGCCTTCACGTCGGCGCGCCGGATGTTGATGACGATGTCGAAGTCCTTCACGAGCCGATAGACGATCGGCTCCTGGATGAGGTGCGCCGGGAACGTCAGGCGCACGCGCATCCGGGTGGTCTTGGCCACCGGCTCACCGGCCGCCGGCGATGGCGGGGACGATCGAGACCTGGTCCCCCTCCTTCAGCGCGGTCTTCTTGCCCTGGAGGAAGCGGATGTCCTCCTCGTTCACGTAGATGTTGATGAAGCGCCGCAGCTCGCCCGACTCGTCCATGAGCCGCTCCTTCAGCCCGGGGCACTGGCGCTCGAGGTCCTCCACCAGCGTGTCCACGGTGTCGCCCTTGGCCTGGACTTCGGCGGCGCCCTTGGTGATTGCGCGCAGCGGGGTCGGGATGCGAACGAGGATGGGCATGCGGGGTCCTCCTAGGCCGTCTGGGACTTGAGGTTCGCCAGGGCCTCGTCGAACGCGGCGAGCGAGGGCCGGATCTTCACGTGGGCCTCGAGCCGGTCGTAGAGCGCGTCCGGGGTCTTCAGGCCGTTGCCGGTGACGCAGATCACGATGGATTCGTCGCGCGGGATCACGCCGGCCTCGATGAGCTTCCTGGTCGCGGCGACGGTGACGCCGCCCGCGGTCTCGGTGAAGATGCCCTCGGTGCGGGCCAGCAGCAGCATGCCCTCGATGATCTCGTCGTCGGTGGCGTGCTCGCCGAAGCCGCCGGTCTCCTTGGTGACCTTGTAGGCGTAGTAGCCGTCGGCCGGGTTGCCGATCGCCAGCGACTTCGCGATCGTGTTCGGCTTCACCGGCACCAGCACGTCGGTGTCCTTCTTGATCATCGTGACGATCGGGCCGCAGCCGAGGGCCTGGGCGGCGTACATCTTCGTCTTCACCGGCCCGTCGATCAGCCCGAGCTGCTTGAACTCCTTGATCGCCTTCCAGATCTTCGTGATCAGCGAGCCGCCGGCGCATGGAACAATGACGTGCCCGGGCGCCTTCCAGTCGAGCTGTTCGATGATTTCGAATCCGTAGCTCTTCGAGCCCTCGGAATAGTACGGACGGAAGTTCACGTTCACGAACGCCCACCGATACTTGTCGGCGATCTCCGAGCAGAGCCGGTTGACCTCGTCGTAGGTCCCGTGGACGGCGACGAGGGTCGGGTTGTAGACGAGCGTGGCCAGCACCTTCCCCTGCTCGAGGTCGGCCGGGATGAAGATGTAGGACTTGAGCCGGCCCTCGGCCGCGTGGGCCGCGACCGAGTTGGCGAGGTTGCCCGTGGACGCGCAGGCCACGGTGTCGAAGCCGAACTCGAGCGCCTTCGTCACCGCCACCGCCACCACGCGGTCCTTGAACGACCACGTGGGGTGGCAGACCGAGTCGTTCTTGATCCAGATCTCGCGGCAGCCCAGCTCGTCGGCCAGGTTGTGGGCGCGGACCATCGGCGTGAAGCCGACGTGGTGGCCGACGGCCGCGTCGCCGTCCACCGGCAGGAGGTCCTTGTACCGCCACATGCTCGGGGGCCCGGCGGCGATGGACTCGCGGGTGACGACGCCCTTCATCGCGTCGTAGCGGTAGTCCACCTCGAGGGGGCCGAAGCAGAACTCGCACACGTGGACGGGAGTGGCGGGGTAGCGCCGGCCGCACTCGCGGCAGCGCAGACCGTTGAGCTTACCAGACATTTCCATCACTTAACACTCAACCCCGCGGGAAGTCAATCAAGTATCATGCGAGTCCGTGGCGCGCGCCTGGCTCCCGCCCCTCGCCCTGCTCCTCGCCTACGGCGTCGCCTTCGCCGCGCGCGCCCTCGGCACGGGCCTGCTCGTGTTCGACGATCACCCGGGCCAGATCTACCGGCTCTGGCACGTCACCACGGGCGGGGCGGCGCCGTGGGCGTGGAACCCCGGCTGGTGGACGGGCTATCCGGAATTGCAGTTCTACCCGCCGGGCTTCGCCTACGCGGGCGCGCTGCTGCACCTCGGCACGCTGGGCGTCGTCTCGATCGAGACCGCCTACCGGACGCTCCTCTGGCTCGCGTACCTCCTGCCCGGCCTGACGGCGTTCCTCGCCCTCGCGCGGCTCACCGGCAGCGGCTGGCTCGCGCTGCCCGGCGCGTTCCTGGCGCTCGCGTTCGCCGGCGGCACCAGCGGAGTCGAGGGCGGCGTGCGCACCGGCATGGTCGGCGCGCGGCTCGCGTCGTGGCTCGCGGTGCCGATCGTCGCGGCGATCGTGCTCCTGCACCCGGCCGAGCTGCCGGCCGCCGTCGTGCTGCTGGCGCTGGCGGCGCTGGTGGCCGTGCCGCGAGTGGCGCGGCTCGCCACGGCGGGCGTGATGCTGGCGTTGGCCGCCGCGGTGACGGCGTTCTGGTGGCTGCCCCTGCTCTTCCGCCTCGCCCACACCCGCGCCCTCGCCTGGGGCGACCCGCCGGCGCTCGGCGGCTTCGGGGCCCTGCTCGCGCTGGTGGCGCTGCTCGCGCTCCGGCGTGCCCGGACCGCGGGCCCGGCCGCATTGGTCGTCGCGCTCTTCCCGTGGGCGATGGCGATCGTGACGTTGATCGACTGGGGCGTGCTCGAACCGCTCGGCCTTCGCTGGCTCCCGGCCAACCGCGTCGTGGACGGCGCCTGGATCGCGGTGATCCTGGCGGCGGGTCTCGGCTGGTCGAGCCTGCAAGGCTGGACGTTCCGTCGCAGCCCCGTGCTGCTCGGCCTCGG
>JACPCH010000031.1 GCA_016179875.1 Candidatus Rokuibacteriota bacterium | reverse complement strand
GCTCGCCTCCGAGCGGCGTTCCGGGCACCAGGTGCTTGCCCATGGCCAGCCCGCCGACGAGCACGGGCTCGAACCCGATCCCGCGAATGAGATTCTCGGCGACCGCGATCGCCTTCGGGTCGTCTCCCGCGATCGGCACGCCGACCGGGTCGCCCGCCCGATGCGCAAGCGCGGCCAGCCTTCCAGAGCCGATCGCGTTGAACGCGCGGACGATGCGCGCGCCCGGCAGCAACCTGGACGATGCCAGCCCGGCCCCCCCTTGCTCGGCGACCCATTTGACGATTTCGTTGCCGTCGCGCCGCGCGATCGGATTGCTCACGTCCATCACCAGCACCTTCGCGGCGAGGGCGCTCGCATGAGCCTTGCCGATCCCCTCGATCGCGGTGTAGGGAACGACGATCGCCACGACGTCGCCGAAGGCGATCGCCTGCTCGACCGTGCCGGCCTGCGCGAGCGGCCCGAGGCCGGCGACGAGATCTTTCAGCCGCTCAGGATGGCGCGACGAGAACAACACCGGGTGGCCGGCCTTGACGAACAGCGTGCCGAGCGCGCCGCCCTCCCGTCCGGCGCCGACCATCCCGATCTTCAGCGGGCGGCGGCTCGGGTCCGCCTGCCCCCTCGCCTCGCGCGGCCGGCCCGCGAGCGCCAGCCCGGTGAAGAGAAACCCTCGACGGTCCATGCGATCCTCCCCGGGGGCCTCTCGCGCCCCACCGCACAAGATAGACCATTCGTCCAAAGAACCGCCCACTCAAAATCCCGGTAATTTGGCCGATTCTCCTCTGACCAAGCGGCACCAGGCGGCACTCCGCGTCCACCTGCATCGACGCGCCGGCGCTCGAAGCGCAACTCCGGAGGTCACGCTCCCGAGCGCGAGCGACGCACGGACCACGGCGGTGCCGACGCCTGAGAGCCGCCGCGAGCAGGAAAAAGGCCGTTTGACAAGATGGCCAGGAATCCGGTTGATGTCGACGAGGTCGCGCGGGCCGGCGAGACGGAGTTCCCGAGAGGACCTTGGCGTCTTCACCGAGCCTCGCCAGCAGCGCGGTCGCCTCGCCGATCGAACCCGGAGCGTGATATTCGAAGGCGGCCGGAATCATCGTGGCGCACCGTCCTGGCCGGTGTGGGGCCGTGTCAAGGGGGGGCGCGACCTGAGCAATCGGATCGCGGTTATGATAGCCGCCGTGCGTGAGCGCGTGCGGGAGGCCCTTGGTCAGGCGTTCATCGACACCGTGCTCGGGCCGCGCCTCGTCGCCGATGCGGCATCGTCGCTCGGCGCCCTGATCGACGCGAGCAAGGCCCACCTGGTCATGCTGCACCGGCAGGGGCTGATCCAGCCGGAGGCGGCGCGGCTGGTTGGGAGCGCGCTGCGCCGGATCGAGCGCGAGGGCCTCGCTCCCGAACGGCTCGACCCTGCCCGCGAGGACCTCTATGCGAATCTGGAATTCGCGGTGCGGGAGGCGGTGGGCGAGGACGCGGCCGGGCGCATACACCTCGGCCGGAGCCGGAACGATCTCGGGGCCACGGTGGCGCGCATGAACGCGCGCGCGCTGCTCGGGTGGACCGCGGCGTCGATCCTCGACCTCCGCGAGCGCCTCCTGGCGCTGGCCGGCCGGCACGCGGAGACGATCATCCCGGGCTACACGCACCTCCAGCCGGCGCAGCCGATCACCATCGGGTTCTACCTCGCCGGCGTGGAGCGGGCGGTCGCGCGGGACTGGGAGCGGCTCTGGGATGCCCACGCGCGCGTCGACCTGTGCCCGCTGGGCGCCGGCGCCCTGGCCGGCACGTCCTTCTCGATCGACCGCGAGCTCATGGCCCGGCTCCTCGGCTTCGCCCGCCCCCTGGCCAACGCGCTCGACGCGGTGGCCTCGCGCGACTACGTGCTCGAGATCCTGAGCGGCTTCGCGGGGCTCGCGCTGATGCTCGCGCGCCTGGCCGAGGACCTCTACCTCTGGTCCTCCACCGAGCTGGGCTACGCGGACGTGAGCGGGGCGGTCGCCATCGCCAGCAGCATCATGCCGCAGAAGAAGAACGCGGCGGCGATCGAGCACGTCAAGGGGCGGGCGGGCGCGGTGGTGGGCGCGCTGGCGGCGGCGCTGACGGCGACCAAGGGCACCCACTTCATGCACTCGCGCGACACCTCGGTGGAAGTGGTGGCGCCGCTCGGGGAGGCCGAGCGGGCGCTCGGCGTGATGCTCGCCCTCATCACGGCCGTCCTCGACGCGATCAGCTTCCGTCCCGACGTCGGCCGGGCCCGCGCCGCCGCGGATTTCTCCACCGTCACCGACCTCGCCGACGCCCTCGTCCGCGAATGTGACCTGCCCTTCCGGGTGGCGCACGAGATCTGCGCGGTCCTGGTGCGGGAGGCGGTGGACGTCGGCCACGGCCCGGAGTCGATCCACGCCGACCGGGTCAACGCCGTGGCCGGCGCGCGAGCCGGGCGGCCGATTGCGCTCGACGAGGCCACGGTGCGCGACGCGCTCGATCCCGAGGCCAGCGTCGGCCGCCGGCGCCACCTCGGCGGTCCCGCGCCCGACACGGTGCGCGAGGCAATCGGGCGGGCGGCGAGCCAGGTCGCGGCCGATCGCGCGCGGCTCGAGGCGCGCCAGGCCCCGCTCGCCGCGGCGCGCGCCGAGCTCGAGCGCGCCCTCGCGCAGATCATCGGCGACTAGCGCGCACGAGCCCGAGGACGCGGTCGGGGCTGAGCGGCAGCGCGGTCACCGTGACGCCGAACGGCGCCAGGGCGTCCTCGACGGCGTTGGCGACCGCCGCCGGCACGGCGATGATGCCGCCCTCACCCGCGCCCTTCACGCCGAGCGGGTTCCCGGGCGAGGGCGCGGCCTCGGTCACGCGGACCACGACCTCGGCGGGGAGCTCGGCGGCGGTGGGCAAGAGGTAGTCCATGAAGGTCGTGGTGAGGAGCTGGCCCCCCTCGTCGTAGGCGAGCTCCTCCAGGAGCGCCGCCCCCAGCCCCTGCACCATCCCCCCGACCATCTGGCCGTCGACGATCAGCGGGTTGATCATCCGCCCCACGTCGGCGACGATCACGTACTTGAGGACGCGCACCATGCCCGTCTCCGGATCGACCTCGACCAGCGCTGCGTCCATCCCGTACGGATAGGTCACGTCCGTGATGTGGAAGTAGTGCGTGGCCTCGAGCCCCGGCTCCATCCCCGCCGGGAGCGGCTGGCCCGGCAGCGCCGCCCGCGCCAGATCGCGAAGCGTGAGCGCCCGGTCCGGCACCCCGCGGACGGTCACCCGGCCGTCCTCCAGGACCAGGTCGCCGGGGTCGGCCTCGAGGAGCCGCGCCGCGATGCGGACGGCCTTCTCCCTCACCTTCCGCGCCGCCTCGAACACCGCGCTCCCGCCGACGACGGCGGCACGGCTCCCGAAGGAGCCGATGCCGAACGGGATGAGGCCGGTGTCGCCGTGGACCACGGTGACGTCCTCGAGCCGGGCGCCGAGGGCGTCGGCGCAGACCTGGGCCAGGGTCGTCTCGATGCCCTGGCCGAGCCCGGCCGTGCCCGAGTAGACGACGACCTGGCCGGTCCGATCCACCACCACCCGCGCGCTCTCCCAGGGCCCCACGCCGGAGGAGTCGACGACGCAGGCGAACCCGATCCCCAGGTAGCGGCCCTGCCGTCGCGCCTCGGCCTGGCGCTTGCGCGCGGCCTCGAGATCCAGCTCGCGGAGCGCGGCCTCGAATGCGGCGCGATAGTCGCCGCTGTCGTAGACGACGGGCCGGCCGTGCGCGGTGGTGCCGACCGCGTACGGCATCGCTCCCGCCTCGATGAAGTTGCGGCGGCGGACGTCCACCGGGTCCAGGCCGAGCTCGCGGGCGACGAGGTCGATGAGCCGCTCTCGGACGAACGTGCTCTCCACCCGGCCCGGCCCGCGATAGGAGCCGACGGGCGTCTTGTTGGAGAAGACGCACGCGATCTCGAACGCGTAGTGCTCGATCCGGTAAGGTCCCGGCAGGAAGGCCGCGGTGCGATCGGGGGCGACGAAGCCGTTGGGGCGGACGTAGGCGCCCATGTCGACGAGCGCCTGGTCGGTGAAGGCCAGGATGGCGCCGTCGGGCGCGACGCCCATCTCGACCTCGTGCCACTGCTGCCGGGAGTGGTTGGTGGCGAGGAAGTGCTCGCGGCGGTCCTCGAGCCAGCGGACGGGCGCGGGGAGCCGCATGGCCGCCCACGGGATCAGGAAGTCCTCGGGGTAGAACTCCCCGCGCAGGCCGAATCCGCCGCCGACGTCCGTCTCGATGAACCGGATCAGGTGCTCGGGGTAGCCCAGGAGATCGGCCAGGATCGAGCGGTTGCGATGGACCATCTTGGTCGGGCCCCACACGGTGAGGACGCCGGTGCCCCGGTCGAAGGCGGCGAGGAGGCCCCGCCCCTCCATGGGGACGCCGGTGTGGCGCTGGACCGCGAACGCGCCGCGGATGCGCCGGGGCGCCTCTCGCAGCGCGCGCTCGACGTCGCCGCGGCTCATCACGATGCGGTCGGCCAGGTTGGTCCCGAGCGCCTCGTGGAGGATCGGTGCCTCCGGCGCGAGGCCGCGGCGCGCGTCGGCGACGACGGGCAGCGACTCCAGCTCGGCGTCGATCAGCTCGAGCGCGTCCTCCGCCACGTAGCGGTCGGTGGCCACCACGACGGCGAGGGGCTCGCCGACGTAGCGGACGCGGTCCCGCGGCATCGGCGGCTGGAAGCAGGCCTTGAGCGCCGGGCGCGGCGCGAGCGTCGTCGGGATCGGGGCGACCTCCCCGAGATCGCCCGGCGCGAAGACGGCGATCACGCCGGGCAAGGCCCGCGCCCGGCTCCCGTCGACCCTCACGATGCGCGCGTGAGGGAGCGGGCTCCGGAAGATTGCGGCGTGGAGCAGGCCGCCGAGGCGGACGTCGCCCACGTACCGGCCGGACCCTGTGAGGAGCCGCGGGTCCTCCTTGCGCCGGACCGGCTGGCCGACGTAGCGGCTCACGCGCCCGTCGGCCCCGCCCCCGCGCGCCCGCCGGCCAGCTTCGTCACCGCCGCCCGCACCGCACGCTCGATGTTCACGTAGCCGGTGCAGCGGCAGAGGTTCCCGGCGAGCGCCTCGCGGATCTCGGCGTCGGAGGGCGCGGGGTGCTCCTCGAGGAAGCAGGCGAAGCTCATGAGGATCCCCGGCGTGCAGAAGCCGCACTGGAGCCCGTGATGCTCCCAGAACGCCTCCTGCAGCGGGTGGAGCGTGTCGCCGTCGGCGAGCCCCTCCACCGTCCGGATCTCGGCGCCCTGCGCCTGGACGGCGAGGAGGAGGCAGGAGCGCACGGCAGCGCCGTTCATCACGACGGTGCAGGCGCCGCAGACGCCGTGCTCGCAGCCGAGGTGGGTGCCGGTGAGGCCGAGCTCGTCGCGCAGGAAGTCGGCGAGCGTCCAGCGCACGGCCACCCGGCGCTCGTACTCCCGTCCGTTCACGCTGAGCCGGATCGTTCGCTCCGTCATGCGCCGCCTCCTCGGGCCTTGCCGAGGGCCTCGCCCAGCGCCCGCCGGGCCAGCACGCCGGCGACCTGCTTTCGATACTCGCTGGAGGCGTGGAGGTCCGCGTCGGGCGTGAGCTGCTCGGAGACGCGCCGTCCCACTTCGGCGAGCGTCCGCTCGTCGGGCTTCTCGCCGAGGAGCAGGCGCGTGGCGTCATCGACGCGGAGGGGCACCGGCCCCACGCCGGCCACGGCGACCGACGCCGCCGTGCAGACGTCGTCGGCGCCGAGCGAGACGATCGCCGCGACGCCGACGAGGGCGAAGTCGCCGTGGCGCCGGCTCACCTCCTGGAAGGCCGAGCCGGTGCGCGAACCCGCGCCGGGCAGCCGCACCTCCACCAGGATCTCGTCCGGCGCCGCCGCCGTCGTGAGGTAGGAGACGAAGAACCGGTCGGCCGGCAGCACGCGCTCGCCCCGGATACTCCTGAGCACCAGCGTTCCCCCGAGGGCGGTGACGACCGCCGGCAGCTCGGCGGCGGGGTCGGCGTGGGCGAGCGTGCCTCCGATCGTCCCGCGATTGCGAATGGCGGCGTGGCCGATGAACGGCACCGCCTGCGCTACGAGCGGGCAGCGCTCGCGCACGACCGCGGAGCGCTCCAGCGCGCGCTGCCGCGTGAGGGCGCCGAGGGCGAGGCCGCCGTCACAGGGCCGCACGTAGGCGAGCGCGCCGATGCCGTTCAGGTCCACGAGGACCTGGGGGCGGATGAGGCGGAAGTTGAGGAGCGGCATCAGGCTCTGGCCGCCGGCGAGGACCTTCGCGTTCTCGCCGTGCTCGCCGAGGAGGTCGAGCGCGGCCTCCACGGTGGTCGGGTCGAAATACTCGAAGCGGGGCGGCTTCATCGACGCGCCTCCCGCCGCGACGCCGCCGCCCGGATGGAGGCGACGATCGTCGCCGGCGTGAGCGGCAGGCCCGTCACCGCGACGCCCAGCGGAGCCAGCGCGTCGGCGACGGCGTTGGCGAGGGCCGCCCCCGAGCCCGTGCACCCTCCCTCGCCCGCGCCCTTGATGCCGAGCGGGTTGAGCGGGGACGGCGACTTCTCGAGCACGTGGATCACGGTCGCCTCCGGCATCTCCATGGCCGTCGGCAGGAGGTAGTCCATGAAGGTGGTCGTCAGGAGCTGCCCCCCTTCGTCATAGACGAGCTCCTCGAGCAGCGCCCCCCCGAGGCCCTGGGCGAGACCGCCGGCCAGCTGCCCCTCGACGATCATCGGGTTGATGGCGCGCCCGATGTCATAGGCGATCACGTAGCGCATGACCGTCACCCGTCCCGTTTCCGGGTCCACCTCCACCGTCGCCACGTGCGTCCCGTAGGGATAGACCCGCATGGGCGCCTTGAAGATCGCGCTGGCGCTGAGCCCGGGCTCGAGGCCGGGCGGCAGCGGTTGACCGGGCGCCGCCGCCCGGGCGAGCTCTCGGAGCGTGAGCCCCCGGTCGGGGACGCCGCGCGGGTGGACGCGCCCGGCGTCGAGCACGAGGTCCTCGGGGCTCAGCTCGAGCCGCAGGGCAGCGAACGACTTGATCCGTTCCCGCAGCGCGGACGCCGCCTGGGCCACGGCGTTGCCGCCGACGACCGCACCCCGGCTCCCGAACGTCCCCACGCCGTACGGGATCCGCGCCGTGTCGCCGTGGACGACGGTGATGTCGTCCGGATGCACGCCGAGCTCGTCTGCGCAGATCTGCGCGAGCGTCGTCTCGAGGCCCTGTCCGAGGGAAGCGAGTCCGGTGAAAACCACCACCCGCCCCGATCCGTCGATCTCGACCCGCGCGTGCTCCCAGGGGCCGGTGCCCGACTTCTCGACGAAGCAGCCGATCCCGATGCCGACCGAGCGCCCCTCCCGGCGCGCCTCCGCCTGGCGGTTCCGGAGCGACTCGTAGTCGGCGGCCTCCAGCGCCGCGTCGAACGCGCCCCGGAAGTCGCCGCTGTCGTAGACGACGGGATCGTAGTCGGCGGTCGCGCCCACGTCGTAGGGCATGTCGGCGGGCGACACGAAGTTGCGCCGGCGCACCTCGGCCGGGTCGAGGCCGAGCTCGCCGGCCAGCCGGTCCACGATCCGCTCGCGGACCACCGTCCCCTCGTAGCGGCCAGGCGACCGATACGTCCCGCAGGGCGTCTTGTTCGTGAAGGCGCAGAGGACCTCGGCGCCGTAGTTCGGGATCCGGTAGGGGCCGGGCAGCATCGCCGCCGTGCGGTCGGGCACGACGAACCCGTGCGTCCGGATGTAGGCCCCCATGTCCGCGTAGATCCGGTCCACGAGCGCGACGATCCGGCCGTCCCTGTCCGCGCCGATCTCGATCTCGTGGAGCTGCTCGCGGGAGTGGTTGGCCGCGAGCAGGTGCTCGCGCCGGTCCTCGACCCACTGCACCGGCCGCCGGAGGCGCATCGCCGCCCACGGGACCAGGAAGTCCTCCGGGTAGAACTCGCCGCGGATCCCAAACCCCCCGCCCACGTCGGTCTCGACGAACCGCACCAGATGCTCGGGCCAGCCAAGGAGGTCGGACAGCACGCCTCGGTTGAAGTGCGGCACCTTGGTCGGGCCCCACACGGTGAGGGCGCTTGTGCCCGGCTCGAACTGGGCGAGGAGCCCGCGCGTCTCCAGAGGCACGCCGGTGTGGCGGTGGACCTTGAACCGGTCGCGCACACGCACCGGCGCCTCCCGGAGGGCCCGCTCGGGCTCGCCGCACCCCATGACGAGCCGCTCCGCGAGGTTTCGGCCGAGCGACTCGTGCACGACGGGCGCGCCCGGCTCGAGCGCCTGCCGCGCCTCCGTGACCACCGGGAGCGGCTCGAGGTCCATCTCCACCAGCTCGGCCGCGTCCTCGGCCCGGTACCGATCCTCGGCGACGACGACCGCTACCGGATCGCCGACGTAGCGGACGCGACCGAGGGCGAGCGGGCGCTGCAGGCACTCGACCACCTCGGCCCGCGGCGACATGCGCATGGGGATCCGGCCGACGGCGCCGAGGTCGGGTCCGATGAACACGGCGGCGACGCCGCGCTCGGCCCGGGCCCGGGCGGCGTTGATCGCGACGATGCGCGCGTGGGCGTGCGGGCTGCGGACGATGACGGCGGAGAGCATCCCCGGCAGCCGGAGGTCGGCCAGAAACCTCCCCGACCCGGTGAGGAGCCGCTGATCCTCCTTTCGCCGGAGCCGCGCGCCGACCCATCGCCCCGCCATCGCTGGTCCGTCCCTAGCCGAGGTGGAGGAGCGCGGCGGCGTTGCCGCCGAGGATCGCGCGCTTCGCCCCGCGGTCGATCCCGAGCTTCTCCACCGTGCGCACCGGGTCCGGATCCCCGATGTCGAAGGGATAGTCGCTCCCCAGGAGCACCCGGGAGGCGCCCACGCGCGCGATCAGGTACTCGAGGGCGGGCGCGTCGTGGACGATCGTGTCGTAGTACACACGCCCGAGGGCGGCGGCCGGCCGCTCCGCGGCCTTCGCCCGGCAGGCCGGGCTCACGTCGAACCCCCGCTCCAGGCGCCCGATCACGTACGGCATCGCCCCCCCGCCGTGGGCGAAGCAGAGCCGGAGCCCGGGGAACCGTTCGAGGACGCCGCCGAGCAGGAGATGGCTCATGGCGAGCGCTGTCTCGAATGGGTTGCCCAGGATGTTGCGCAGGAAGTACGCGCCGAGACGGTCGGCGCCGAGCGGTGCGTAGGGGTGGACGAAGATCAGGGTCTCGAGCGCCTCGGCGCGCGCCCAGAACTGGTCGAGCGCGGGGGCATCCAGCGATGTCCCCGCGACGTGGGTGCCGATCTCGACGGCGCGCAGGCCGAGGTCCCGGTGGACGCGCTCCAGCTCGCCCACGGCGGCACCGATGTCCTGGAGCGGGAGGGTGGCCATGCCCACGAAGCGGTCCGGCCGCTCGCCCACCATCTCGGCGATGCCGTCATTCACCAGGCGTGCCAGTTCTGCCGCCGCCTTCGCGTCGATCCAGTAGTGGAAGAGGAACTGGAGCGGCGAGAGCACGTGGACGTCGACCGAGGCCGCGTCCATCTCCGCCACGCGGGCGCGCGCGTCGTGGTAGCCCGGGGCCAGGGCCAAGCGCTGGGCGACGGGGCCGGTCGGGCCGCCGCCGGCCACGCTCATGACCTCCCCCCCGGCATCGCCCACCTCGATCCGCACCCCCGGGACGTCCCCGCGCCGCACCCGCTCGAGGTACGGGCGCGGGATCACGTGGGCGTGGATGTCGACGTGCATCCTACCGGCCGGGGTTGTAGGCGTTGGTCCAGAGGACGCCCTCGCGGGTCTCGAGCGGCTTCCGGATCTTCCCCGCCTCCAGGTTGAAGCGGACGGCGTTCTTCCACATCTCCTCGGTGAAGCGCCCATCCCGGGTGAACGCGTTCTTCAAGTTCTCGACGACCTCCCGCATCACGTCGGGCGAGGTCTTGTCGAAGAACCCGAGCATGAGCTTCCGCGTCTCCTCGGGGCGATCGACCACGAAGGCCGAGCCCCGGCCGATGGCCCGCGCGACCTTCCGCACGATCTCCGGGTTCTTCTCCGCGTAGTCGCGGGGGGTGACGAGCGCGTCGTAGGCGATGTTGCCGAGTTCCGGCATGTCGCCCCGGGACAGGGCGATCAGGAGCACGGCGATGCCCTGGGCGGCGACGGTCTCCGGCCCGGGCGGCGAGACGGCGAGGGCGTCCACGCGCTTGGCCTGGAGCGCAGCGAGCATCTCGGCCTGCCCGCCCATGGCGATCACCGTCACGTCGCGGATGGGGTCGAGCCCACCCTGCTTGAGCATGTAGAGGAGCACGGTGTGAATGGCGCCGCCCGGGCTCGCCGAGGCGATGCGGAGGCCCCGGAGCGCCTGGAGCCGCTCCTTGATGGGCATGGCCCGGGAGAGGCCCCGGGCGGTGGCGACGTCCCTGTGCACGGCGAGGCTCACCGTGATCGCCCGGTTCACGGCCGCGACCGCGACGACCCCGGCGAGCCCTTTGTCGGCGGCAGTGATCAGCTCGGTGGCCCCCATGGCTGCGAACGGCGCCTGGCCTCCCACCACGCCCTGGAAGGCGATGGAGGCGCCGCGCACGACCTGCACGTCCACGTCGAGCCCCTCGGCCTCGAAGAGCCTCTCGGCCCGCGCCACGTAGATGGGCGCGAAGGACATGGACTGGAAGCCTTGCAGGAGCGTGACCTTGGGCCGCTCGGCCGCTTGGCCGGCGGCGAAGGCGGCGAGCACGATCGCGAGGGCCCTCACGCAGAGTCCGAGGGCGAGAGGCAGGCGCGCGCGGCGCCAAATGTTCACCATGTCGGTTCCCCTTCCCGTAGCGTCACTTGCGGGCATTGTACTCGTTCGTCCACAGCACGCCTTCCCGCGTGTCGAGGGGCTCCTTGATCTTGGCCGCCTTGACGTCGAAGATCATCTGGTTCTTCCACATCTCCTCGGTGAACCGGGCGTCGGGGTTGACGGCCGTCTGGAGGCTCTTCGCCACCTCGGTCAGCACCTCCAGGGGGACTTTGTCGAAGTACTTCTGCAGGCTGTCGCGCGTCCCCGCGGGATTCTCCCGGATGAAGGCCGACGCGCGGACGATGGCCCGTACCACCCGCCGCACGGCCTCCCCGTTCTTCGCCGCGTAGTCCCGGCTCACGAGGAGGATGTCGTAGGGGATGTTGGCCAGCTCGGGGACGTCGCCCTTGGCCACCGCCACGAGGACGGTGCCGGCCCCCTCGGCCTCCGCGGTCTCGGGGGCGGGCGGCGACATCGCGATGGCGTCGATCTGCCGGGCCTTGAGGGCTGCCAGCATCTCGACCGGACCACCCATCGAGATGAGCGTCGCGTCCGTCTTCGGGTCGATGCCTTCCCGCCGCAGCAGGTATGAGACGACGGTGTAGACGGCGCCGCCCGGGCTGGCGGTGGCGATCCGGAGCCCCTTGAGGGCGGCGATTCGCTTCGCGATGGGGAGAGAACGGCTGAGCCCCCTGGCCTCCACGAGGTCCTTCCGCACGGCGACGCTCGTGGTGACCGCGCTGATCACGGGAACGACGGCGATGAAGTCCTTGATGCCGCGGCTCCAGAACGTCGTCGCCTCGGTGCCGCCGAGCGCCGCCATGGGGGCGGTGCGGCCGACGAGCGCCTGCGCGGCCACCACGTCACCGCGGACGATCTGGAGGTCCAGGTCCACGCCTTCCTGCTCGAAGAAGTTCTGCGCGCGCGCCACGTAGATGCTCGCGAAGGACATGGCCTGGAAGGACTGGATCATGCTTACCTTCACCCGCTCGGCGGCGCCGGCCTCCCCCATCCCCGCGACGGGGGTCCCGACGAGCACCAGGGCGAGCGCGACGATCGCGATCCGTGCAATGCGACCCATGGCGACCTCCTTGTGACGACCGTGAATGTCCAGAGCCGCGCCCCTCAAATGGCGACCTTCGTCTCCTGGACCGGCTTCCAGCGCACCAGCCGGCGCTCCAGGCGACCGAGCGCCCAGTTGGCCAGCACCACCAGGGCCAGGAGCGTGAAGACGCCCGCGAACACCCCGGTGGAGTCGAACGTGGACGCGGAGAAGAGGATGAAGTACCCGATGCCCCGGTTGGCGGCGATGAACTCGCCCACGAACGCCCCGATGATGCCGTAGGGCAGCGCCATCCGGAGCCCGAGCATGATCGACGGGATGGCGGCGGGGAGGATCACCCTGGTGAGGACCTGGCCCCGGGAGGCGCGCATGATCCGGGCGAGGCTCACGAGCTCCTCGCTCACGTTCCGCACGCCGGCGTAGGTGTTGAAGAAGGTGAGGAAGAACACCGAGAGGAAGACGATGGCGACCTTCGAGGCGAGCCCGATGCCGAGCCAGATGACGAACAGCGGGGCCAGGGCCATCTTGGGGATGGAGTAGAAGGCCATGAGGAACGGCTCGATGGTCTGGCTCAGCGTCGTCGAGCGGCCGGTGGGGAAGCCGAGCCCGATCCCGACGATGGCGCCGAGCACGTAGCCCACGACGACCTCGGTCACGGTCACGCGCAGGTGAAGGAAGATCTCCCCGGTGGCCGCGAGCTCGACCAGCCGGTGCACGACGAGCCACGGGCTGCTGAGGAAGATCTCGGCGATGAGCCGGCCCGACGCGAGCTGCCACGCGGCGAGCAGGGACGCCGCCACCAGGAGCCGGAGCAACGGGACCTTGGCCGTCATCGTCCGTCCGTCACTCGACCTTCATCTCGACCTTGAAGTGCTCCCAGATCCGCCGGTACATCTCGGCGAACCCCGGCTGGCCGTGGATCTCGAAGACGTTCCGGGGCCGCGGGAGGTCGACGCGGAAGACGTCCTTGATCGTCCCCGGGCGGCGGGTCATGAGGACGACCCGGTCGGCCAGCGCGATGGCCTCCACGATGTCGTGGGTGATGAAGAGGATGGTCTTGGCCTTGAGGGACCACACCTTGAGGAGCTCGGCCTGGAGGATCATCCGCGTCTGCGCGTCCAGGGCACCGAACGGCTCGTCCATCAGCACGACGTCGGGGTCGTAGACCATCGTGCGGGCGATGGACGCTCGCTTCTGCATCCCCCCCGAGAGCTGGTAGGGGTAGTGCTCCTCGAAGCCCGCCAACCCCATGAGGTCGATGAACTGCTGGGCCTCCCGGCGGCGCTCGGCCTTCGCCATCCCGCGCATCTCCAGCGAGAACTCGACGTTCTCGATGAGGCTGCGCCACGGGTAGAGGTTGCTCTCCTGGGTGATATAGCCGGCGTCCGTGTTGATGCCGGTGATCTCCCTCCCCTTGTAGACGACGCGGCCCGCGGTGGGCCGGGCCAGGCCCGCGCAGAGCTGGAGCAGCGTCGTCTTGCCGCACCCGCTCGGACCCACCACGCAGACGAACTCGTTGCGAGCGATGGGGAGATTCACGTCGCGCACCGCCTCGGTGATCCCGCCCTTCGCGGCGAAGTTCTTGCTCACGCCCGCGAAGTGGATGACGACGTCGCTCACTCGAGCCTCCCCGTCCGCGTCCCGCCGCGCTCCGTCGCGAAGGCCGGCAGCACCTCCCGGCCGAACAGCTCGATCTGGCCCAGCACCTGCTTCTGCGGCATCCCCGGCCACTGGGGGCGGAGGAGGAAGTGGTTCACACCGACCCGCTCGTTGTACCGGACGAGCTCGGCGCGGCACTCCTCGGGCGTCCCGATGATGAAGCGGTCGCGGGCCAGCTCAGCGAACGGCGCCGAGAGGCTCTCCTCCTTGGGCATCGGCTTGTCGAGCCCCCAGTCGGCGTACGCCTTGTACTTCGCCTCGAGGTAAGGCCGGGCCTCCGCCATCGCCGCCTCGCGCGTCCGGGCGATGGAAAGCTCCTTGAAGATCGGGGCCTCCGCCGGGAAGGGCTTGCCGGCCTCGCCGAGGGCCTTCCGGTAGAGCGCCATCTGGCGCTCGACGGTGGCGAGGCTCGCGTGCGGGTTGATGAGGCAGGCGTCGCCGAGGCGCGCCGCGCGCTCGAAGGCGGCGTCGCCGCTGGCGGCGATCCAGATCGGGGGGTGCGGCCGCTGCACCGGCTTGAGGGTCAGCGCGGCCCGATCGAGCCGGAAGTGCCGCCCCGCGTGGGTGACCTCGTCCTCGGTCCAGAGGCGCTTGGCCACCTCCAGCACCTCGACGAATCGCGACACGCGCGTCGTCATCGGAACGCCCATCCCCGCGAACTCCTCGGGCCGGTAGCCGAGCCCGACCCCGAAGACGAACCGGCCCTCGGTGATCACGTCCAGGGTCGCCACCTGCTCGGCCACGTAGACGGGCGTGTGGATCGTGAGCAGGAAGATATTGGTGACGAGCCGCATCGAGCCGGACTCGGCGGCGATGCGACCGAGCGCGGGGAGCGGCTGGAGCATCGCGAAGGGCGTCAGGAGGTAGTGGTGGCTGATCGAGACGGAGTCGAAGCCGGCGTCGCGGGCCGCCCGCACCTGATCGAGCAGCTCGCGGAACTTCGTCGTGGGCGACTCGCCCGCGACGAACTGGGTGTTGAGCACGAGGCCGAATTTCATCGAACGTCTCCTTGGCTTGTGGCTCGCGCCGCCGGCGTCGTGGTCGCGCTCATCGACCGCTTCCCGCCAGCGTGGCGATGATATCCCGGCCCAGCCGCTCGATCTGCTCGAGCGCCTTCGCCTGGGGCATGCCGGGCCACTGCACGCGGACGATCAGGTGGTTCACGCCGAGCCGCCGGTGGTGGCGCTCGATGTCCGCCACGCACTCCTCCGCCGAGCCCACGATGAAGCGGTCGCGGGCGAGGTCCTCGAACGGCACCGACAGGCTCTCCTCCTTCGGCATCGGCTTGTCGAGCCCCCACTCCGCGTACGCCCGGTACTTCTTCTCGAGGTAGGGTCGGGCCTCGGCGAGCGCGGCCCGGCGCGAGTCGGCGACGAACATCTCCTTGAGGAACGGCGCCTCGCCGGGGAAGGGCTTGCCGAGCTCCGCGAGCGCTTTCCGGTAGAGCGCCATCTGCCGCTCGAGGGTCGGCAGGCTCGCGTGGGGGTTGATGAGCCACGCATCCCCGTGGCGCGCCGCGCGCTCGACCGCGGGGTCGCCGCTGGCGGCGACCCAGATGGGCGGGTGGGGCCGCTGGACGGGCCTGAGCGTGAGCGCGGCCCGGTCGAGCGTGAAGTGGCGCCCCGCGTGCGAGACCTCGTCCTCGGTGAGGAGGCGGCGCGCCACCTCCAGCACCTCCATGAAGCGCGATACGCGCGTCTTCATCTCGACGCCCATGGCCGCGAATTCCTCCGGCCGGTAGCCGAGGCCGACGCCGAAGATGAACCGACCCTCCGTGATCACGTCCATGGTCGCGACCTGCTCGGCCACGTAGACGGGGTTGTGGATCGTGAGCAGGAAGATGTTGGTCCCGACCCGCATCGTTCCCGCCTCGGCGGCCAGGCGGGCCAGCGCGGGCAGCGACTGGAGCATCTGGAACGGCATGGCCAGGTAGTGCTGGCTCACCCACACCGAGCTGAAGCCGTGGTCCCGCGCCGCGCGCACCTGGTCGAGGAGCGCCCGGAAGCGGGCACTCGCCGACTCACCGGGCGGGAACTGCGTGTTCAGCAGGAGGCCGAACTTCATCGGGGTCCGACCCGTCGCGCTCACGTCGCCACCCCCGCCTTCGCCTTCATCTCGCCTCCCGCGCCGCCCGACCCGTCGCCGGCTCGGGGTTGGCGGCTCGGATCAACCGGGACTCCGTCCGCGACTCGAAGACCACGCGTCCGGACCGGATGACCAGGCGCCGCGGCCCCTGCCGGCGCAGGGCCTCCACCACGGTGGGGGCGTCGACCACGACGAGGTTGGCGGGAAGACCGACACCGAGCCGGTGGTCGGCGACGCCGAGCGCGTGCGCCGCGTGCTCGGTGGCCATGTCCCAGACGCGCTCGATCTCCTCCGGCAGGCTCAGGTGGGCCGCGTGGGCGGTGAATGACGCGACCTCGAGCATGTCGGCCCGTCCGAACGGGTAGAACGGATCGAGCACGTCGTCCTGACCGAAGACCACGTTCACGCCGGCGGCGAGTAACTCCTTGACCCGCGTGATCCCGCGGGGGATCGGCTGATGGTCCCCCCGGTTCTTGAGGATCAGGCTGATGTGCGGGTTGGTGACCACCGAGATCCCGGCCTGCCGCACCAGCGTGATCACGCGGCGGGCGTGATAGTCGTTGTAGCTCGAGAGCGCGCAGGCGTGGCTGGCGCAGACCCGGCCCTGCCAGCCCTCGGCGATGGTCCGGAGGGCCAGGTACTCGAGGTTCCGGGTGGTCGGATCCTCCGGCGCGTCGTCGACGAGCATGTGGATCGGGCGGTCGTGGCGCCGCGCCAGCTCGAAGATCGCGTCGATGTGGGCCCGCGCCTGGTCGTCGAGGTACTCGAACCAGGGAAAGCCGCCGAGCACGTCGGCGCCCAGCTCCAGCGCCTCCCCGAGGAGGTCCCGCGCGTCCGGGTGGCGGATCAGGCCCTCCTGCGGGAAGGCCACCACTTGGAGGTCGACGAGATCGGCGTACTCCCGCTTCAGCTCGAGGAGAGCCTGGAGCCCCGTGAGGCCCCCGATGCCGTCGACGTCGGCGAACCCGCGGACGAGGGTGGTCCCGGTGGCGACCGCCATCTCGAGGACGCGGGCGGCCCGCGCCTTCACGTCGGCGATGGTGTAGTGGCGCTTGAACTCGTGGGTGATCTCGACCGCCTCCTCGAGCGTCCCGGAGCGGTTCGGCCGCATCCGCTCGGCCAGCAGGGCCTTGTCGAGGTGGACGTGGGGGTTCACGAACGACGCCGTCAGCAGCCGCCCCTCGACGTCGATCTCGTGGCGCGCCCGTCCCTGGACGGCACCGATCTCGACGACCTTCCCGCCGCCGACGGCAACGTCCTGAAGGGTCTCCCACCCCCGCAGGCGCGCGTTGCGGACGATCAGATCCATTGGGCCCGTCTCCTCCGCCACGTTGCCTCCCGGGGCGCCCTCATGGCTGGTCCAGCTCGACTCGCTCCACCGGAAAGACCTCCGTCCACGCCTCGAACCCCAGCATGAACTTCGGCAAGCCGCAGGGCAGCGCCAGGAGCTCCAGCACTTCGAGGACCTCCTCCTTGGTGGCGCCGTGCCGCCGGGCGACCTCGATGTGGGCCTTTATGTGATTCTTCCCGGAGCCGAGGGCGGCGTGGAGCGCGATCGAGATGAGCTCCTTGGTCTTCCGGTCCAGGCGCCGCTGATCGGTGTAGGACACGGCGAGGGCGCCGTTCACGGCCTTCATGAACGGCAGATCCTCGGCCACGAGGATCTTATGGTAGTCCAGCACATACCCGCGCGTCCGGGCCATCTCGCTGAGGTACGCCTTCCGCTCGTCCATCGCGTCACTTCCCTCTCTGAGGACATGGGGGGCCTCGACGGGCCCCCCAAGCCCCCCAGCGCTCGCACGCGCCCCGGGGGACCCGGGACGCGGCTCGACAGGCGATTCGTTCACGGGCTCTGAGCGCCCGCCCGGAGCGCCCGGTAGACGCGCTCGGCCCGGATCGGCAGGTCCTTGATCTGCACGCCGATCGCGTCATAGACGGCGTTCCCGATGGCGGCGGGGATCGAGGCGAGCGCGGACTCGCCGATCCCCTTGGCGCCGTACGGCCCTTCCGGGTGGCCGCTCTCGACGATCACGGTCTCGGTGTCGGGCACGTCGAGCGTCGTGGGCACCTTGTACTCGAGGAACGTCGGGTTGAGGGTGCGGCCGCCGTCGAAGACCACCTCCTCCATCGTCGCCATGCCGAGGCCCATGACGGCGGAGCCGTCGATCTGCTGGACGCAGGTCAGCGGGTTGATGGCCTTCCCCGCGTCGGAGGCGGAGACGACGCGCGTCACCCGGACTTGGCCGGTCTCGGGATCCACCTCGACCTCGATCCCGTGGGCGGAGTACATCCAGAAGATCGTCGGGCGCTTGGACTGCCCCGTCTCGGTGTCCATCGGATCGTAGAGGGCCTTGGTGGAGAACTCGCCCCGACCGACGATGTTGGCGGGGCCGCCGTAGAACTTGACGATCACCTGGCCGTAGGGGAGGCTCCGGTCGGGCACCCCGCGGATGAAGATCTGTCCGTCGCGGAGCTCGAGGTCCTTGGTGGAGACCTCCATCACGGCGCCGGCCATCTCCATGAGCTGCGTGCGGGCGTCGATCGACGCCAGCCGGACGACGTTCCCGACGTGGAACGTGGTGCGGCTCGAGGTCGACGACCGGTCGTACGGGGTGACGCTCGTGTCCGGCGTGGTGCAGCGGATCTTCTCGATCGGGACCGACAGCTCCTCGGCGACCATCTGGGTCAGCACGGTGTAGGCGCCCTGGCCGTGCTCGACCGCGCTCGTGAGGACGTCGACGCTCCCGTCGTCGTTCAGCTTCACGATGCCGAAGGAGGCGGTCGGCGTCAGCGTGGACTTGAGGATGCAGGCGAGGCCGCGGCCGCGGAGCCCGCCGGTCGGCGCCCTCCGCTCGAACGGGCGCTCCCAGCCGAGCCGCTGGGCGGCGCCCTCCAGGCACGCGCGCACCCCGACGTTCTGGAGGCGCTCCCCGGTGATGGTGATGTCGCCGTCCTGGTAGATGTTGCGGAGCCTGAGCTCCAGCGGGTCCATGCCCAGCTCCCGCGCGACGCGGTCCATCTGCTGCTCCCCCGCCCACGCCACCTGCGGGATGCCGAGCCCGCGGAAGCCTCCGCCGGGCTGGCGGTTGGTGTAGACGAGGTAGCCGTCGATCCACGCGTTGGGCAGTCGGTAGGGGCCGAGCGAGCAGTAGCTCGCGTTGCGCGTGATGATGGGGCCGATGTCGACGTAGGCGCCCTTCTCCCAGAGGATGGTCGCCTTCCGCGCCACCAGGGTGCCGTCCTTCTTCACCCCCGTCTTGATGGTCGTGACCGTGGGCAGCCGGCCCGCACAGCTCAGGAACTCGTCCTCCCGGTCGAACACGATCCGCACGTGGCGGTTCGGCACCCGCAGGGCGAGGAGCGCGGCGGCGGGGTTGATGGCGCGGAGGTACATCTTGGAGCCGTAGCCGCCGCCGACCATGTTCGTGATCACGCGCACCCGCGAGAGCGGGAGGTCGAGCAGGTCGGCCAGCATGCTCCGGAGCGTGTGGGGGCCCATGGTGCTCGCCCAGAAGGTGAGGGTGCCGCCGCTGTCCCAGAGGGCGACGGCGACGTGCGGCTCCAGGTGGGCGTACTGGATGAAGGGCGTCGAAAAGGTGTCCTCCACGACCAGCTCGGAGCCGGCGAAGCCCGCGTCGACGTCGCCCCGGCGGAGCTTGAAGTGGAAGCAGACGTTGCTCTGCGCCACGGCGTTGACGGCGTAGGTGAAGCCCGACGAGGACTGGGAGCGCTCGTAGGCGGCCGGATCCTCGTGGACCAGCGGCGCCCCCGGCTGCATCGCCTCGCGGAGGTCGAAAACCCCCGGCAGCTCCTCGTACTCGACCACGATGCGGTCGAGAGCCTCCTGGGCCGCCTCGTCGTCCTCGGCCGCGACCGCTGCGACCACCTCGCCCTCGTAGCGGACGCGGTCCACCGCCAGCGCCGGCTGGTCCTTCACGATGAGGCCGTGGAGCTTGGGATGATCGCGCCCGGTCACGATGGCGCGCACCCCCGGCACCTTCGCGGCCGCGGAGGTGTCCAGGCGGGTGATGCGCGCGTGCGCCACCCCCGCCCGTAGGACCCGCCCGACCAGCATCCCGGCGAAGCGGACGTCCACCCCGTACACCGCCGCCCCCGTGACCTTCGCCACCGCGTCCACCCGATCGATCGACTGGCCCACCACGATCTGCGCCATTGCGCTCCTCCGAGACTTCGTTGAATCGGGGGCCCCGAAATGGCCCTCCATACCCCCCATACACTCGGACCGCCCATGCTCCGCCGTGGCGCTCCTCGATACTCCGACAGCCTCCTAGTCTAGAAGCTCAGGTACGCCTGCTTGACCCTCGGGTCGGCGGCCAGGGTCGCGCTCGGGCCCTCGGCCACGATCCGCCCGTTCTCCAGCACGTAGGCCCGCGCGGCGAGTTGGAGCGCCGCGAAGGCCTTCTGCTCCACCAGCAGCACCGCGAGCCCGTCCGCGTTGATCTTCTGGATCGCGTCCCACACGACGTCGATCACCTTCGGCGCGAGCCCGAGCGACGGCTCGTCCAGCAGGAGCCAGCGCGGCCGGGCCATGAGCGCGCGGCCGATCGCCAGCATCTGCTGCTCGCCGCCCGAGAGGGTGCCCGCCTCCTGGCGCGCCCGCTGCGCCAGCACCGGGAACAGCTCGAACACCCGCGCCGCGTCCTCGCGGTAGCGGTTCCGGTCCGCGCGGCTGTAGGCGCCGATCCGGAGGTTTTCGACGACCGTGAGGCGCGGAAAGACGCGGCGTCCCTCGGGCACGAGCGCGATCCCCCGGCCCACGACCGCCTCCGGGGCGAGCGCCTCGAGGGGCTCGCCGTCGAGGAGCACCTGCCCCCCGACGGGGCGCAAGCCCCCCGTGATGACCTTGAGCGTCGTGCTCTTCCCGGAGCCGTTGGCGCCGATCATCGCGACGATCTCGCCGGGCGCCACGCGGAGGCTCACCTCGTGGAGCACCGCGCGGCCCGTGTAGACCGCCGTCACCCGGTCAAGCGCGAGCACGGGCCTGCGCCGTCCCGAGGTAGGCAGCGACCACCTCGGGGTCCTCCCGGATCGCCGCCGGCGTCCCCTCGGCGATCTTCCGCCCGAAGTTCATGACCGCAACGCGGTCGACCAGCGGCATCAAGAAGTGCATGTTGTGCTCGATCAAGACGAGCGTGACGCCGCTCGCCCGGATGCGCTGGATCAGCCGCGTCATGATCTCGCTCTCCATGCGGCCGAGCCCGCCGGCCGGCTCGTCCAAGAGGAGGAGCCGCGGGCCGGTGGCCAGGGCGCGCGCCACCTCCAGGCGACGCTGCTGGCCGTGCGAGAGGTACATGGCGAGATCCCCCGCCTTGTCGGTGAGGCCCACGAACTCCAGGAGCTCCTCGGCCTGCCGCGCGAAGCCGGCGAGCCCTTTCTGGTGTCGCGGGAAAGTCCACGACACCAGCGAGTTCGGCGCCCGGCAGAAGGCGGCCACCACCACGTTCTCGCGCGCCGTGAGGCGGCGGAAGAGCCGGAGGTCCTGGAAGGTCCGGGCGAGCCCCAGGCGCGCGATCGCCTCCGGCGCCCGCCCCACGATGGAGGCGCCCGCCAGGCGCACCTCGCCCGCCGAGGGGCGGAGCGTTCCGCTCAGGAGGTTGAAGATCGTGGTCTTGCCGGCGCCGTTGGGCCCGATGAGCCCGACGATCTGGCCCTCGGCCACGGCGATCTCGAAGCCCTGGACGGCGGCGAGCCCGCCGAACCACCTGCTGAGGCCCCGCACCTCGAGGAGCGACGCGCTCACGGCCGGGCCGCCTGGGCGCGCGCCCGCCATCGGCGCGCGAGGGTCTGGAGTCCTCCTGCGACGCCGCCGGGCAGGGCGATGACCACCACGATCAGGAGCGCGCCGTAGATGGTGAAGCGGTGCTCCTGGAAGACGCGCAGGTACTCGGGCAGGAACGTGAGCGCGATCCCGCCCAGGACCGGCCCCATGATCGTCCCCAGCCCGCCCACGAGCACCGACACCAGCACCGCGAAAGACGTCGCCACGGCGAAGGACTCGGGCGAGACGTTCTTCACGTAGTGGGCGAAGAGGCTCCCGGCGAGCCCCGCCAGCACCGCGCTCGCGGAAAAGGCGAAGATCTTGAGCTGCACCGCGCGCACGCCCATGGCGCGGGCCGCGACCTCGTCGTCGCGCACGGCCAGCAGCTCGAGCCCGATCTGCGAGGTCCGGAGCCGCCACGAGACCGCGACGGCCAGGACCAGCACCGCGAGCGCCAGGTAGTAGTAGGCCAGCTCGCTCTGGAACTCGAGCGGCGGGAGCCCCGGCAGCGCGAGCGGCGCGGGGCCCGGCACCCCGGAGAGGCCGAGCGGGCCCTTGGTCACGCTGTCCCAGTTGCGGATGACGACGATGACGATTTCCTGGAAGGCGAACGTCGCGATGGCGAGGTAATGGCCGCCGAGCCGGATGGTCAGGAGACCCAGCAGGAGCCCCGCGAGGCCCGCGGCCACGCCCGCCGCCAGGAACGCCGTCCAGAACCCCGCGCCGCTCGAGAGGACCAGGAGCGCCGACACGTAGGCGCCGATCCCGTAGAAGGCTCCCTGGGCGAACGAGAAGAGCCCGGCGAAGCCGAGTGCGACGTTGAGCCCCACGGCCAGGAGCGCCGAGAGCGAGCCGAGCACCATCAGGTGCGCGACGTAGGGTTCGCCGGTGAGCGGCGGCCCCACGACGGCCACGGCGAGCAGGAGGAGCCAGGGCCAGCGGTGAGAGCTCTCGGCGAGCATCATGCGCCCCTGAGGAGCCCCTGCGGGCGGAAGAGGAGCGCCACGATGAGGACCACGAACGCGACGACGTCGCGGAGCGCGGTGGACACGTAGGCCACGGCCAGGCTCTCGGCGACCCCGAGCACGAGGCCGCCCACGATCGCGCCGGGCAGGTTGCCGACGCCTCCCAGGATCACGACCACGAAGCACTTGGCCGCCATCGACACGCCCATCGTGGGCTGGAGGAGGAAGACCGAGCCCACCAGGACGCCCGCCGCGGCCGCGAGCGCCGAGGCGGCCGCGAAGGTGACCCGCGCCAGCCGGTCGATGCTGACCCCCATGAGCGCGGCGGTCCCCAGGTCCTGGGAGCTCGCGCGAAGGGCCAGCCCGTTCCAGGCGCGGCGGAGGTAGACCTCGATGGCCGCGATCAGGACGCCGGCGAGCCCCAGGATGAACAGGTACTGGAGCGGGAGCGCGATAGGCCCCACCAGCAGCACGCCGCTCATGAAGGGGTCGAGCCGGCGCGGCTCGGCCCCGCCCACCTGGAGGATCAGGTTCTGGAGCAGGAAGGAGAGGCCGATGGCGCTGATCATCGAGTTCAGCGGGTCGGCGAAGCGGAGCGGGCGGAAGACCAGGCGCTCGGCGGCGACGCCCATGGCCGCGGTGCCCACCATCGCCCCCACGAAGGCGAGCGGGAGCGGGACCCCCAGCACGCGCCAGAGGAAGAAGCCCACATAGGCTCCCACCGCGAAGATCTCGCCGTGCGCGAAGTTGATGATCCGGAGCACCCCGTAGATCAGGGAGAGCCCGATCGCCACCAGCGCGTAGAGACCTCCGGTGATGAGCCCGTTGGCCAGGTGCTGGACGAACAGGACGAGCGTCATCGCCGGCCCGGTCTTCCGCCTTCCGCCCCGCTCACTCCGGCTCGTAGATCAGGACGCGCTTGCCCTCGCGGAAGGTCACGTATGAGAACTTGAAGCCCATCGCCTGCCCCTGGGCGTCGAAGGTCAGCGGCCCCGACTCGACGCGCGGCAGGTTCCGGGTGGCCTGGAGCGCGGCGCGGATCTTCTCGCGGTCGAAGCCCCCCGCCCGCTTGACGCCGTCCAGCAGGACCAGGACCGCGTCGAAGCCCTGGGCCGCCGTGTACTGCGGGAACTCGCCGAACTTCGTCCGGTAGGCCTCGACGAAGTCGCGCGCGATCTGGCGCTTGGAGGTCGCCTCGAAGGTGGCGTTGGCCACGAGGCCCGAGGCGGCGTCACCGGCCAGCTCGATGATCTTGTCGTGGTTGAAGGCCGTGTTGCCCATGAACACGGTCTTGAGGCCCAGGTCCCTGGCCTGACGCACGATCTGGGCGCCCTCGGCGATGATACTGCAGAGGGCCACGCCGTCGGGGCCGAGGCCCTTGAGCTTGGTGATGATCGAGTAGAAGTTGGCCTCGCCGTGGTTGTAGCGCTCTGCGGCCACCACCCGGGCCCCGCGCCGCTCGACCTCCTTGCGGATGGCCGCGCCGCAGCCGGAGCCCATGTCGGTGTTCTCTTCCAGGATCGCCACGGTCCTCGCCTTCCGGATCTCGACCAGGTAGTGGATCATGGCCACCGCCTGATCGCCCGCCCGCGAGTTGGCGCGGAAGGTCCAGGGCTTGGCCGGGTCGTTCCGGTCGGTGATCGAGTCGGCGATGGCCGAGCTCACGATCTGCGGCACGCCGTAGCGGCGGCCCACGTCGCCCACGGCCAGCGTGACCGAACTATTGTAGGTGCCGATGATGGCGATCACGTTGTCGCGGGTGATGAGCTTGATGGCGGCCGAGGTGCCGTCGGCCGGCACCGAGCGGTCGTCCTCGGCGACCAGCTCGATCTTCTTGCCCAGGAGGCCGCCCCTGGCGTTGGCCTGCTCGACGGCGAGCTGAGCCCCGTGCAGGAGGCTCTGCCCGTAGAAGCTCGAGCCTCCGGTGAGCGGGTTGATGAACCCGACCTTCACGGTGTCCTGGGCGCCGGCGGGCGAGGCGCCGAGCCAGGCCAGGACGACGGCGGTGACGACGAGTCGTGCGAGCGTGCGCATGGTGGTGTCCTCCTCTTCTCAGGTCGTTCGCGCAGCGGGCGCGTGGCCGTCCATCGGGCGGTGCAGGAACTGGCCGAAGCCCGGGCCCTGCTTGAGCTCGCCGTTGTCGAGCAGCACCTGGCCGCGGACCATGGTCAGGACCGGCCAGCCGCGCACCTCGCGCCCCTCGAAGAGCGTGTAGCCGGCGCCCTGGTGGAGGTTCTTCGCCTGGAGCAGCACGCGCTTGTCGGGGTCGATCACGACCAGGTCGGCGTCGGAGCCCGGTTGCAGCGCGCCTTTCTTCGGGTAGATCTGGAAGATCTTGGCCGGGCCCTCGCTCAGCACGCGCGCGAGCCACGACGGCCCCAGCCCGCGCTTCACCACGCCTTCGCTGAAGGCCAGCGGCACCAGCGTCTCCACCCCGGGCGCCCCGAACGCCGCCTGGAAGATGTCTTTCTTCCCCACCTCCTTGGCCTCCGGCGGGTAGGAGGCGTGGTCGGTGGCCAGCACCGGGATCCAGCCGCGCTCCAGGCCCGTCCACAGCGCCTCGTTGTCCTGCCGCGTCCGGAGCGGCGGGGCGATCTTGGCGAGCGGCCCCCACTTGCGCATGTCGTCGTCCGTCAGGAGCAGGTACTGCGGGCAGGTCTCGGTCCACACCGGCAGGCCGGCGTCGCGCGCCGCCTTGATCCGGGCGAGGCCCTCGGCGCTGGACAGGTGCACGATGTAGAGCGGGCACCCCACGTGGGTCGCGATCTCGATCGCCCGGTTGACCGCCTCCCCCTCGGCGACGTTGGGCCGGGTCGGGTAGAAGTGCTCGGCGCCGCAGCACCCGGCGGCGATGGCCTGGTCCTCGAGCACATCGATCATCTCCCCGTTCTCGGCGTGGACCATGGCCGTCGCGCCGAGCCGCTTGATCGTCTGCATGGCCCGGAGCATGAACTCGTTGCTGACCTTCATCTGGCGCTTCTTGTAGGCCATGAACATCTTGAAGGTCGGGATCCCGAGCTTCATCGTCCCCTCGAGCTCCTCGATCATGCTGGCCCGGTCGAAGAGGTAGACGTGGAAGCCGTAGTCCACGTGCGCCTGCTCGACCGCCTGTCGCTTGGACTCCGTGGCGACCTCGAAGATGTTGTCGTTGGCGTCGCCCCGGAGGAAGATCAGCGTCGTCGTCACGCCCCCGCAGGCGGCGGCGCGGGTGGTCACCCCGAAGCCTTCCGACCAGATGTGGGTGTGGGCGTCGATCAGGCCCGGAAAGACGTACTTGCCGCCGACGTCGATCGACCGGGCGGCGTCCGGCATCATCGACTCTTCGCCGATCGCCGCGATGCGCCCGTCCTTGATGGCGATCGCGGCGGGGGTGACCGTGCTGGAGGTCACCACCAGGCCGCCATGGACCACGGTATCGACTCGTGCCCGCGTCATGCGTTCTCTCCTCGGTTGACTGCGGTTGGGCGCCGACCGGCCAGCTCGCGCACGGCGTTCACGATCTGGGTGTAGCCGCCACAGCGACAGAAGTTGCCGGAGAGGAACTCCCGGATCTCGTGGTCCTCCGGCGTCGGGTTCACGCCGAGGAGGGCCCTGGTGGCGATGACCATGCCCGGCGTGCAGAACCCGCACTGAATGGCGCCGTGGCGCACGAAGGCTTCCTGGATGGGGTCGCGGCGCCCGTTCGCGCCGAGCCCCTCCACCGTGAGCACGCTGCGCCCGGCCGCACGGAGCGCGAGGGAGAGGCAGGAGCGGGTGAGGCGGCCGTCCACGAGGACGGTGCACGCCCCGCACGATCCTTCGCCACACCCCTCCTTGGTGCCGAGGAGCCCGAGCCCGTCCCTGAGGAGCTGGAGCAGGGTCCACTGGGTGGGCGCCTGCACCCGCTCCACGCACCCGTTCACCGTGAGCTCGAAGGACTCCATCACCGCTCACCTCCCCCGGTGGCGAGGTCAGCGACCACGCGCCGCACCCACACGCGGAGCATGTCGCGCCGGTAGTCTGCACTGCCCTGGAGATCCTCCATCGGCTCGACCTCCGCCGCCGCGACCTCGCCGGCCTCGGCGCTCGTCCGCTCGTCCAGCTCCCGGCCCTCCAGGCTCTGCTCGGTCCGGCGGAGCACCACCGGCGAGGCCGCCACGCCGCCGAGCCCGAGCCGCGCCATGCGGCAGTGGCGCCCGTCGAGGACCAGGACAGCGGCCAGGCCGACCAGGGCCTTGTCCTCCTGCGCGCGCGGGACCCACTTGAGGTACCGCCACCTCGCCCCGGGCGCGAGCGGCGGGACCTCCACGGCGGTGAGGACCTCGTCCTCCGCGAGCCCGGTCTCGTAGAAGCCGGTAAAGAACTCCGTGAGCGGCAGGGTTCGCTCGCCGCCCGACCCGACGACCCTGACCCGGGCGCGGAGCGCCAGCAGCGCCGGCGACGGGTCCGAGGCCGACTCGCCGTAGCAGAGGTTGCCGCCCAGCGTCGCCATGCTCCGGACGGTGGGGCTCGCCACCCGCCCGCAGGCATAGGCGAGGAGCGGGCTCTCCCGTTTCACGAGCGGCGAGCGGGAGATCTCCCAGTGGGTAGCGAGCGCCCCCAGACGGAGGCCGCCGTCGGGGCCCGCGGCGATGTCGCCGAGGCCGGGAACCTGGATGACGCTCACCAGCACCTCGGGACGGAGGAGCCGGTGCTTCATCATGGGAACGAGCGCCGTCCCGCCGGCGATGATCCGCGCGCCATCCCCGTACTGCTTGAGGGTGGTGGTGGCCTCGTCGACGCTCCCGCACTCGACGTACTTGAAGGGTCGAAGGATCATCTCTCATCCGTCCCCTCTCCCGCGCGGGCCAGGAGCGTCGCCCGGATCCGCTCCACCACCCGGTCGAGCGGCTCTCCGGACGGGAACACCCCGGCCGCGCCGGCGGCGCGAAGGCTCTCCACGTCCCCGCGCGGGATCACGCCCCCCACGAGCACGGGGATCCGCCCCCGGCCGGCCGTCACGAGGGCGGCGACCATCTTTCGCGTCTGCACGACGTGGACCCCGGAGAGGATCGAGAGGCCCACCGCATCCACGTCCTCGGTGACGGCGGTCCGGGCCACCGCCTCGACCGACTGCCGGAGCCCCGTGTAGATCACCTCGAACCCCGCGTCCCGGAGCGCGCGCGCCAGGACCTTCACGCCCATGTCGTGGCCGTCCAGTCCGACCTTGGCGAGCAGGATCCTGAGCGGCTGCCGCAAGGCCCCGGCCGGATCACATCCGCCGCTAGAGGCCCGGAGCGGCCTTGTACTCACCGAAGACCTCCCGGAGGGCCCGCGTGATCTCGCCGATCGTCGCCTCGGCGCGTACGGCCTCCAGCACCAAGGGAAACAGGTTCTCGGTCCCCTCGGCCGCCCGGCGGAGCGCCCCGAGGGCCGCCTCCACCCGCGCGCCGTCCCGGCGGCGGCGCACCGTCTGGAGCCGCTCCCGCTGGCGGGCGACGACCTCGGGGGAGGCGCCGTGGAGCAGTTCCGGCTCCCGGTCGGCCTGGCCCTCATCCGCGAAACAGTTCACGCCGACGATGGGCTTCTCGCCCGAGGCGATCCGCGCCTGCGTCCGATGCGCGCGATCGAGGATCGCGCGCTGGGGATCGCCGCGCTCGATCGCCGCCACCATCCCGCCGCCCTCGTCGACCTGGCGGATGATCGCCTGCGCGGCACGCTCGACGTCCCGGGTCAGCGCTTCGATGAAGTAGGACCCGCCGAGCGGGTCCGCCACCGTCGGCACCCCGGTCTCGTACGCGATGATCTGCTGGGTGCGGAGCGCGATCCGCTGTGAGCCCTCGGTGGGGAGCGCGAAGGCCTCGTCGTAGGGCGTCACCGTCGCCGACTGGACGCCGCCCAGCACGCCGGCCAGGAGCTTCATCGTGGTCCGGACGATGTTGTTGAGGGGCTCGCGCCGCGCGAGGTCCGAGCCCCCGCCGCCGGCGAACACCCGGAAGTGCAGCGACTCCGGGAGCCGGGCGCCGAACCGCTCGCGCATGATGGACGCCCACAGGCGCCGGGCCGCCCGGTACTTGGCGATTTCCTCGAAGAAGTCCTGGTGGGTGCAGAAGAGGAAACTGAGCCGCGGGGCGAAGCGGTCGACCTCGACGCCGCGGGCCACCAGGGCCTCCACGTAGGCGATGGCGTCGGCGAGGGTGTAGGCGAGCTCCTGGACGGGGCTGGCGCCGGCCTCCGACATGTGACCGCCGCTGATGCTGATCGGGTAGACCTTGGGCGCCTGCTCGCAGCAGAAGGCCACCGTGTCGCCGGCGAGGCGGACGGCCGGGCCCGGGGGAAAGATGTGGGTCCCCCGCGCGATGTACTCCTTCAGGATGTCGTTCTGGATCGTGCCCCGCACGCGGTCCCAGGCGACGCCTCGGCGCTCGGCGCAGACGAGCAGCATGGCCAGGATCGGGGCAGCCGTCGCGTTGATCGTGAACGACGTGCTCACCCGGTCGAGCGGGATCCCGGCAAAGATCTCCTCGATGTCCTCGACGGTGTCGACGCTGACGCCGAGCCGTCCCACCTCGTCCTCGACCTCCGGGTCGTCGGAGTCGTACCCGAGTTGCGTCGGCAGGTCGAAGGCGAGGCTCAGCCCCGTCTGCCCCTGGCCGAGGAGGAAGCGGAAGCGGGCGTTGGTGTCCTCGGGACCCCCGAAGCCCGCGTACTGCCGCATGGTCCAGAGCCGCTCCCGGTACATGGTGGGGTAGAGCCCCCGCGTGAACGGGTACTGGCCCGGCTCGCCGAGGTCGCGGGCCGGATCGAGCTCGGATACGTCGTCGGGCCCGTACGACGGGCGGAGCGGGATCCCTGAGGCGGACTCGAAGGAGAGCTTCGGTGGGGCCTGATCGCTCATGGGTTCCTCCTCACGCGAGGCGGCAGACGCCCGCCGCCTCGAGCCGCTCGATCTCGTCGCGCGTCATGCCGAGCAGCGCCGTCAGCACCTCCGCCGTGTCCTGGCCGAGGAGCGGCGCCGGGCGCCCTCCGTCGTCGTCGCCGTTCGCGGTCTTGATCGGGTTCCCCAGGAACCGCAGGCGTCCCAGGAGCGGGTGCACGTGCTCGCGCACCATCCCCCGGGAGCACGCCTGCAGGTCGGCGAGCGCGTGGTCCACGGAGTTCACGGGCGCGGCCGGGATGCCGTACTGCTCGCAGCGCGCGATCCACTCCGCGGTCGTGCGCTCGGCCAGCCTGGCGCGGAGCAGGGGCTCGAGCTCGCCGCGATGGCGGACGCGATCGGCGTTGGTGGCGAAGCGCGGGTCGGCCGCCAGGGCCTGGAGGTCGAGCGCCTCGCAGAGATCACGCCAGAACTTCTCGCCGAAGATGGCCAGCACCAGGTAGCCGTCCCGCGCCCGGTAGGCGCCGTAGGGCACGATCGTCGGATGGCCGCTGCCGACCGGCCCCGGCACCTCCCCGTTGGCCCAGTAGTAGGCGGCGATGTAGGAGAGGAGCGAGATCTGGACGTCGAGCAGCGAGACGTCGAGGTAGGCGCCGCGTCCCGTCCGGGCCCGCCCGACAAGGGCCGAAACCAGCCCGAGCGCGGCGAAGACGCCCCCCGCGAGATCGCCGAACGGGATCCCGCTGCGCACGGGAGGGCCGCCCGGCTCGCCGGTGAGGCTCATGCCCCCGGAGAGGGCCTGGATCACCAGGTCGTAGGCGGGTTTGTCGCGGTAGGGCCCGGTCGCCCCATATCCGGACAGCGCACAGTAGACGATCGAAGGCGCCTCCGCACTCAGATGCTCGTAGTCGAGCTTGAGGCGCTCCAGCACCCCCGGCCGGTAGTTCGTGAAGAGCGCGTCGGCGTGCCGGGCCAGGTCGTAGAAGACCCGCCGCCCCGCCTCGCTCTTGAGGTCGAGCGCCACGCTCCGCTTGTTCCGGTTGAGGGCGGCGAAGTGGGCGGAGAGGGGCCCGAGGCTCGGCCCCAGATCGCGGGTCATGTCGCCGCGCTCGGGTGACTCGACCTTGATCACCTCGGCACCCAGGTCGGCGAGGACGAGCGAGGCGTAGGGGCCGGCCAGCACCCAGGTCAGATCCAGGATTCGAACGCCGGACAAGAGTCCCATGCTCATGCCGAGGCCGAGATCGCCGCGCGGAGGCTCTCCGCGAACTTCTCGGTGATCTCGCGCGACTTGCCGATGATGGCCTTGTGGCCGAGGGCGCCCAGCATCCCTCCCACCGCCACCTCCGACGTGAGCCGCACCCGGGTGCCGCCCCCGGGCGCGGGCTCGAAGTCCACCCGGTCCCGGGAACGCAGGTCGCCGACCGCGCCCTTGACGCTCTTGCCGACGGACGTGAACTCCATGAACTTCCCCGGCTCCTTCGCCGCCACCGCGGTCGTCAGCTCGAACGTGGCCGAGATGAAGCCGACCTTGTGCGACGCCACCACCCGGTAGCGGTCGGGCCCGAGGACGTCGATCGTCTGGACGCCGGGCACACAGCGCGCCACGCGCTGGACGTCCTCGAAGAACGTCCACACCGTCTCCGGCGGCGCCGCCACCGTGAATGTCTCCTGGATCTGCATGGGCCGTTCGTCTCCTCCCTCAGTTCACAGCGGCAGCGGGCCGACTCCGCGCCGCCTCGAGCGCCCGCCACACCGACTCGGCGGTGATGGGGAGGCGATCCAGTTCGACGCCGAAGGGCGCCAGCGCGTCGCCGATCGCGTTGGCGACGGCGGCGGCGGCGCCGATGGTGCCGCCCTCGCCGACCCCCTTGACGCCGAGGCTCGTGGCCGGGGCCGGCGTCTCCAGGTGGTCCAGCTCGAAGCGCGGCAGGTCGGCCGCGCTGGGGGCGAAGTAATCGACGAGCGTCCCGTTCACGAGCTGGCCGGTGTCGCGATCGTACTGGAGCTCCTCGAAGAGCGCCGCGGCCAGCCCCTGGGCGATCCCGCCGTGGATCTGGCCCTCGACGATCATCGGGTTCACCTGCGTTCCGCAGTCGTGGACGAGGACGTAGCGCTGGAGGTCGAAGGCGCCGCTCCGCGGATCGACCTCGACGCGCGCGGCCACCGATCCGTAGCCGAAGGCGGAGGCTGGCGGATCGTGGTACGCGGTCGCCTCGAGCCCCGGATCGTCCCCGGGCGGGAGACGGTGGCCGAGGAAGGCCGCCTCCGACACCTCACGGATCGAGAGCTGGACGGAGGGATCGTCGGTGCGCCGGACGACGCCGGCGGCGACCTCCAAGTGCTCCGGCGCGACGCCGAGGAGGTGCCCGGCGAGTCGGAGCATTTTGGCCCGGATCTCGCCGGTGGCCGTGGCGATGGCGCCGGCGCCGGCGATCATCGTGCGGCTCGCGAAGCCGCCCACGCTGTAAGGCGTGCCCCGCGAGTCGCCCCCGTAGATGGTGATGTCTGCGGGCTCGAGGCCGAGAGAGGAGGCGCAGACCTGCGCGAAGGTCGTCTCCATCCCCTGGCCGAACGTGGAGACGCCCGTGTAGATCGCCGCGCGCCCGGCACGGTCCATGCGGATGGTCACGCTCTCGTAGGCGCCGAAGCCGGCGCCGGTGCGGCCGAGGAACGCGGAGGAGGGATAGCCGGTGAACTCGGCGTAGCACGAGACGCCGACCCCGACGTAGCGGTGCTCCCGCCGCCACGCCGCCTGGCCCGCGCGGACCTCGTCGTAGCCGACGCGGGAGAGCGCGAGGTCGAGGCAGCGAACGTAGTCGCCGCTGTCGTAGGTCGCTCCGGTCAGGTTCTGGAACGGCAACTCGTCCGGGCGGAGGAGGTTCTTCCGTCGAAGGTCGGCCGGGTCCTGGCCGAGCTTGCGGGCCAGCCGGTCCAGGAGGACCTCGCGGACGAAGTTCGACTCGGGCTGGCCGTAGCCCCGGTAGGGTCCGACCGGGACCTTGTTGGTGAGGGCGACGCGGCGCTCGATCTCGCCGTCGCGCAGGCGGTAGGGCCCGGGGAGCATGAGGTTCGTCAGCATCGGAGGGCCGAACGGCGAGTTGTAGGCGCCTGCGTCGATCACGTAGCGGTCCCGTAGCGCGGTGAGGGTCCCGTCCGCGCTGCCCGCCAGCTCCAGCTCGTGGACGGCCTCCCGCGCGTGCGTGCATCCGCGAAAGTGCTCGACGCGGTCCTCCACCCACTTCACCGGCCGCCCGATGTCGATGGCGAGGAGGCAGACGACGACGTCCTCCGGGTAGACGCACATCTTGATCCCGAAGCCGCCACCCACGTCGGGCGCGATGACCCGGATGTCGGACTCGGCCATGCGGAGCACGTGCGCGAGCTGGGCGCGGACCAGGTGAGGCGTCTGGGTGGAGGACCACACCTCCAGCGTCCGGGTCTGGTCGGAGTAGCGCGCGAGCAGGCCGCGGGTCTCGATGGGGAGCCCCGTGACCCGGTTGATGCGGAGCTTCCCCTTCACCACCGCGGCGGCCTGCCGGAAGGCGGCGTCGGGATCGCCCGCCTTCACCGTGGAGGCGGCCAGGAGGTTCGACGGGACCTGGTCGAAGAGGAGCGGGGAGCCGGACCGGAGCGCCTCCTCCGCGTCCACCACGTGCGGGAGCGGCTCCCAGTCGATCGCGATCCGCTCCAGCGCGTCCTCGGCCTCGTAGCGGTCGCGGGCCGCCACCGCCACCACCGGCTCGCCCTCGTAGCGCGCCACGGGATGGGCCATCGCGTAGTACGCGGTCGTCGCGGCGCCCGGGAACGGGCGCAGCACGTTGGTGGGCTCGGTCCGGGCCACGACGTCCCGGCCGAGGAGGACGGCCTCGACGCCCGCCATTTCGAGAGCGCCGCCCGGGTCGATCCCCCGGATGCGGGCGTGGGGATAGGGGCAGCGGCCGATGGCGGCGTGAAGGGCGACGGTGTCGTCGAGGTCGTCGAGGAACCGTCCCGCCCCCCGGAGGAGGCGCTCGTCCTCTTTGCGCTTCACGCTCACGCCGACCCAGGGGAGCTTATCCACGGCGACTTCCCACCGTTTGCCGCAGGTATCGCTCGACGGCCTCGACGATGTTTTGGTAGCCCGTGCACCGGCAGAGGTTGCCAGCCAGCTCCGCCCGGAGGCTCTTTCCCTCGAGGACGACGCCGCGGTCGGCCAGGGCCACGGCGCTCAGGAGGAACCCCGGCGTGCAGTAGCCGCACTGGAGGCCGTGGGCCTCGCGGAACGCCTCCTGTACGGGGTGGAGCTCGCCCCGCCCCGCCAGGCCCTCCACGGTAGTGAGCGTGCGGCCGTCGGCCTGGGGGGCGAGCATCAGGCAGGACTTCACTACCTGGCCGTCGAGGAGGACCGTACAGGCGCCGCACACGCCCTGCTCGCAGCCGACGTGCGTCCCGTAGAGGCCGAGGTCGTGCCGGAGAAAGTCCACCAGGAGCCGCCGCCCCTGCACGTCACGCTCGTAGGCCCGCCCGTTGACGGTGACCCGGATCCGGTGGCGCGAGCTCATCGCGTCCCTCCTCGCCGCCGCTCGCGCAACTCGGCGAGCACGCGCTCCACGAAGACGGGGATCAGGTGGCGCCGGTACTCGGCGGAGGCGCGGATGTCCGACGCGGGATCGGCGTCGGCCAGGCACGCCTCCGCTGCGGCCCGGACGGCCTTCGGCTCGAGCCGGGTGCCGGCGAGCAGCGCGGAGGCGCGCGCGGCGTAGAGCGGACGCGGGGCGACACCACCGAGGCCGATCCTCACCCACCGCCACGAGTCGCCGGGGCCGGGGAGGCCGGCCGCGGCGATGGCGACGATGGCGAAGTCGCCGTGGCGCCGCGCGTGCTCGGCGACGGCGGCCACCGCTCCCCTGCCGTCGAGGAAGGCCACCTCCGTGAGCACCTCGGCCGGCGCGAGGGCCGTCGTGTACGGGCCCTGGAAGAAGTCGTCGGCGGGGACCTCGCGCACACCGTCCGGGCCGACGGCGCGGAGGGAGGCGCCGAGGGTCACCGCGGCGAGAGCCATCTCGCCGGCGGGGTCGGCGTGGCAGAGGGCGCCGCCCAGCGTCCCGCGGTTCCTGATCTGGCGGTCGCCCACGAACGGCACCGCGCGGGCCAGGAGCGGGATCCGCTCCGCCACGAGCGCGGAGGTTTCGAGCGTCGAGTAGCGGACGAGGGCGCCCACGCGGACCCGACCGTCGTCCACCGTTACGTGATCGAGGCCGGAGAGGCGGTTCAGGTCGATCACGGCCGCCGGCCGCAGCAGGCGCATGTTGAGGAGCGGCACCAGGCTCTGGCCGCCCGCCAGGCAGCGGGCGTTGCCCTCGAACCGCTCGAGGGCGGCGACGGCGGCCTCCGTGGTCTCCGCGGTCACGTACTCGAATGGCGCCGGCTTCATCCGTCCTCCTCGCCTCCCTACCCGCCGAGATACGCCTTGCGCACGGCCTCGTTCTCCAGGAGGTCCCGGGCCCGGCCCTCCATGGCGACGACGCCGGTCGCGAGAACGTAGGCGCGGTCACACGCCCGGAGCGCCAGGCGCGCGTTCTGCTCCACGATCACGATGGTCATCCCCTGCCGGTGGAGCGCCATCAGCTTCCGGTAGAGCTCGTGGACGACCACCGGCGCCAGGCCGAGCGACAGCTCATCCACGAGCAGGAGCTTCGGCCCCGCCATGAGCGCCCGCGCGATCGCCAGCATCTGCTGCTCGCCGCCCGAGAGCGATTCCGCGAGCTGCCGGGACCGCTCGCGGAGGACGGGGAAGAGCGCGCAGACGGACTCGAGGCGCTCGCGGACGACGGCGCGCCGGCCCCGGTCCAGGTACGCACCCATCGTCAGGTTGTCGGCGACGGTCATCGGCCCGAACACCTGCCGCCCTTCCGGCACCAGGGCCACGCCGAGGCGGACGATCTCGAGCGGCGACAGCCCCCTGATGTCGCGGCCCTCGAAGGTCATCGCCCGCGCCTCGCGGCGGACGAGCCCCATCACCGCCTTCAGGAGCGTCGACTTGCCGGCGCCGTTGGCGCCGATGATCGTCACCAGCTCCCCCGCCCGGACCTCGAGGTCCACACCCTTGAGGGCGATGATGCCACCGTAGCGGCTCTCAAGCCCGGAGATCCTGAGCAATCGCCGCCTCGTCGCCGAGATAGGCCTGGATGACCTCGGGCCGCGTGCGGATCTCCTCGCCGGGCCCCTCGGCCAGCTTCTCGCCGAAGTTGAGCACGAGGATCTCGTCGGAGATCTCCATGACCAGCTCCATGTGGTGCTCGACCAGGATGATGGTGATCCCCGCCAGCCGGATGCGCCGGATGAACTCCCCGAGCTCCGCCGCCTCCCGGACGTTGAGCCCCGCCGCCGGCTCGTCGAGGAGGAGCAGCCGCGGCTCCGAGGCGAGCGCGCGCGCGATCTCGAGGAGCCGCTGCTTGCCGAAGGGCAGGCTGGCGGCGGCCTCGTGGGCCTGCTCGGCGAGCCCCACGTCGTGGAGGAGCCGCAGGGCGTCGGCGAAGATCGCGCGCTCCTCCGCGCGGGCCGCCGCCGGCCGCAACACCGCGCCCGCCATCTCCGTCCGCGTCCTGACGTGCCGCCCGACCATCACGTTCTCCAGCACGCTCATGTCGCCGAAGAGCCGCAGGTTCTGGAAGGTGCGAGCGACGCCGAGCTGGACGATGCGATGGGGCGGCAGGCGGTCGATGCGGACACCGTCGAACCAGATCTCGCCCGCGCTCGGCGCGTCGAGCCGCGTGATCAGGTTCAGGAGCGTGGTCTTTCCGGCCCCGTTCGGGCCGATGATGGCCTTGATCGTCCCCGGCGCGACCGTGAGGCTGACGCCGTTCACGGCGCGGAGGCCGCCGAACGACTTCTCCAGCCCGCGCGCCTCCAGCAAGGCTCCGCCCCCGCCCGCCTTCATGCGTCCGCCGCCACCCGCGCCCGGGTCGCCAGCTTGAGACGCCAGCGCTGGAGGCGCTGCTCGATGGCCCCCGCGATCCCGGACGGGACGAACATGACGACCAGGATCACCACCGCGCCGTACACGAGAATGTCGTAGTCCTTCAGCCCCCGGAGATACTCGGGCAGGATCGTGAGGAGCACGGCGCCGAGCACGCTGCCCCAGATGCTCCGAGTGCCGCCCACGATCACCATGACGATCAGGTCGATCGAAAACCCGAACCCGAAGCTGTCGGGGCTCAGGAACGTCACGTAGTGGGCGTAGAGGCTGCCGGCCACGGAGGCGAAGGCAGCCGCGGTGACGAAGATGCGGACCTTGGCGAGCCAGGTGTTG
Source organism: Candidatus Rokuibacteriota bacterium (assembly GCA_016179875.1). GTDB lineage: Bacteria > Methylomirabilota > Methylomirabilia > Rokubacteriales > CSP1-6 > GWA2-73-35. The sequence continues at coordinate 7,703 of JACPCH010000031.1, read as the reverse complement.
ATCCCCATCAGAGCCGCCGCCGTCTCGTCGCCCTGGATGGCCCGGAGCGCCCGGCCCACGCGCGAGTCCACCAGGTGGAAGGCGAAGAGGAGAACGGCACCGACCACGACCCAGACCAGGTAGTAGTAGCGCGTGTCGGTGTTGAGCTTGACGCCGAGCAGGGAGATCTCGGGGATGCCGACGAGGCCCGAGGGCCCGCCCGTGAACGGCAGGAGCTCCACGAACAGGATGTGGAGGATGATGCCGAAGCCGAGCGTCGCCATGCCCAGGTAGTAGCCCTGGAGGTGGAGTGACGGGATGCCGATGGCGAGGCCGACGAGGAGGCTCAGGCCGAGCGCGGCGGCCATGGCCACCCAGGGGTTCACGCCGTACTTCACCGTGAGCACGCCGGAGGCGTACGCCCCGAGGCCGTAGAAGCCGGCGTGGCCGAGCGAGACCTGCCCCGCGTAGCCCATGACGAGGTTCAGGCCCACGGTGAGGAGCACGTGGATGCCGGCGAAGATCATGACGTTCAGGTAGTAGCGGCTGGGAACGGCAAGCGGCAGCAGCGCGATCAGGAAGAGGAACACGGCGAGTGCCGCCCGGTGCGGGAGCCGCGTGGGGTCCGGGGCCGGCACCGACATCTCAGGCCTTGCGGCTTCCCCGCGCCCCGCAGAGCCCCTGGGGGCGGACCAGCAGCATGAGGATGAGGAGGAGGAACGCGATCGCGTCCTTGTAGCCGGAGGAGACGAAGCCAGCGCCCATGGCCTCCAGCACGCCAAGGAGCAGCCCGCCGAGCACCGCGCCGGGGCCGCTCCCGATCCCGCCCAGGATGGCGGCGCTGAAGCCCTTGAGCCCCAGGATGGTGCCCCGGTCGAAGGCGGTGAGCGCCACCGGCGTGATGATGATGCCGGCGACGGCACCCACCGCCGCGCTGAGCGCGAACGAGCAGGCCACCATGAGCTTGACGTCGATCCCCATCAGGGTCGCCGCGAAGCGGTTGGCGGCGACGGCCCGCATGGCCTTGCCGACGGCGGCATGGTCGAAGAAGAGGCGGACGGCGGCGACGACGACCAGGCTCGTGCCCAGGATCCAGATCGCCTGGGGCAGGAGTGTGGCGCCGAGGACGCGGATGGGGGTGTCGCCGGAGAAGGAGGGCAGGCTGGCCGCGTCCTTCCCCCACGTCAGCATGGCCGAGCCCTTGAGGAAGATCGAGCCGCCGATGGTGATGATGATCAGGTTCATGACCGAGACGCGCTTGAGCGGGGCGAGCGTGAAGCGCTCGAAGAGGAGCCCGACCGCGGTCACGAGGAGGACGGCCAGGAGGCAGGCGAGGGGGAGCGGCACCCTCGCCCCGTAGAAGGCGACCGCGCTCATTCCCCCCAGCATGACGAACTCGCCCTGGGCAAAGTTGATCGCCTCGGTGGCGTTGAAGACCATCGTGAACCCGAGCGCGATGAGGGCGTAGATGCTGCCGACCATCACGCCAGAGAGCACGAACTGGAGCAGCTGATCCGTGAAGGTCATCCGCGGTCAGTGGACGGGCTTGAACTTCCCCGTCTCCACCACCAGCATCTGGAGGCTCTCCACCGCGTACCCGTTGTGATCGGTGGCGGAGGTGGTGTAGGTGCCGTTGGCGCCCATGAACCCCTTGAGGCTCTCGAGGCCCTGGCGGATCTTCTCGCGGTCGACGCCGGCCGTCTCCAGCACCTTGACCAGCGCCGTGAACGCGTCGTGGACGAGGGCGCCGAACGGGTTCGGCTCCTTCCCGAAGCGCTTCAGGTACGCGTCGCGGTACTCGACGATGATCTTCCGCTGGGGGTCGCTCGCCGGCACCTGGTCGACGATCGGGAGCTTGTAGCCGGTGAGGATGATGCCGTCGGCGGCGGCGCCGGCCAGGCTCAGGAGCCGGGGGCTCACGAAGGCCGTGCTCTGGATCTGGAGCGCGTCGAGGCCGATCTGCTTGAAGTTCTTCGCGACGATGGCGCTGGCCGGCGTCGCGTTCCAGACGATCACCGCCCGCGCCCCCGCCGCCTTGATGCGGGTGAGCTGGGGCGTCATGTCGGTGTCGTTGGGCCCGAACGTCTCGGCGGCGACGACCTCGAAGCCCTTGCCCGGTGCCTGACGGTCCAGCTCTTCCTTGCCGCTCACGCCGTAGCCGGTGGAGTCGTTCAGCATGGCGATCTTCTTGACGCCTTTGGCCTGGAGGAAGCCGAGGATGCGGGCGATGGACTGCACGTCGGTGTTGCAGAACTGGAAGACCCACTTCTTCACGGGGTTCGAGATTTTGCCGCTGGCGGCGGGGACGAGCTGGGGCACCCCCGCCTTCTCGGAGAACGGGATGAGCGCGAGCGCGTTGCCGCTGATGCTGGCACCGATCACGGCCAGCACCTTGTCCTCCTCGTGCAACCGCTTGAGCGCGGTGACGCTCTTGGTGGGGTCGGTGGCGTCGTCGTAGATCACGACCTCGAGCTTCTTGCCGTTGATGCCGCCCCGAGCGTTGATCTGGTCTTGCAGCAGCATCAGCGTGTTGCGCTCGTCCTCGCCGAAGTAGGAGGCCGGCCCCGTGATCGAGAGCACGGCGCCGACCTTGTAGGTCTCCTGGGCGAGCGCGGATCCGGCGACCCCGAGGAGCGCCAGGAGGGGAAGCACGAGCAACGCGGCCAGCCTCTTCATCGTGTCCTCCGGTGTTGGTCGATCGTTACGACCTGGTCATCTCACGTCGTCATGGAGGCGCCAGTGGAACGGTGCCTTGCGGTTGCGCACCAGCCGGATCTGGTAGCGGTAGACGTCCGCCCGGTAGTAGGACCGGACGACCTCGACCGGGCGGGCCGCCTCCGCGAACATCAGGCGCTCCACGAACAGCACCGGGTCCCCGAAGTTGACGTCGAGGGCCCGCGCCACGTCCTCGTCGGCGAGCCGCGCCTCCACGGTCTGGTCGGCGTACCGGAAGGTGACGTGGAGCTTCTCCTCCAGAAGTTGCAGCAGCGGGTACTGGTAAAGCTCGCTCTCGCTGAGCTGGGCGCCGAGGCTCCGGGGGAGGTAGTTCGTCGAGAGCGAGAAGATGCGGTCCCGGAAGGTGCGGACCCGGCGGACCACCGCCACCGTCTCCTGCACCCCGAGGCCGAGGAGGACGCGCACCTCGGCGGGGGGGACCTCCTCGACGATCTCGGCGGACTTGGTGCGCACCGCCTTGACCTCGGCGAAGAGGTCCTCGAGCGCGCCCGTGAACTTGCTCGGCGTCGCCGCCCGGGGCTCCTTGACCGCGCTCACGAACGACCCGCTACCCCGCCGGCGGACGATGAGCCCCTGCTCCACCAGCCGCCCCACCGCCTGCCGAATCGTGATGCGGCTCGCCCCGAACTCGCGGCAGAGGTCGTCCTCGGAGGGCAGCCGGTCGCCGACCCTGGAGTGCTGGTCGCGGATCCGTTGCTCCAGGGTGCGCGAGACGCGGTAGTAGAGCGGCGGAAGCGGCCGATCGAGAGAGGCTCGGCCGATCTTCGCGAGAGGGGCGCTCCGGACGGGCCGCCGATTTTTCAATCGGCCGATAAGTAACCATAACAATATAACATTTGTCAACCGGCGAGCGTGGCGACGCCGCGGCCTCCTCGAGGCCCTTACCCTCACATCTCGAGCCGTCAAGATCCACGTCTCTTCCGGCGGCGTCCCCTGACGCGCGCCGGGCCATCACTGCGACGTCGACGAGCTTGCCGACGAAGATGTCCGGCGCGTCGTCCACGATGAGGCGGGCGGCGCTGTCAGGCGCTGGCCAAGGGCCGCAAGAAGCTCCGGCTCAAGAACAAGCTGGTGAGTCTGGACGCCACGGTGATCGACCTGTGCGCGACGCGACGGCTACCTCCCCGGCGTCGTCGTCATCACCGAGGGAAGCGGCATGCCCGCTTCTCCTGGGACTCCGTTGCTCAAGATCGAGTCGCACGCTTCTGCGCCCAAGGCGGCCGCGAGATCGAGCTCTCTCCTCGGCCGCCATGACCCCATTGGAAGACTTTTAGGCCTGAAAGCCAACACGGCAGCGGGCGCCACATGCCGACTGCCACACAGGATTATCTGACACGACGTGGTGAGCTCGTCGACGCGCTGCGGCCTTGAAGGGAGACCGCTCGATGCGTCCTTCGCGTCCCCATGTCCCCGACCCTCTAAGTGGCAGTGATTTACCGGCTCCCTCCCTGCCGCAAGCGGCACCAGGCGGCATCCCGCGTCCACCGGCGTCCACGGCTCAGCCTCCTACACCATCGCCCGACAGGATGCCTTCCGCGTCCACGCCCGGTCGCGATGAACCCCGCGGGCAGAAGGAAGAGGAAAGTGCTCGACTTCATTGTGCGCTAACGGGGCAGCCGATAGACCATGTACCGCTTGTGGTTGCTGGGGGCCCGCTTTGGATTGTGGAAGCGATCGCTGGCGTTCGAGTTTCTACTGAGTTACTGAACATCACGGGCATGCGTCACTCATAAAATTCGTCGATGATCTTGCTGAGGTCCGCCCGAACCTGGAGGAGGACCACCATGGTTTCGCGCGATCCCCCCTTGTCGGGATAGTACTTCATGGCGAGAACCTTGAAACCTGCTTCCACCACGTCGAGAGCAAGGCGCACGTGTCCTTCATGAACAGTCTGGGTATCGACTCCGCCGCGGCGGCCACGGTTTTCACGGTCATCGCGCCGTCCTCCCTGGTTGGGACGTTCCTCGCCGGGGTCCTGGTCGACCGGATCGCCGGGCGCTATCTGCTGGTCGTCGCGCAGGCGTGCCTGACCGGGGCCATGCTGTGGGCGACCAGCATCGCCCAGCCGTGGCAGGCGTTCGCCTATGGCGGCTTCCTCGGCTTCACGAGTGGCTTCGGTGCCACGCTGCAGGCCGTCATCTGGCCGAACTACTTCGGGAGACGGCACGTCGGAAGCATCCGGAGCTGGCCGTGAACGGCCGGTTGATCGACGAGCAGTTCGACGCCCTCGATCCCGCGGTGGCGCACCGGATGAAGACGGGGCGAGGCCTGTCCGCGACGGACTACTTCGTGGTCCTCCGGCAATGGGCCGCCCTGCGCGAACGCGTGCACCGCACGCTCGCCGACGTCGACGCTCTCCTGGTGCCCGCGACGATGATCCCGGCCCGCCCGCTCGCCTCGATCGACGCGAGCGTCGAGAGCTACAGCGACGCGAACGTCCGCTACCTGCGCAACACGGCGGTCGGCAACATCCTGGCGCTCTGCGCGGTCGTGCTGCCCTGCGGCTTCACCCGCGAGGGGCTGCCGATCGGTCTCATGATCTACGCCAAGCCGCTCGACGAGGCCATGGCACTCCGAGTCGCACGGGCGTACGAGCAAGCGACGGACTGGCATCGTCGGCGCCCGGATCTCAGCTGGGCGCGGTAGCAGCTCGACGCTGTCCATGTGGTCTTCGAAGCAGTATGTCGTTCGGGTGTACAGTACCTCCGGACTCAGCCGCCAGTATTCCTGTACACGAGCGCCGATGGCCTGGTTCGGTCGCTCCCGGCGCCTGTTTCTTGCGGTCACGTCCACATTCGTCGCGACCGCAGCAGGGTCGCAGGACCGGTCGGGCGTGAAGCGATCGGCCTGCACGCCGGTCGGAACGACGGCATACAGGCCTCTCGCCAGGAGTTTGAGCCGTCCGCGTTCGAGTCCGTACTTGACGCGCTCGGCCAGGGCCGTTCTCGTCAGCCCGTGCTGTTCGCCAGCGCGGCGAAAGGTCTCGAGCGCGAAGACCGGGTGACGGAGGAAGAATTCGTCGGTCCTGAACGGCCCGGAAGGGGGACAAGGGCAAAAAGCATATCTGCAAACTCTCGCCGGGCCCAGGCGCCTGCAAGCGGCCTCTTGGCTAAAATCAGAGCCCCAGCGCCCGACCGAGCGTCCGGGTGACGAAACGATCGCCGGACGTCTCGCTCGCGACCAGCGTCCTGATTCGATCCCGCGCGTCCCCGGCGCGCCCCGCCGTCTCCGCCGCCTTCATCGTCTCCGTGTAGGCGGCCCACACGTCGGCGCTCGTGATCTCGTACCCGTAGCCCTCGACCAGCCAGTGGAGCGCGGTCAGTCCCGCCTCGACCGCGAACTCGGGACGCACGGCGGCGAAGTCCCGCGCGGCGCGCGTCAGCGTCTTCGGATCGCACGGGGTCTGATTCGCGAGCCGGATCGCCTCGTCGAAGAGCCCCACCTCCTTCGCCGTGGCGAACCACTTTCCCTCGTCGCCGGGCGTGGTCGCCACGAGATCCCTGAGCAACTCCTCGGGCCTCTTCCGTGGATACTTCCGGGCGAGGGCCCGGTAGGTCGCGAGATACGACGTGCCCCGGGTCGCCTGGAGCGCGTGGCGCCGGTACGCCTCCTCGGCGCGACCGGATGCGAGCAAGATCTCCTCGCACGCGGCCGCGATGGCGACGGGATTGTCGTTCCGTCCGCGTGACGCCTCCGCGTAGCGGATCGCCTCGTCCGGACGGCCCTGCGCCGCCAGGGCGCGCACGCCCCACTGCCGGTACGGCCACCAGGGCAACGGGTCCTTCTCGAGGAGGGCGACAATCTCCTCATGGCGCCCCGCCCGGAAGAGCGCACTGAAGCAGGCCATCGTGCCGTGGAAGAAGCCGCGCCGCACCGGGTCCGGGCTCCAGGCCATCTCCACGATGGGGATGAACCGATCCGCCCACGCCGAGGCGGTCTCCGGCGACGCGCAGAGGTCGCCCCAGAAGTCCCCGAGGCGCTCGATGTACGGGATCTCGTCATTGGCGTGGGCGTCCCAGAGGCGCTCGAGCCAGCCCTCGCGCTCCGTCCCACCGACCGGCGCCCTGGCGATGACGGCCGCGAGCTCTTCGATGGCGTGGTTCACCACGGTACCGATGGCGCCCGACGAGCTGTCCACATGCTCGAGCGCGGGCGACACGCGCTCCAGAAACAGCACGGCCCCCTCGGCGCCCAGAACCGGGTCGCGCCGGGCGACCTTCTTGATCTCGCTCACGGCCTGTCTGACGCGCTGGATCGCGGGCTCGGACTTCCAGCCGAAAGCGCCGCGGCGGAAGCGGCGCGCGAACTCCCAGCGAGGATTCCCGGAGGTGTCCTTCACTCCCGGTCCTCCCGGTCAGCTATCTCGGCCGGGCCGTCGCCCCTGTTCACACGGCTTTCACAGAGTGGAAGGGGGCGTAGAGGGATAACCTCGACATGGCGCCGCACATGACTCGATCTACCCCTCCGCGAGATCCACAAACCGACACAGCGCGTTGATCAGCCGCATCTGGTCGATGGTCCGGGCGCGGGACTCCAGCAGCCGTGCGCTCGCCACGACGAAGGCCAGGCACATCGCGCGGGACACGGCGACGTTCAGGCGATTGCGAGAGAACAGGAACTCCAGCGTGCGCGGCACGTCCTCGGCGCTGGAGGTCGCCATCGAGTAGAAGACCACCGGCGCCTCGCGACCCTGGAACTTGTCCACGGTGCCAACGGGCACGTCGGCGAGCCCGGCCACCCGGAGGGCCTCTCGCAGCCGCCGCACCTGCGCATTGTAGGGCGCGACGACCATGAAGTCCTTCTGGCAAAGCGGCTGGGTCCGGCCTTCGCGGTCCGTCCACGACCCGCCCACCATCTTGCGGACCTCCGCGGCGACCGCCTCCGCCTCCTCCGTCGACGCGGACGCGTTGCCGAGATGGTCGACGGGCCTGAACCGCAGCCCGGTGCCGAACGCGGTGGCCTGCCGCGCGAGCTCGGGGATGCCCTCG
>JACPCH010000030.1 GCA_016179875.1 Candidatus Rokuibacteriota bacterium | reverse complement strand
GTAGACGTCGGGCGGGACGCGGCCGAACAGGACCTCGGCGTCCACGATCTCGCGGCGCTGGCTCGCGGCGTCGCGCGCCTCGACGAGCCTGGCGCCCGGCCCGGCGGCGTCCAGGATGGCCGAGCGCTCGGCGGCGTCGAGGCCGCGCACGATGAGGTTCGGGACGAACAGGATCTTCATCGCGTCGCCTGCCGCGCGCGGATCGCGGCCATCGCCCGCCGGTGCTCGTCGGACGCCAGGCAGTCGCCGAGCGCGGCCGTCATCTCCTTCCGGAACGTGTCGGCGTCGAGGTCGAAGGCCCGCGTGGCGAGGCGCTTGCTGGCGGTCACGCTCACCGGCGGCAGCGCCAGGAACCGCCCGACCGTCTCGTCGAGCGCCGTCGCGAAGTCCGCCGCCGGCACGACGCGGTTGACGAGGCCGGCGCGCTCGGCGTCACGGGCCGTGATCGGCTCGCCCAGCAGGATCAGCTCCTTGGCCCGGGCCAGGCCGATGAGCCGCGGCAGGCGGTAGAGCGCCATCGAGGGGATGAGGCACTCCTTGACGGCGGGCAGGCCGAGCAGCGCGCCGTCGGCGGCCAGCCGGTAGTCGCACACGAGCGCCAGCTGGAGCCCGCCGCCGATGCAGTGGCCGTTGATCCCGGCGATGAAGAGCGTGTCCATCCGCTCGATCGCCGTCATCGCGTCCTCCCACCGGACGAGGTCGGCGAGACCGAGCGCGCCGGCCGCGAGCGCCGTGAGGTCCACGCCCGTCTGGAAGGCGCGCCCGGCGCCGGTCATGACGACCACGCGCACGTCGGCCCGGGCCGCGACCGCCTCCACCACGTCGTGGAGCTCGGCGGCGAAGCGCGCGTTGCCCGCGTTGAGCACCGCGGGGCGGTCGAACGTCAGGCGCGCGACCGGCGCCGCGATCTCGAGGCGCATCGTCTCCACCGGGGTACCATAGCATCCTCGTGCGTTCCCTGATCGCGCTCCTGTGCTTCACGATCTTCTCCAACACGTTCTCGATCGGCGCCTTCCCCGCGGTCCTGCCGGACATGGCGCGGGGCGCCGGCCTCGCCGACTGGCAGCTCGGCGTCGTCGCCGGCGCCTTCGGCTTCGCGCGGATGCTCGCCGACGTCCCGGTCGGGCTCTTCCTGACCCACCACCTGCGGCGCGCCGTCCTGCTCGGCCCGCTGGGGCTCGCCGCGGGCGTCCTGCTCCTCACGACCGGGGGCCCGTTCCCCGTGCTGGTCGCCGGCCGCGTGCTGATGGGCGTGGGGCACGCGCTCGGCATGGTGGCGGGGCTCACGGCCATTCTGAGATTCCAGACGGGCATGGCGCTGGCGTCCGCGCTCAACGCCTACGAGCTGTCGGCGATGCTCGGGATGCTCGGCGGGACGGTCGTGATGAGCGCCCTGCCCGCGGGCCTCCGCTGGAACCTCGCCTACCTCGCGACCTGCGCCGCGCAGCTGCTCGGCGTCCTCGTCGTGCCGCTCCTGCTGGCGGCGCTCCCGCGCGGCGAGGCCGACGCGCCCGGGCCGCTGTTCGCCCGGGGCGTGACCACGGGCGCGCAGGCCGCCGCGGCGCCGGTCACGCCGCTCCTCGTCCTCGCCGTCGCGGCCGGCGCCACCGTCGCCCTCGCCTACTCCACCATCGAGCAGTTCATGATCCCGGTGCGCGCGAGCCGCGAGTTCGACCTCCCGCGCGCGGGCGTCGCCCGCCTGCTCATGGTCATGCAGCTCTTCGACATCGTCGCGCTGGTCCCGGTCGGCCTCCTGGCCGACCGCCGCGGCGCGCGGCCGGTCCTCGGCGCGATCCTGCTCCTGCTGGCGGCGGGCCACGTCCTCGTGAGCTTCGGCGCGCTGCCCGCCGTCGTCGCCGGCTGCGCGCTCTTCGGGCTCGGCATGGCCGGCTGGATGCTGCCGCTCTCCGTGCTCCGGCGCGAGACGCCGCCCGAGCGGGTCGCCTGGCGCACGGCCCTCTACCGCGTCTCGGTCGACGGCGGCATGTTCCTCGGGCCGTTCCTGGCCGGCCTCCTCGGCGCCCGCCACGCGGGCGTCCTCGCCGGCGCGGCCGCCGCCGCGCTCGCCGTGACGGGCGCGCTGCTCCTGGCGCGCGCCGGGAGTTCAGGTACCATGGCCCGGCATGGCTGACGCCGGCCCCACGCCCTGAGCCAGGAGGACAGGATGGACTACGCCGACTACCAGCACCTCGCGTTCGAGCACCGGCCCAACGGGGTGCTCCTCATCACCCTCAACCGGCCCGAGGTGCTGAACGCCGCCAACGCGCGCCTGCACTGGGAGCTCACGCAGGTCTGGCTCACGGTGGACGCCGACCCGGAGACGCGCGTGGCGCTCGTCACGGGCGCCGGCAAGGCGTTCAGCGCGGGCGGCGACATGAGCCTCGTCGAGGAGATGGCGGGCAGCCCCGACGCCGTCGCGCGCACGCTCCGCGAGGCCTCGGACCTCGTCTACAACATGATCAACCTCGAGAAGCCCATCGTGTCCGCGATCAACGGCGTCGCGGTGGGCGCCGGCCTCGTCGTCGCGCTGCTGGCCGACGTGAGCGTCATCGCCGAGACGGCGCGCCTCACCGACGGCCACACGCGGCTCGGCGTCGTCGCCGGCGATCACGCGGCGATCGTCTGGCCGCTCCTGTGCGGCATGGCCAAGGCGAAATACTATCTCCTGACCGCCGACTTCCTCGACGGCAAGGAGGCCGAGCGCATCGGGCTCGTGAGCCTCTGCGTGCCCCCGGGCGAGCTGATGGCGAAGGCCTCGGCCGTGGCCGACGGGCTGGCGCGCGGCAGCCAGCCGGCGATCCGCTGGACCAAGCGCGCGCTCAACAACTGGCTCCGGCAGGCGGGGCCGATCTTCGACCAGTCGCTCGCGCTGGAGATGCTCTCGTTCATGAACCCCGACGTGCCCGAGGGGATCCGGGCGATCCGCGAGAAGCGGCCGCCCGCGTTCCCGTCGGCGCGCTGAGCGGGGCCGCGATGGCCTGGACCCCGCCGCCGCCGCGCGGCGGCCATCCCTACCACATGCACGACGCGATCTACGCCCAGCCCGGCGCCCTGCGCCTGGTCACCCGCGGCCAGGGTGATGCGATCGCCGCCGCCGCCGCGCGCCTGCGCGGGCTCGACCGCGTGCTCCTCGCCGGCATCGGCACCTCCTGGCACGCGACGCTGGTCGGCGAGCTGCTGTTCGCCCACGCCGGGCGCCTCGGCCATCGCGCCCGCGCCTTCCACTCGTTCGAGCTGGCGAGCTACTGGCCCGAGCCCGACGCCCGGACCGGCGTCGTGGTCGTGAGCCACCGCGGCGGGAAGCGCTACTCGCTCGAGGCGTTCGCGCGCGCCAAGGCCGGCGGCGGCGTGAGCGTCGCCGTCACCGGCAAGGGCGCCGACGGCCTCGCCGCCGCCGACTGGGTGTTGCGCACCGTGGACCAGGAGGCCTCCGCCTGCCACACCGTGAGCTACACCTCTGCGCTCGCGCTCCTCGCCACCCTCGCCGCCGCGGCCGGCGGCGACGAGGCTCTCGCGCACGAGCTGCAGGAGGTGCCCGACCAGCTCGCGCTCCTGCTCGGCCAGGAGTCGTGGGAGGAGCTGGCGGCGCGGTTCGCCGACCGCAAGCGCTTCTGGTTCGTCGGCGGCGGGCCGAACACGGCGACGGCCCTCGAGGCCGCGCTGAAGATGAGCGAGGCGAACTACGCGACGGCGCTCGGGTTCAACTGCGAGCAGTTCCTGCACGGGCCGTGGGCCGCCCTCGACCCCGGCGACGTCGTGTTCCTGGTGGCGCCGCCGGGGCCGGCGCACGCGCGCTGCCTCGACGTCGCGCGCGTGGCGCGGGCGGTGGGCGCGCCGGTCGTGGCGCTCGCGCCGGAGGACGACCGCGAGCTGGCGGCGCTCGCGGCGGAGACGATCGCGCTGCCGCCGGCGCCGGAGCTGCTGTCGCCGATCCTGGCGATCGTCCCGCTCCAGCTCTTCACGTACCACCTGGCGCTCGTGCGCGGCGCCAACCCCGACACCATGCGCGGCGACCAGCCGGCGCACGGCCGCGCGCGCGCCGCGCTCACGCTCTGAGCGTCATCCGCGGCGGGCCGCCTCGATCGCCTCGGGGCCGTAGCGGAAGGCGCGGAAGACCCAGTTGTTGAGCCCGGGGCGGCCCGGCTCGGGGAAGAAGTAGGGGCTCACGTACTCCCACACGACCTGGCCGTCGGGCGTGACCTCGAAGAGCCGCCCGTCGCAGCCCTCGCAGATCAGCGTGTTGCCGTTGGGCAGGCGCTGGGCGCCCGAGATGTAGGGGCTGAAGAAGTCGAACAGCGACTGGTCGCGGTACTCCCACACGATCGCGCCCGAGCCTGGCTCCACCTCGATCACGCGCGAGTACGGCGCCGGCTGATCGACCCGGTGGGCGCCGTTGTCGAAGATCGTGAGGTTCCCGTTGGGCAGCGGGCGCGGATCGTGCTGCTGGGCCAGCGGCGGGCCGCCGAGCGTCCAGCGGATGCCGCCGGTTTCCCGGTCCACGATGGCCACCGTCGAGATGTTGCGGAAGCCGACGACGAGATCGCCGTCGGGGAGCTCGGCGACCGTGTTGCCGTGCGTCCACTCCTCGCGGCGGTCTTGCGGGGTGATGACGGCGGCGGCGATGTCGAGGTGCTCCCAGCTCCGCCACTCCCACACCACCCGCCCGGCCGTCGTCATCTCGACGAGGTAGTCGCCGTAGATCGTCCCGCCCCGGGCCTCCGTCCCCGGCAGCCCGCCGCGGATCCGGCCGTGGAGCGCCTCGGGGACCGGGCGCAGGCACAGGAGCAGCACGTGGCCGTTCCGGAGCTTGCGCGCGTCGTGGTGGTGATCGGGGTGCCGGACCTCCCAGAGCACGCGCCCGCGCCAGTCGGCCTCGAGCACCGCGCCGCCCTTGAACCGCGCCCAGGCCTCGAAGCGCTCCAGGTCCTCCATGAGCTTGCCGCCGTACAGCAGATGGCCGTTCTCCAGGAGGTGGCCGTACAGCCCCGGCCGGTACGGCATGCGCCAGGTGTGCGCGACCTCGCCCCGCATGTCGATCAGGTACACGGTGCCGTCGCCGAACATCGGCGCGAAGAGCGTGTAGCCCGGCATGGCGCGCGCCGGGTCGTGGGCGATGAGCCCGGTGCGCGTGCGCCGCACCCGCTGCTGATCGACCGTGGTCATGTCCGCCTCTCCTCCCGCGGCGGCGCGGGCCGCCGCGCGAACGCGAAGGACACCGAGCCGAGAGCGGCGAGGCCGGCGATCACGCGGAAGCCGGTCTCGTAGCTGCCGGTGAGGTCGGCGAGGATCCCCGCCACCAGGGGCCCCGCCATCATCCCCAGCATCACGATCATCGACGACGTGCCGGTGATCACGCCGAACGACGCGCTGCCGAAGTAGTCGGCGCGGATCGCCGACATCAGCGGGCCGCGCACGCCCCAGGCGAGGCCGTGGAGGACGGCGAAGGCCAGCACCATCCAGAAGGCGGTCGCCGACGCCAGGAACAGCAGGGCCGCCGCGTGCGCCCACATGCACACGGTGACGATGGCCCGCGTGTTGAGCCGGTCGCCGGCCCACCCGCCGCCGAGCTGGCCGGCGACCTGCATCACCGTCATCAGCGCGATCACCGCGGCGCCCTCGCGCAGCGAGTAGCCGAGGCGCTCCGTGACGTGCACGATGAGATGGACCAGCACCGCCGACACCACGAGGAGCGCCGCGGCGTGGCCGAGGGCGATGAGCCAGAACGCCGGCGTGCGCAACGCCTGGCGCGCGGTGAAATCGACACCGGCCGCGTGCACGGCGCCGCCCGCCGCGCGCGCCGCGGCCGCGCGGGCGGGCGTGTCGCCGTCGGGCGCGTACCCGTAGGGCTCCGGCCGGTGCCGGACGAGCTGCGCGACCGGCAGGCCGACGAGCAGAATGACGACGCCCGAGGCGAACGCCGTCCAGCGCCAGCCGAACCGCGTGAGGGACAGCGCCACGATCTGCGTCAGGAGCCCGCCGACCGCCATGCCGGTCGCGCTGAGGCTGAGGGCCAGCGCGCGCCGGCGGCGGAACCAGTTGACGATGGCCACGCCGATCGGCAGGAACCCGCCGAGGCTCGAGCCGAGCGCGATCAGGAAGAACGCGAGGAAGAAGGCGAGCGGCGACCGGATCCGGCTGAACAGCATGAACCCGACCCCGAAGAGCAGCACGCCGACGCGGATCAGCGCCCGCGGGCCGAAGCGGTCCGTGAGCCAGCCCTGGACCGGGCCCAGGATGCCGCTCTCGGCCCGCGCCATCGAGAACGCCGCCGAGAGCATCGTCTTGCTCCAGCCGAACTCCTCGCGCAGGAGGACGACGTAGGCCCCGTAGGCGTGGAACATGAGGCCGCCGATGAGCGCCTCGAGGCAGAACCCGGCGGCGACGATCCACCAGCCGTAGAAGACGCCGCCCGGGCCGCGCACCGCGCTCAGAGCCCGGCGAGCAGCTCGTCGAGGGTCGGCCGCCCGATCTCCTCCATGCGGTAGCGCGCGCGCGCCACCGGGTGGCGCACGGTCAGGCTCCGCCGGAGGTCGAGCGGCGTGCCGAGCAGCACGACGTCGCACGGCACCGCGTCGATCGTGGCCGCGAGGTCGGCCATCTGGGCCGCGCCGTAGCCCATCGCCGGCAGCACGGGGCCGAGGCCCGGATGCGCCGCGAACACGTCGCGCAGGCTCCCCCGCGCCCACGGGCGCGGGTCCACGACCGTCGCGCCGAGGGCGCGCGCGGCGAGCTCCGCCGCGCCGGTGGCCATGCCGCCGTGGGTCAGCGTCGGGCCGTCCTCGACCGCGAGCACCCGGCGGCCGCGCACGAGGTCGGGCGCGTCCACCGTGATGGGCAGCCGCGTGTCCACGACGCGGGCGCGCGGGTTCAGCGCGCCGATCGCGGCGCGCACGGCCGCGAGCCCGGCCGGCGGCGCGGTGTCCTCCTTCACGATCACCGCGACGTCGGCCATGCGGAGGTTGGCCTCGCCCGGGTGGTAGCGCGACTCGTGACCGGCGCGGTGGGGATCCACGAGGCAGAGGTGCAGCGTCGGCGCGAAGAACGGCAGGTCGTTGTTGCCGCCGTCCCACACGATCACGTCGGCCTCGGCCTCCGCGCGGGCCAGGATCGCGGCGTAGTCCACGCCCGCGAAGACGACGCTGCCGGTCTCCAGGTGCGGCTCGTACTCCTCGCGCTCCTCGAGCGTGAGCGCGGCGCGGCCGAGGTCCTCGAGGCCGGCGAAGCGCTGGACGCGCGCGGCGAGCAGGTCGCCGTACGGCATCGGGTGGCGCACCACCGCCACGCGCCGGCCGCGCGCACTCAAGATCTCGACGACGCGCCGGCTGGCCGCGCCCTTGCCGCAGCCCGTGCGCACGGCGCACACCGCGACCACGGGCTTCGACGCGCGGAGCATCGTGCGGCGCGGGCCCAGCAGCGCGAAATCGGCGCCGGCGGCCAGCGCGCGGCTGGCCAGGTGCATGACGTGCTCGTGGCTCACGTCGCTGTAGGCGAAGACCACCTGGTCCACGCGAAGGGCGGCGATCAGGTGCTCGAGCCGCTCCTCGGGCTCGATCGGGATGCCGGCCGGGTAGCGCGCCCCCGCCAGCTCGGGCGGGTACCGGCGGCCGGCGATGCCGGGGATCTGCGCCGCCGTGAACGCGACGACCTCGACGGCCGGGTCGTCGCGGAACGCGACGTTGAAGTTGTGGAAGTCGCGTCCGGCCGCGCCGAGGATCAGGACGCGGATGCCGGTCCCTCGGGCCGCGGCCCGCCGCCCCGTCCGCGACGGCGCCGCCGGCGACGCTCCGGCCCCGCGGCGCCCTCGGGCGCCGGGGGGGCCGGCGGCACGGGCGCCGGGGCCGGGCCCCCGCGCGGCGGCCGCTCGGCGGGCGGCCGGGCGGCGAAGGGCCGGCCGGGCTCGCGCCCGCCCCCGCGGCGGCCGCGGTCGCCGAAGCGGTCGCGCGCCGCGAGCCGCGCGCGCCGCTCCTCGGCGTAGCGCCGCCGCTCCTCGGCCGAGGGCCTGATCTCGGTCACGAGGAGATCGTCGTCCACCCACTCGACCGGGATCTTCTGACTGATGAACTTCTCGATCGCCTCGAGGTTGAGCGCGCTCGCCTCGTCCACGAGGCTGATCGCCTTGCCCCGGGCGCCGGCGCGGGCGGTGCGGCCGATGCGGTGGACGTAGTCCTCGGCGTCCTGCGGCAGGTCCCAGTTGACGACGTGGCTGACCGCCTCGATGTGGAGCCCGCGCGAGGCGACGTCGGTGGCGACGAGCACCGGCAGCCGGCCCTCCTTGAAGTCGTTGAGGATCTTCAGACGCTTCTTCTGGTCCACGTCGCCCGTCAGCGCGCGCGTGTCCCAGCCGTTCCGGATCAGCCGGTCCTCGAGGCGCCGCGCCTCCTCGCGCGTGTTCGAGAAGATCAGGATGCGGTCGCCCCCCTCCCGCTTCAGCAGGCCGAGCAGCAGCGCGAACTTCTCCTCGCGCCCGACGTGGAAGAGCGCCTGCTCGACCTTCTCGACCGTCTTCTGCTGCGGCGCGATCGTGATCTGGACGGGGTTGTTCATGAACTCC
Source organism: Candidatus Rokuibacteriota bacterium (assembly GCA_016179875.1). GTDB lineage: Bacteria > Methylomirabilota > Methylomirabilia > Rokubacteriales > CSP1-6 > GWA2-73-35. The sequence goes on along the minus strand of JACPCH010000030.1, from coordinate 20,036 downwards.
CACGTCAGCTCGAGCACGCGGAACGAGAGCGTCGCCGAGAACAGGAACGACTGGCGCTTCTCGTGCGGCGGCAGCCGGCGCAGGATGAACCGGAGGTCGGCGATGAAGCCCATGTCGAACATCCGGTCGGCCTCGTCGATGACGAGCACCTCGACGTGCCGCGGCGACCACACGCGCTGCTTCAGGTAGTCGATGAGCCGCCCGGGGGTGCCGACCAGCAGGTCGCAGCCGGCCGCCAGCTCATCGCGCTGCTTCGCGTAGTCGATGCCGCCGTAGACCGACCGGATCCGGAAGGGCGTGAACCCCCCGAGGAGCCGCGCGTCGGCCTCGATCTGCACGACCAGCTCGCGCGTGGGCGCGATGATCAGCACCCGCGGCGCCGAGCCGGCGGCGGCCGGCGCCGACGCCGGCGTGCGCAGGAGCCGGGTGAAGGCGGCGATCAGGAACGCCGCGGTCTTGCCGGTGCCCGTCTGCGACTGGCCGGCCACGTCCTTGCCCCGGAGGGCCAGCGGCAGCGCGGCCTCCTGGATCGGCGTCGCGGTGACGAAGCCCGCCTCGCGGACCCCCCGCATCACCTCCGGCGGCAGGTCGAGGGCGCCGAACTCCATCACGCCGCGGGCTCGGGGGCGGGCGCGGCCTTCGGCTTCTTGCCGAAGATCCGGGCGCACACGATGCCGACCTCGTAGAGGATGATCAGCGGCCCGGCCATGAGCGTCTGGTTGAACATGTCGGGGGTGGGCGTGAGCACGGCGGCCGCGATGAAGGCGCCGAGGACCGCGTACTTCCGGTTCTTCCCGAGCTGCTTCGCGGTGACGAGGCCCATCCGCGCGACCAGCGTGATCGCGAGCGGCAGCTCGAAGATGAGGCCGAAGGCCAGCGTGAACTTCAGGAGGAAGTCGACGTAGCTCCCGATCGAGATCATCGCCTGGAGCCCGGGGCGCTCGTAGGAGAGCAGGAACTGGATGGCGAACGGCGTGACGACCTTGAGCGCGAAGGCGCCGCCGACCAGGAACAGGAGCGAGCCGACGATGACGAACGGCGCCGCGTACTTCTTCTCGTGCGCGTGAAGCCCGGGGGCGATGAACGCCCAGATCTGCCAGAGGATGCCCGGCGCCGCGATGAAGAGCCCGACGATCAGCGCGACCTTCATCTGCACCCAGAACGCCTCGGTGAGGGCGAGGAACACGAGGGTGTGCCCGGTGGCGCGCGCCGGCCGGGCCAGGTAGTCCATGATCTGCTGGCTGAAGGGGAAGGCGATCACGAGCCCGATCAGCAGCGCGACGAGGCTCCGCACGATGCGCACCCGGAGCTCGCCCAGGTGCTCCATGAAGGACATCTTGGCCTCTTCGAAGCTCGCCATCCCTACCAGCCCGTCACGAAGTGGCGGAGCGCGCCCACACCCCGGCCCGCCTGGAAGCCCTCGCGGATCGCCGCCGTCACGTAGGCCTTCGCCTCCCGGATGGCGTCGCCGAGCGGCTGCCGGCGCGCGAGCCCGGCGGCGATCGCCGCCGAGAAGGTGCAGCCCGTGCCGTGGGTGCTGCGGGAATCGATGCGGGGGGTGGTGAAGCGCGTGAGCTCGCGCCCGTTCCAGAGGATGTCGGTGGCCGCGCCCGGGAGGTGGCCGCCCTTGACCAGCACGTGCTTCGGCCCGAGCGCCAGGATCCGCCGCGCCGCCTCCTCCATGTCCGCCTCGGTCGCCACCCGCATCCCCGCGAGCGCGCCCGCCTCGTGGAGGTTCGGCGTCACCACCTGCGCGAGCGGCAGCATCTCCTTCACGAGCGCCGCCTGCGCGTCGGGCTGGAGCAGCGGGTCGCCCGACTTGGCGATCATCACGGGGTCGAGCACGATCTGGCCCTGGCGGTTTCCGCGGAGCCGGTCGGCCACCGCGCCGATGATCGGCGCCGTCGAGAGCATGCCGATCTTCACCGCGTCGGCGCCGAAGTCGTCGAGCACCGAGTCGAGCTGCCGCGCGACGAACTCCGGCGGCAGGTTGAACACACCCTGCACGCCGACGGAGTTCTGGGCGGTGATCGCCGTGAGCACGGACATGCCGAAGACCCTGAAGGCCGAGAAGGTCTTGAGGTCCGCCTGGATGCCGGCGCCCCCGCCGGAATCCGAGCCGGCGATGGTGAGCGCTTTCGGAACCGTCATGGACGCCCCAGTATACCGCGCGGCCCGCGTCCCTAGCGCGGGATCACCAGGACGAACTCGCCGCGGACGGGCGCCGCGCGCAGGCGCGCGAGGTGCGCGGACGGCGGCGCGCTGACGATCTCCTCGAACTGCTTGGTCAGCTCGCGCGCGACGACCATCTCGGCGTCGCCGAAGACCTCCTGGATCGCCTCCAGCGTCGCCACCACGCGGTGGGGGGACTCGTAGAGGACGACCGTCGTCTCCAGCGCGCGCAGCGCCGTCAGGCGGTTCCGCCGCCGGCCCGGCTTGATCGGCAGGAACCCGTCGAAGACGAAGCCGCCGGCCGGGACGCCGGCCGCCGAGAGCGCCGCGATCAGCGCCGACGGCCCCGGCACCGGCACCACCGGGATGCCCCGGGCGCGCGCGTCGCGCACGAGCAGGGGGCCGGGGTCGGAGATGCCGGGCGTGCCGGCGTCGGTGACGAGCGCCACCGCCCGCCCCTCCTCCAGCTGCCGCAGGAGGTCCCGGCCCTTCACGAGCTTGTTGCGCTCGAAGTAGCTCGTGGTCGGCGTGTGGATGTCGAAGTGGGCGAGCAGCGCGCGCGTCCGGCGCGTGTCCTCGCAGGCGATCACCGCGACCTCCTTGAGCACGCGGAGCGCCCGCAGGGAGACGTCCTCGAGGTTGCCGATCGGGGTCGCGACTACAAAGAGGGTGCCGCTCAGGCCGACTGTTCTTTCGCTTCGGATACCAGGAGCGGCCGCTCGCGATTGACGATCACCTCACGCGTGATCACGCACTCCGTCAGCCCCGGGATGGACGGCAGATCGTACATGATCTCGAGCATGACCTCTTCCAGGATCGCCCGGAGCCCGCGCGCGCCGGTGCCGCGCTTGAGTGCCTCGCGCGCGATCGCCGCCACCGCGTCGTCCGTGAACTTGAGGCGGACCTTCTCGAGCTCGAAGTACTTCTGGTACTGCTTGATGATCGCGTTCTTCGGCTCGCGGAGGATGCGCACCAGCGCCTGGTCGTCGAGGTCGTGGAGGGTGGCGATGACCGGAAGCCGGCCGACGAACTCGGGGATCAGGCCGTACTTCAGCAGGTCCTCCGGCTGGATCATGGCCAGGAGATCGCCGATCCGCCGCTCCTCGCGGCTCTTGATCTCGGCGCCGAAGCCCATGCCCGAGCGCCCGACGCGGTTCTCGATGATCTTGTCGAGGCCGACGAAGGCGCCGCCGCAGACGAACAGCACGTTCGACGTGTCCACCTGGATGAACTCCTGGTGCGGGTGCTTGCGCCCGCCCTGGGGCGGCACGTTGGCCACCGTGCCCTCCAGGATCTTGAGCAGCGCCTGCTGCACGCCCTCGCCTGACACGTCGCGCGTGATGGACGGATTCTCCGACTTCCGCGCGATCTTATCGATCTCGTCGATATAGACGATGCCGCGCTCCGCCCGTTCGACGTCGTAGTCCGCCGATTGCAGCAGTCGCAGGATGATGTTCTCGACGTCCTCGCCGACGTACCCCGCCTCCGTCAGCGTCGTCGCGTCGGCGATGGTGAACGGCACCCGGAGCATCTTGGCGAGCGTCTGGGCCAGCAGCGTCTTGCCGGAGCCGGTGGGTCCGATCAGGAGGATGTTCGACTTCTGCAGCTCGACGTCGCCGCCCGACTCGCCGCCGGACTCGATGCGCTTGTAGTGGTTGTGGACCGCGACCGCCAGGATCTTCTTGGCGCGCTCCTGGCCCACCACGTACTGGTCGAGGACGGTCTTGATCTCGGCGGGCTTGGGGAGGCTGCGGATCTCCCGCGACTTCTCCTCTTCCCACTCCTCGGCGATGATGTCGTTGCACAGCTCGATGCACTCGTCGCAGATGTAGACGGTCGGCCCGGCGATGAGCTTGCGCACGTCGTTCTGGCTCTTGCCGCAGAACGAGCACTTGAGGGTGCCGTTGCCTTCGCGCGTCCGCCCCGCCATCGCCGCTCCGCGTCCCCCTACCTCGAGCCCTGGCCGGCGAGGGCCGGGGCCTCGGCCACCGCCCGCGTCGTGGGCTTCGAGGAGATCACCTCGTCGACAATCTTATAGTCCCTGGCCTGCTCGGCGGTCATGAAAAAGTCCCGGTCGGTATCCTTCTGGATCTTGTCCATGGACTGGCCGGTGTGGTGCACGAGGATCTGGTTCAGCTCCTCGCGCATGCGGAGGATTTCCTTGGCCTGGATGTCGATGTCGGTCGCCTGGCCCTGCACGCCGCCGAGCGGCTGGTGGATCATGATCCGCGCGTGCGGCAGGGCGAAGCGCTTGCCCTTGGCGCCGGCGCAGAGCAGGAGGGCGCCCATCGAGGCCGCCTGGCCCATGCAGATGGTCGAGATCCCCGGCTTGACGTACTGCATCGTGTCGTAGATCGCCATCCCCGCCGTCACCGAGCCCCCCGGCGAGTTGATGTAGAGGTAGATGTCCTTATCGGGATCCTCGGCCTCGAGGAACAGCATCTGGGCGATCACCAGGTTGGCCAGCTCGTCCTCGATGAAGGTCGGCAGGAAGATGATCCGCTCCTTCAAGAGGCGCGAGAAGATGTCGAACGCGCGCTCGCCGCGCGGGGTCTGCTCGATGACCATCGGCACCAGAGCCATCTCGGATCTCCTCATCCCGTGATCTTGGCGTGGCTGACCAGCATGTCGAGCGTCAGGCGATCCCGCAGCCCGTGCCGCAGCGCTTCCAGGTCTCCGCTTTTCTCCATCATACGCCTGATCGCCGGCAGGGGCCGCTGGCTCGCCTGGGCGATCTTCTCCAGCTCGGCCTCGACGTCCGGCTCGCCCGGGGCCAGGCCCTCGCGCGCGGCGATCGCCTCGAGCAGGAGCGCCCGCCGCACCGACCGCTCCGCCGCCGGCTTGAGCTCGGCGACCATCTTGCCGTAGTCCCACGGCACGCGCTCGGGGTCGACGCCCTGGCGGCGCAGGCCCTCGCGCGTGTGCTCGATCTGGTGGGCCACCTGGCGCATCACCAGCGCGTCGGGCACGGCGAACTCGTGCCCCCCGAGCACCGCGTCCACCACCTTCTCCTGGAGCGCCCGCTGCTCGTCGTGGGCGCGCCGCGCCTCGAGCTGCTTGAGCACCTCGGCGCGCAGCGCCTCGAGCGTGTCGAACGCGCCGAGCGACTTCGCGAGCTCGTCGTCGAGCGCCGGAAGCACCTTCTCCTTCACCTCGCTGAGCTTGACCGTGGCGCGGCCGCCCTTGCCCCGCAGGTCCTCGCGCCGGTGGTCGTCGGCGAAGCGGAAGGCGACCTCGCGCTCGTCGCCCGCGGAGAGGCCGACGACCACCTGGTCGATCTCCGGCAGCACCGAGCCGTCGCCGACGATGAACTGGTAGCCGGTCTGGCTCGACGGCTCCTGGCCCTCGAGGGCGAGCGTGTAGTCGATGACGAGCAGGTCGCCCGGCGCCGCCGCCCGCTCGACCACGTTGAACTGCGCCTGCTGCTCGCGCATGTGCTCGAGCGTCTCGGCGACCTCGTCGGCGGTGACGGCCTTCGGGGCGTGCCGGACCTCGACGCCCTTGTACTCGGCCAGGGCGATCGCCGGCTTGACCTCGACGACGGCCACGAAGGACAGCGGCGCGCCCTCCTCGAGCTTCACGTCCTGCAGGTCGGGCTCGTTGACGGGCTCGAGCCGCGCCTCGTCGAGCGCCCGGCGGTAGACGTCGGGGATCAGGTGCTCGGCCACCTCGCGCCGCACGTCGTCGGCGAAGTGGACCTTCACCAGCGAGCGCGGCACGTGCCCCTTCCGGAAGCCCGGCAGGCGCGCCTGCTTCTGCACGCGCCCGTAGGCGCGCTCCCACTCCTGCTGCACGACGTCCGCCGGCGCCTCGACCGCGAGGCGGCGCTTGCAGCCCTCGATCGCTTCGACCTCGACCTTCATCGGCGCTCCACGCTCCTCGGGACCTCACGGTGTGGTGCGAGAGGGGGGAGTCGAACCCCCAAGGGTGTTTGCACCCACCGGATCCTAAATCCGGCGCGTCTGCCAGTTTCGCCACTCTCGCGGGACGTGCGGGCGGGACTGACCGCCACCGCAGCATACCCAAGAACGCCCGGATCCCGCAAGGCGGCCGGCTCGGGTACAATCGCAGGACCGGGGAGAGGCTGAACGATGTATCTGCTGATCGTGGCCCGTCACCAGCGCGCGCGGTACGAGGAGCTGGTGCGGGCGTGCGCGGGCCGGCCGGAGATCACGGTCATCCTCGACCGCCGCGCCGGCGAGCGCCGCCCGGCCGCGCCCGAGCGGCGGGCGCGCCCGGAGGTGGACGACAAGCTCCGGACGGTGGGCTGGGCGCTGGTCAAGCTCCCGTCGCCCGCGGCCGCGCCCGCCGCGGCGCCGCCCCGGACGGCCGCGCCGGTGCCCGTGCTCGAGGTGCCCGAGCCCGTCCCCAGGCCGGCGCCGCGCCGGCGCCTGCTCGTCGTGGACGACGACCCGCGCATCACCGACATCCTCAGCAAGCACTTCGGCGACGCCTGGGAGGTCGAGGTCGCACACGACGGCGCCGTTGCGCTCGCCAAGACCATCCTGCGCCGGCCCGAGGTGATCCTGCTCGATCTCGGCATCCCGCTGATGGACGGCCTCACCGTGCTCCGCCACGTCCACAATCTCGACGCGACCATCCCCGTGATCATGATCACCGGCAACACGGACGTCGAGCTGGCGGGCGAGAGCCTCCGGAGCGGCCTCTTCAGCTACGTCCCCAAGCCGTTCGACCTGCACTACCTGGACCTGCTGGTGGCCGCGGTCACCGAGCGGCGCAGCGCCTGAGCGTGCCACCGGACGGCCCCGGCGGGCTCCTGGTGCGCGAGGAGTCGCCCCTCTTCGCGGCCCTCGCCGGGCTGGCCCGCGACGCGCGGCTCGTCTTCTTCGCGGGGCTCCCCGGCACCGGCAAGAGCCTCCTGATCCATCAGCTCGCCCACCTCGCGCAGGCGCGGGGACGCCGGATCCACCTCCTGCAATGGGACGTGGCGCGGCCCGTGTTCGAGGCGAGCGGGCCCGGGCGGCGCTACCCGCTGGAGCACGGCGTCACGCACGGCGTGATCCGGCTCGCCGTCGGGCGCTGGGCGCGCGCCGCGCTCGCGCGGTGGCACGCCGAGCGCCCGGGACTCGCGGACCTCCTGATCGGCGAGACGCCCTTCGTCGGCCACCGCCTCGTGGAGCTGGCCCGGCCGGAGCGCGACGAGGCCGAGCCCGTGCTGGCGGCCGCGTGGACGCGCTTCGTGATCCCGGTGCCGTCGCGGGAGCTCCGCGCGCATCTCGAGGCCGAGCGGGCGCGCCGCGCCGGCGCGCCGCTCCACGAGCGCGAGCGCGAAGACGCGCCGCCCGACGTCCTCCGCGACGTCTGGCGCGAGCTCGTCCGCGCCGCGCGCGCCCTCGGCGTGGCGGCGCCGGCGCTCCGGTCGGATGACGACGTCCCGTACGACCCGGTGCTCTACCGGCGCGTCTACCAGCGCCTGCTCGGCCACCGCCACGCGCAGGCGCTCCCGATGGACACGCGCCTGCCGGCGGGCGGCGTCTCCCCCTACGACTTCCGGGTCCCCACCGCGGACCTCGTCCCGACCGAGACGGAGGCCGCGCGCGCCATCCAGGACGTCGAGACGCGCTGCGCGGATCCGGCCGCGGTCCAGCGCGAGATCGACGGCTGGTACCTGGGGATGTCCCCTTCGCCGGGGACGCTTATAATGAGCGGGGACAGCGCGACGAAGGGGGGTGAGCGCGTGGCCAAGGGCAAGAACATGCAGAAGGAAAAGAAGAAGCCGAAGCAGAAGAAGAAGTAGGGCGCGTGGCGCGGACCCGGCTCACCACTGCAGCACGATCCGCCCGACCGGGTCCCCCGCGCGGAGCCGCGCCAGCGCCTCGTTCGCCTCCCGCATGGGCGCGGTGGCGGCGACGACCGCCTGGACCCGGCCGTCGTTCACCAGGCTGGCGGCGTCGGCCACGTCCCGCACGGAGTGGTTGTGCGAGGCGATGATCTGGAGCCACTTGTAGACGAGCTTCGCCGGGTCGACCGGCACGACCTGGCCGTAGTGGTAGCCCAGGATGACGAGCCTCCCGCCCGGCCGCAGGAGGTCCAGGCCCTGCTGGATCACGGGCGGCACGGCGGCCCCGCCGACGATCTCGAGGGCCACGTCGGCGCCCACGCCGTTCGTGAGGTCGAGGACGGCCTTCACCGGGTCCTCCCGCAGGGCGTGGACGGTGTGCAGGGCGCCCAGCTCGCGGGCCTTCTCGAGCTTCTCCTCTTTCACGTCCACGCCGATCACGCTCGCCCCCAGGTGGCGCAGGATCTGGAGCGCGTGGAGGCCCAGGCCGCCGACGCCGAACACGACGGCCGTCTCGCCCACCTCCACGCGGGCCATGCGGATCGCGTGGAGGGGGGAGCCGAGCGTGCCCCCGATGAGCGAGGCCGCCTCCATCGAGACGTGCGGACCGACCTTGACGAGGTTGCGGTCCGACACGGCGACGAGCTCGCCGAAGCCGCCGTCGATCTCGAATCCCAGCCGCCCGGGCGAGTGGAGGCACATCGCCTCGTGGCCGGCCCGGCACATGCGGCACGCGCCGCAGGTCTGCTTGCAGACCATCACCACCCGGTCGCCCGGGCGGACCGTCTCGACGTCGCTGCCGACCTCGACGACGACGCCCGCGCTCTCGTGGCCGAGCAGGAGCGGCGTCCGCACCGTCGGCACGAGGCCGTCCACGATCTTCAGATCGGTGGCGCAGAGCCCGTTCGCCTTCGACTGGACGAGGGCCTGCCGCGGGCCGGGCCGCGGTTCCGGCACCGCCTCCCACACCAGGGGCGCGCCGAATTCCCTGAGTCGCATCGCCTTCATAGCCGCCCTACGACACCACAGGGGTCAGACATGGGCAAGGAGAACGGGTTGTTGACAGGTTAGGACTGTTGTAAAGTACCCCCCAATTCAGAGGAGGGAACCCCCATGAATTCACCACGCCGCTGGCCCTGCGCACTCATCGCGCTCAGCGTTCTGGCCTGGATCGTCGCCGTGCCGGTCACGGCCGACGCGCAGTCGCCGAAACGGGGCGGCACGCTCCGTGTCTCCTACGGCAACGAGATCGCCCACCTCGACTTCCACACAGCGCCGGGCTACGAAATGATGTGGGTCGCCATGAACGTGGGCTGCGGCCTCGTCAACATCACGCCCGACGGGAAGTTCGTCGGCGACGCCGCCGAGTCGTGGCACATGTCGCCCGACGGCCTGCTCTACACCTTCAAGCTCCGCACCAACGTCCTCTTCCACGACGGCACCAGGGTGGACGCCGCCGCCGTCAAGTTCAGCATCGACCGGCTCAAGGACCCGGCCACCAAGTCGGGGATGCGGGCCTTCTACGATGCGGTGCACAGCGTCGAGGTCCTCGACGCCTCCACCGTGCAGATCCGCCTGAAGCAGCCCTATGCCTTCATGCTCCACATGCTGGCGGCCTACCGCACGGGCCTCGTCCTCTACTCGCCGGCCGCGACCCAGAAGTTCTCCCTCGATGACCGGAAGCAGGGCAAGCCGGGGGCGGTCGTCGGCTGCGGCCCGTTCCGCCTGATCGAGTGGGTGAAGGGAAGCCACCTGCTCATGGAACGGTTCGACAAGTACTTCGTCCCCGGGCTGCCGTACCTCGACCGGGTCATGATCCGCACGATCAAGGACCCGGTGACCGAGATGGCCGCCTTCAAGGCCGGCGAGATCGACTTCATCGCCTCGTTCTCGCCCGAGCACGTCGACACCCTGAAGGCGCACAACCCGAAGGCCCAGATCCTGACCGGGAAGGAAACGACGCCGATGCTGGCGGCGATGAAGGTCACCGTCCCCAAGGACGGCAAGCCGATGTCCAAGGAGCGGGCGCCGCACCCGATCTTCGGCGACCTCCGGGTGCGCAAGGCCGTCGGCTGCTACGGGATCGACCGGCAGGAGATCGTGAAGATCGCCTTCCGGGGCAAGGCCACGCCCTGGGTCGGGATGAACCCGCCCGGCACGCTGGACACCGTGGACGTCAACCACCTGTGCCCGTACGACCCGGCGAAGGCCAAGGCCATGCTGGCAGAAGCGGGCTACGGCCCGCAGAAGCGCCTGACCTTCGAGCTGATGGCGGACACCGAGAAGTCGGTGTTCAACGTCATCGCCACCGTGATCAAGGAGCAGATGGCGCGCCTCGGCGTGACCGCGAACATCCGGCTGGTGGACAAGGTCAGCTGGATGAACACGACCCTGCAGGACGGGCCGTGGGACATGTACGTCGAGGACCTGCTCTCGCTGATCACGCTCGACAGCAACGGGTACCTGTCGAACAGCACGTCCACCTGGAGCCACCCGCGCCACAACGACAAGCGGGTCGACGAGCACTACGCGCGCTACGCGCGGGAGATGGACCCGGCGAAGCGCCGGGCGATCGCCCGGGAGATCCAGGAGTTCTTCGTCGAGAACATGTACTGGAACAACATCTCCGGCTCGCCGTTCTACATGGTCGCGCAGCCGTGGATGAAGGGCTACACCTACAACGCCGAGTTCGAGGTGCACTACCACCGGGTCTGGCTCGACAAGTAAGGCGCGGCGCATGCGGGTCTACGTCCTGAGGCGGGTCCTCCAGATCGTGCCGACCGTCCTCATGATCACCCTCGTGGTGTTCGTGATGATGCGGTCGATCCCCGGGGACCCGGTCGTGGCCCTGCTCGGCGACGCCTACACCGAGGAGGACGCGGTCAAGGTCCGGGCGGCCTACGGGCTCGACAGGCCGGTCCTGGTCCAGTACGTCATCTGGCTCGGCAAGCTCGTGCAGGGGGACTGGGGCGCCTCGATCCTCAGCGGGCGCCCCGTGCTCCAGGACGTGCTCATCCGGCTGCCGGTCACGCTCGAGCTGATCGTCCTGTCGATGGGCGTGGCGCTCGTCATCGCCATCCCGGCCGCCATCATCGGCGCCCTGCGCCAGAACACCTGGGCCGACTACACGGCGACGACGGTCGCCATGATCGGGGTCTCCATTCCCGAGTTCTTCATCGGCGTCCTGCTCCTGCTGATCTTCTCCATCGGCCTCGGCGGCCTGCTCCCCAGCTCGGGCTGGGTGTATCTGCCGGGCACGTGCCCGACGATGGTGTGCGGGGTGAGCCTGTGGGGCAACGTGCAGCACGTCCTGCTCCCCGCGGTCGCGCTCGGGGTGGGTCGGGCCGCGATCCTGACGCGGCTCCTCCGCGCGAGCATGCTGGAGGTCATCCGCACCGAGTACGTCACCACCGCGCGCGCCAAGGGCCTGGGCGAGCGGCCGGTCGTGTTCAAGCACGCGCTGAAGAACGCCCTGATCCCGACCATCACCGTGATGGGCCTCCAGGTCGGGTTCCTCATCGGGGGCGCGATCGTCGTGGAGACGCTGTTCGCCATGCCGGGCCTCGGCACCTTCGGCATCGATGCGATCATCGCCCGGGACTACCAGCAGGTGCAGGGCTTCGCCCTGCTCACCGCCGTCGCGTTCGTCGTGATCAACCTCGTCGTCGATCTGCTGTACACGTTCCTGGATCCGCGGATCCGGTACGCCTGAGAGCCCCGTGGCCGACGGCGGCGCGCCGCTCCGGACGAAGCCCCGGCCCATCAGCGGGAGCAGCCTGGGCGAAGCCGAGCTGACCGCCGTCCGGGGCGTCGCGTGGCCGGCGGCCGCGGAGCGCTCGGAGGCGCCGCTGGCGCAGGCCGTGCGCCGCCTGCGGCGCAGCACCACCGCCCTCGTCGGCGTGGCGATCGTCGGCGTGCTCCTCGTGGTCGCCGTCTTCGCGGACGTGCTCGCGCCCCAGAGCCCGATCACCAGCGACCAGACCCACACCTTCGAGCGCCCCAGCCGGGCCTATCCGCTGGGGACGGACCAGCTCGGGCGCGACATGCTGAGCCGCGTGATCCACGGCACCCGCATCTCGCTGCTGGTGGGGGTGTCGTCGGTGCTGCTCGCCCTCTTCGTCGGGGTGCCGCTGGGGATGATCGCCGGCTTCTACGGGGGGCGGATCGACACGCTGGTGATGCGGGTGATGGACCTCGTCCTCGCGTTCCCGATCTACCTGCTGGCCATTCTCCTCATGGTCATGTTCACCCCGACGGCGGGGCTGATCGGGACCATGAAGGTGACCGGCGCCATCGCCATCGTGCGCATCCCGATCTACGCGCGCCTGGTCCGGGGCAGCGTGCTGTCCATCAAGGAGAAGGAGTACGTCGAGGCCTGCCGCGCCCTCGGCGTGCGCGACCCCTGGATCCTGTTCCGCCACGTCCTGCCCAACTGCCTGGCGCCGATCATCGTGACCACCACCCTGGGCATCGCCACCTCGATCATCGTGGAGGCCACGCTCAGCTTCCTGGGGCTGGGCACCCAGCCGCCGACGCCGAGCTGGGGCTGGGACCTCAAGGCCAACGTGGCGTTCATCCAGGCCAACGCCTGGCTCTCGCTGTTCCCCGGCCTCGCCATCTTCCTCACCGTGCTCGGCTTCAACCTGTTCGGCGACGGCCTGCGCGACGCGCTCGACCCGCGGCTCAAGTAGGGCACCTCGAACCACTCGGAGGGGACGGGAATGACGACGACGGCACTCGGCAGTCTCGCGGGAGCTCTCCTGACGCTGCTCGCGCTCGGCGCCGGCCCGGCCGGGGCCCACCACCGCCCGAACAACGAGGTCCTGCTCGGCGGGGCGATCTCCCAGACCGGGCAGTACGCCGAGCCTGCGGGGCGACAGGTCAACTCGATCAAGCTGTGGGTCGACGAGGTCAACGGCCGCGGCGGGCTCCTCGGTCACAAGATCGTCGCGCGCCTGCTCGACGACAAGTCCGACACCCAGACGGCTATCAAGCTCTACGAGAAGCTGATCACCGAGGACAAGGTCGATCTGCTCTTGGCCCCGTACTCGAGCGGCATCACCGAGGCGGTCGCCAACGTCAACGAGCGCTACAAGATGCCGTTCGTCGCCTACGGCGCGGCCTCGAGCCCCATCTGGGAGAAGGGCCGCAAGTACATCTTCAACATCGTGGCCGTCGCCGAGGACTACCAGAAGGGGGCGGTGCACCTCGCCAAGCAGATCGGCGTGAAGAAGATCGCGATCATCGGCCAGGACAGCCTCTTCCCCCGCCAGGCGGGAAAGGGCGCCAAGGACTGGGCCAAGAAGCTCGCGATCGATGTCGTCCTCGAGGAGAACTATCCACCGAAGCAGACGGACTTCACTGCGCTGCTCCACAAGATCAAGGCCGCCGGCGCCGAGGCGGTCATCTCCAACAGCTACTTCGCCGACGCCGCCGCCCAGCTCCGGCAGATGCGCGAGCTGAACGTCAACTTCAAGCTCTACTCGGGCACCGTCGGGCCGGGACTGCCGAACTTCCCGGAGCAGCTCGGCAACACGGCCGAGTACGTGCTCGGCTTCAGCCAGTGGGAGCCGCTCCCGCACGTGTTCAAACTTCCCGGCATGAAGGAGTACATCGAGGCGTACGAGAAGCGCTTCAACGAGAAGCCGAACTATCACGCCGGTGGCGCGTACGGCGCCTTGCTGGTGACCGAGGCCGCGGTCAAGAAGGCGGGCAGCTTCGACAGCGAGAAGCTCCGCGAGGCCCTGGCCACGCTCGACATCACCACGATGTACGGCCGCTACAAGGTCGACGCCAAGGGCATGAACTCCCACGAGGGCATCACCTTCCAGATCCTGCGCGGGCAGCGCAAGGTCGTGTGGCCGGACAAGTACGCGGAGACGAAGGCCGAGCTGCCGACGCCGGAGTGGAGCAAGCGGTAGTCCCCGGCCTCAGGTAGCGGCTCCGAGATGGAGCGGCAGGACGTCCGGAGCCTCTACCTGCTGGCCGCGTTCCTGGTCTGCGCGTACGCGCTGCCCTTCGTGGTCGGCCTCTGGTTCGGCACGGTCCGGGCGGACGAGCGCTGGCTCGGCTACCTGGCGACCGTCGTCCTCTCCGGCATCCTCCAGGGCGGCGTGTACGCGATGTTCGCGGTCGGCCTCACCCTGATCTTCGGGGTGATGCGCATCATCAACGCCGCCCACGGCGAGATGGTGATGATGGGCGCCTACCTCACGTGGATCACCTTCTTCTACCTGGGTGTCGATCCGCTGCTGGCGCTGGTCTTCACCCTGCCCATCGCCTTCCTGTTCGGCGCGGCGGTGCAGAGGCTGCTGCTCGACGCCGTCGTCGGACAGCCCGAGCTGATGGGGCTCCTGATCACCTTCGGCCTCGGGCTCACGATGATCTACACCGTGGAGCTGATCTTCACCACGGACTTCCGGACGATTCCGTACGCCCCCAGAACGGTCCAGCTCACGAGCACCATCGCCGTCGGCCAGAACAAGGTGATCAGCTTTGCGATGGCGGTGGCGATCTCCGCCGCCGTCTACCTGTTCCTCAAGCTGAGCCGGCTCGGCAAGGCGATCCGCGCCACCGCCCTGAACGCCGAGGTGGCCATGGTGTGCGGGATCGACGTGCGGCGGATCTACCTGATCACGACCGGCCTCGGCGCGGCGCTGGCCGTGGCGGGCGGGGCGCTCGTGTCGATCCAGTTCGGGTTCAACCCCGAGACGGGCGGCGTCTATACCCTGCAGGCGTTTGCCATCGTCGTCCTCGGCGGGCGCGGCAACTACGTGGGCGCGCTGGTCGGCGGGCTCATGCTGGCGGTCCTCGAGAATCTAGTATCGCTCATGATCCCCAACGGCACGGCCATGGTCGAGCTGGCCGCCTACGGGCTGATGATCTTCGTGCTCCTGATCCGGCCAAGCGGGCTCATGGGCATGAAGGAAGGCTGAGCCGGCGGGGTGACGCGGGGCGAGCACCTCCGGCACCTGATCGTCCTGGCCGCGGGCGCCGTCGCGCTCGCCCTCCTCCCCCACGCCCTGACCGTCTACCTGCGCTCCTTCGCGCTCTTCACGATGATGTACGTCGTCCTCGCGCTCAGCTGGAACATCATCAGCGGATTCACCGGCTACACGTCGTTCGGCCACGTGGCGTTCTACGGGATCGGCGCCTACGCATGCGCGATTTTGGTATCCGACTACAAGTGGCACTGGCTTCCCACGCTCGGCGTCGGGGCCGTGCTGGCCGCGGTCGTCGGGGTGGCGATCGGCTATCCGGTGTTGCGCCTCAAGGGCCCCTACTTCGCCATCGCCATGCTCGGGGCGGCGGAGGGCACGCGCGTCGTCGCCACCGTGTGGGACGGCCTGACCCATGGCGGGCTGGGCATCAGCTTGCCCAGCGCCGAGACCTCCATGCAGACCTATTACGCGATGCTGGTGCTGATGCTGCTGACGATCGTGGTGGCCTACGTGGTCGGTCACTCGCGGTTCGGGATCCGCCTCAACGCCATCCGCGAGGACGAGGTGGCGGCCGAAGCGCTCGGCATCGACGCCACGCGCTACAAGCTGGCGGCCTTCACGCTGTCGGCGGTGTTCCCGGCCGTGGCCGGCGGCATCCAGGCCTACAAGGTCCTCTACATCGATCCGCCGTCGGTCTTCTTCATCCAGATCACCATCGCGATGGCGCTCATGTCCATGCTCGGCGGCAAGGGCACGGTCATCGGCCCGATGGTGGGGGCGGTGATCCTCTACTCGGCCCAGGAGCTGACCTGGGTCAATTTCCCGACGGCCCACCTGATCGCGTACGGCCTCTTCATCGTCCTGGTCGCGCGCTTCATGCCGCGCGGCCTCGTGGGGTTCGCCATCGACCGGGGCTGGGTCCGCAAGGGGATGGTCCACTGATGAGTCCAAGCCCGGACGAAATCGCCCTGGAGGCGCGTGACCTCCGGAAGTCCTTCGGCGGGGTCCGGGCGGTGGACGGGTGCAGCTTCGCCGTCCCCCGGGGGAAGATCTCCGGGCTCATCGGCCCCAACGGGTCGGGCAAGACGACGACCTTCAACCTGCTCACGGGGCTCGCGACGCCCGACGCCGGGGAGGTGATCTACCGGGGGCAGAACCTCGCCGGCCTCAAGCCCTACCAGATCTTCCGCAAGGGCGTCACGCGGACGTTCCAGGTCACGCGCATCTTCCGGGAGATGACGGTCCTCGAGAACATGCTCTCGGTGACCGGGCTCGGCGTGCCCGAGCGGGTCGCGCGCGCGCGGGCCGAGGAGCTCATCGCGTTCGTCAACCTCACGCACCTCCGTGCCGAGTACGGCGGGCGCCTCTCCTACGGGCAGCAGAAGCTCCTGGAGTTCGTGCGGGCGCTCATGACCGACCCCGACCTGATCCTGCTCGACGAGCCGGCGGCCGGCGTCAACCGGACGCTGCTCCAGCATCTGCTCGACCACATCCACCGGCTGCAGGAGCAGGGCAAGACGATCGTCATCGTCGAGCACGACATGAACGTGATCATGAACCACTGCGAGCGGATCTTCGTCATGGACGGGGGCGTGAAGATCGCCGAGGGGCCGCCCGCCGCGATCCAGCGGGACGAGCGCGTCCTGCAGGCCTACTTCGGCCGGCGGCGCTAGGATGGCGCTCCTCGAGCTCCGCGACGTCGAGGCCGGCTACGGGTCCCTCCAGATCCTCCACGGCGTGTCGCTCCACGTGAACGAGGGCGAGGTGGTCGCGGTGATCGGCCCGAACGGGGCGGGCAAGTCCACCACCTTCAAGGTCATCATGGGCTTGATCGCCTACCGGGGCGGCGACATCGTCTTCGACGGCCACACCCTGGTCGATCAGCGCCCGAACCGCATCCTCGGCCTGGGACTCGGCTACGTGCCCCAGGGGCGCGTCGTCTTCAGCCAGATGACCGTGCGCGAGAACCTCGACATCGGCGCCTACCTCGAGCGGGACCCGGCGAAGATCAAGGCGTCCATGGAGTGGGTCTTCGCCCTGTTCCCCCGGCTCGGCGAGCGGAAGCGGCAGTTGGCCGGGTCGATGAGCGGCGGCGAGCAGCAGATGCTCGCCATGGGCCGCGCGCTCATGATGCGGCCGAAGATGCTGATGCTCGACGAGCCCTCGCTCGGGCTCTCCCCCCGCCTCGTGGACGAGCTGTTCGACAAGACCGTCGAGCTGGCGCGGGCCGGCCTCACGGTGATGCTGGTGGAGCAGAACGCCGCCCGGGCGCTCGAGATCTCCGACCGGGGCTACGTCCTGGAGCTCGGGCGCAATCGGTTCGAGGGCACGGGCCGGGCGCTGCTCGAGAACCCCGAGGTCCGCACGATGTACCTCGGGGGCGGCGCGCGATAGCTGTCGACCCGTCGGCCTTGACGGGCCTGCCGGCGCGGCGCTATGTCTTCGTCGGCGCACAGCGCGGGTCCAGGGTACGCCGCCGTGCTGACGTTCCTGCGAAAGGAGACGAGATAAATGGATCTGGCACTCAAGGGTAAGACCGTCCTCATCACCGGTGCCACCCGCGGCATCGGCGCCGACATCGCGCGGGGCTTCGCGGAGGAGGGCGCCCAGGTCGCCATCTGCGCCAGAACCAGGGCCGACCTGGAGGCAAAATCGGCCGAGCTCGCCAGGGCCACGGGCTCCACCGTGATCGGCATTCCCTGCGACCTGAGCCAGCGCGGCGAGCCGGAGCGGGTGGTGGGCGAGGTCGTCAAGCGCTTCTCGCGGCTCGACGTCCTCGTCAACAGCGCCGGCGTCGCCCCCGGGGGCACCGTGGAGGAGGTCAGCGACGACGACTGGGAGCGCGGCATCCAGCTCAAGCTGCTGGGGCTCATCCGGTGCTCGCGGGCGGCCATCCCGGTCATGCGCAAGCAGGGAGGCGGGCGGATCGTCAACGTCGTCGGCAACGACGGCAACAAGTGCGCGCACTGGGAGATCGTGCCCGCCGTCTGCTGCGCGGGCGAGCAGATCTTCACCAAGACCCTGGCCGAGCAGTACGGTCCCGAGGGCATCTACGTGAACTCGGTGAACCCGGGTCCCGTGGAGACGACGCTCATGCACGGGCTCTTCGAGAAGGTGGCGAAGGTGCGCGGGCTCACCACCCAGGCCGTCATCGACGCCCACGTGGAGAGCATCCCCCTCAAGCTCAAGCGCATCGCGCTGCCCGCGGAGATCACCAACCTCGTGCTGTTCCTCGCCTCGGACCGGGCCAGCTTCATCAACGGCGAGAACATCACCATCGACGGCGGCCAGATGAAACCCGTGCTCTCGCGGCTGGTCTTCGGCGGCAGGAAGTCGTAGGGAGTGCCTCCGCCTCCCGATCTCTCGGCCGACCTGCTCGCGGGCGCGCGCACCTGACCGAAGATCGTGGCGGCCCGTAGGCGGCCCGTGGGCAGAGCGCCGTGTCGGCAAGAGCACCGTGTCGGCGCGCGATAGCTTGACAGCAGGTTCTAAAGGTGGCATGTGCTCGGAGGGGCCCGCGCATGGCCAAGAACATCGTGCTCCTGTCGGACGGGACCGGGAACAGCGTCGCCAAGCTGTTCAAGACCAACGTCTGGCGGCTCTACCAGGCGCTCGACCTCCAGGGCGGCGACCAGATCGCCTTCTACGACGACGGCGTCGGCACCGAGAGCTTCAAGCCCCTGGCCCTCCTCGGGGGCGCCATCGGGCTCGGACTGAAGCGCAACGTCCTCGACCTCTACACGTTCCTGTGCCGGAACTGCCAGCCGGGAGACCGCATCTACGGCTTCGGCTTCAGCCGCGGCGCCTTCACGATTCGCACCCTGGTCGGCTTGATCGCCTCCCAGGGCGTCGTGCGGGCGGCGAGCGAAGCGGAGCTGCGCGACCGGGTCCGGAAGGCCTACGTCCGGGATCGCGAGGAGTTCCACACGAATCTGGGCCTGGCTTACGCCAGGGTGGAGCGGCGGTTGAAGCGGGCGCCCACCGAGGCTCCGGCCGGCCCCGGCCCCTCGATCGCCTTTCTGGGTCTCTGGGACACGGTGGACGCCTACGGGGTGCCGATCGACGAGCTCAAGCGCGGCATCGACCGGTGGGTCCGCGCGCTGACCTTCCCGGATCGGCGGCTCTGGCCGGGCGTCGCGCGGGCCTGTCACGCGCTCGCCCTCGACGACGAGCGCCTCACCTTCCACCCCGTGCTCTGGGACGAGCGGGGATCGGTCAGGCCCGAGCGCATCACGCAGGTGTGGTTCGCGGGGGCCCACTCGAACGTTGGCGGCGGCTACCCGAACGACGCCCTGGCCCACGTGCCACTCGCCTGGATCATGACGGAGGCGGAGCGGGCGGGCGTCAGGTTCAAGACGGGCGCCCTCCCGGAAGTCCGGGCCCTCGCCGACCCCCACGGCGAGCGGCACGACTCGCGGGCCGGCGTCGCCGCGTACTACCGCTACGCCCCGCGCAAGCTCGCCCAGCTCGGCGACGACGCGGACCACGACGTCCACATCACGACCCCGAAGATCCACGAGAGCGTGCTGCTGCGCATCCAGGCGGAGCGTGTCCCCTACGCGCCGACCGGGATTCCCGCCGACTACGACGTCGTGCGCCTGGACGGCTCGGTCGTGCCGATGCGGGCCCTGACGGCGGCGAACGGCGCGCCGCTCTACGAGAGCCCGGGCGACGCCGCTGCGCGCGCCGGCGCCCCGGGGGCCGTCGGCCAGCAGGAGCGCGCCTGGGACCGCATCTGGTGGCGCCGGCTCCTCTACTTCCTGACGCTCGCCGCCACGGCGTTCCTCGCCGGCTTCCCCTGGTGGTTCCCGCCCGTCCGGGGCGGCGCGTGCAGCGGGCGATGGTGTTTCATCGATCCTCTCCTGGCCGTCCTCGGCAGCCCCGCCCCGGGCTGGCTCGCCCCGTGGATCGAGGCCTTCCGTCTCGCGCCGGGCCGGTTCCTCCTCGGGGCCCTCGCCCTCGCGGCGACGCTCGTGCTCTCCCGGCAGCTCGCCCGCCGGATCGGCGACGCCGCCGAGACCGCGTGGAGACATCTCAAGCCCGTCCATCAGCCGCCGGCGGCCCCCTACCGGCCCGGCGTCGTCTATCGCGTGCGGACCTCGCGGTGGCTGGTCGGCGCCTAC
>JACPCH010000156.1 GCA_016179875.1 Candidatus Rokuibacteriota bacterium | reverse complement strand
GGTGAATGCGTGAGCGCTCACAGCGGGATCTCGTTGATCGAGAAGATCGCGAGCAGCATGGCCACCACGATGAACGCCACGAGCACCCCCATCCCCAGAATGATTGCGGGTTCGAGGAGGCCGAGCACCCGTTTCATGTCCGCCCGCACGTCGGCCTCGAACGTGTCGGCGACCTTGAGCAGCATCTCCTCGAGGCGGCCCGTCTCTTCGCCGACCCGCACCATGTGTACGGCGAGCGCGGGAAACCGGGCCTGCTCCTTCATGCCGGCGGCGAGCGTGCCGCCGCGCTTGACGCCGTCGGCGAGCCGGTCGACCGCGCGGCCGATCGCCTGGTTGGTCATCATGTCGCCGACGACGGCGAGCGCGCCCATGACCGGCACGCCGCTCTTCAGCATCGTGCCGAGCGTCCGGGCGAAGCGCGCGGTCTCGACCTTCATCGCCACCCGGCCGACGAGCGGCAGGCCGAGCACCGTCTGGGCCCAGGCCAGGCGCCCCTCGGGCGTGCCGGTCCAGACGCGCCAGGCGAGCACCGCGGCCAGGGCCGCCAGGACGCCGACCCACCAGAACTGTTCGAAGCCGGCGCTGACGGCGAGGAGGATCCGCGTGGGCAGCGGCACTGTCTGCCCGAGGTCGGCGAAGATCGTCGCGAAGCGCGGGATGACGAACGTGAGCAGGAACACGATCGCGCCGAGCCCCACCGTGAAGATGACCGCCGGGTAGGCCAGGGCCGACAGGACCGCCTCCGCGAACGCGGCGCGCGCCTCGAGGAACTCGGCGAGCCGGCGGAGGGTGACCTCGAGGACGCCGCCCTTCTCGCCCGCGCGCACCATGTTGATGTAGAGCCGCGAGAACGGCCGCGGGTGGTGCTTGGCCAGCGCCTCGCTGAGCGACGCGCCGCCCCGCACGCTCGCCAGGAGATCGGTGACGATCGCCTTGACGCGCGGGTTCGGCGCCAGCTCCTCGAGGATCGCCAGCGCGCGGTCGAGCGGCAGCCCCGCCTCGAAGAGCGTCGCGAGCTGCTGCGTGAACGCGAGGAGGTCGCGCTGGCCGACCCGGCCCCCGCCGCCGAAGACGGGCCAGCGGGCACGCTCGGCGTGGGCGGTCACCTTGATCGGGAAGTAGGCGTCGCGCTGGAGGCGCTCGACGACGGCGCGGGCGTCGGGCGCCTCCATCACGCCGTCGATGGTCTGGCCCCGCCGGTCGGCCGCCCGGTACACGAACACGGGCATCGGGGCTTACGCGTCTTCCTGCGTGACGCGGAGGATCTCCTCGACGGTCGTGACGCCCTCGCACGCCTTGGCCCAGCCGTCGAGCCGCAGCGTGACCATCCCGCCCTCGACCGCCACGCGCCGGATGTCGCGCGACGGCGCGCGGCGCAGGATGAGGCTGCGCGCCTCCTCGGTGACCGCGAACAACTCGTAGATGCCGGTGCGCCCGCGGTAGCCGGTGCCGCGGCACTCGTCGCAGCCGCGCCCGCGCCAGAGCTGGGTGCCGGCCGCGACCTCGAGGCCGAGGGCGGAGAGGTCGGCGGCGGACGGCGCGTCGGGCACCCGGCAGGCGGCGCAGATGCGCCGGACGAGCCGCTGGGCCAGCACCGCCTCGAGCGTGGAGGCCACGAGGTAGGGCTCGACGCCCATATCTTGGAGGCGTGTGATCGCCCCGGGCGCGTCGTTGGTGTGGAGCGTGGAGAACACCAGGTGGCCGGTGAGCGAGGCCTGGATGGCGATCTCCGCCGTCTCGAGGTCGCGGATCTCGCCGATCAGGATCACGTCCGGGTCCTGGCGCACGATGTGGCGCAGGCCCGTGGCGAACGTCAGGCCGATCTTCGGCTTCACCGGGATCTGGTTCACGCCCTTGAGCTGGTACTCGACCGGGTCCTCGACCGTGATGATCTTGCGGTCGGGCGAGTTGATCTTGTCGAGCGCGCCGTAGAGCGTCGTCGTCTTGCCGGAGCCCGTCGGCCCCGTGACGAGGATGATGCCGTGCGGCCGCTTGATGAGCGCCTCGAAGCGCGCGAGCATGCCCGACGCGAAGCCGAGCTTCTCGAGCGACAGGAACACGCTCTGTCGATCCAGGAGCCGCATCACGATCGACTCGCCGTGGACGGTCGGGATCGTCGAGACGCGGATGTCCACCCGCCGGCCCCGGAGCGTGACGCGGATGCGCCCGTCCTGGGGCAACCGCCGCTCGGCGATGTTCATCTCGGCCATGAGCTTGACGCGCGAGGTCACCGCGGCCTGGAGCCGCCGCGGCGGCGCCTCCTGGTCGAAGAGGATGCCGTCGAGCCGGTACCGGATGCGGAGGGTATCCTCGAACGGCTCGATGTGGATGTCCGAGGCCTCGGCGCCGATCGCGTTCTCGATCAGGAGGTTCACGAGGCGCACGACCGGCGCCTCGAACGCCATGTCGCGGAGCTGGTTGACGTCCTCCTCGCCCTCGGCGCCGCGCTCGTCCTCCATGCCCTCGACGATGCGCTGGAGCGGCGACGCCGCGCCGTCGTAGGTGCGGTCGATCGCCTCGAGGATGGCGTCGGCGGGGCTCACCACGACCTTCACCGCGAGCCCCGTGGACTGCCGGAGGTCGTCGGCGACGACCGGATTCAGCGGCTCGGCGGTGGCCACGGTCAGCACGCCGCCCTCGACGCTCACCGGGCACACCGCGTACTGGCGCAGGTACTTGGGCGAGAGGTTCTTCACGATCGGCAGCGGCGACGGCAGCTCGTCGCGCCCGAGAAACGGCAGACCCTGCTGGCGCGCGAGCGCGCGCAGCACGTCCTCGGCGCGCACCGCCCCCAGCGCGACCAGCGCCTCGCCGAGCCGCTCGCCCGTCGTCCGGCCGCGCGCGAGCGCCTGCTCGATCACGTCGGGAGTGGTCAGGCGTTCCTGGACGAGGATCTCGCCCAGCAGGCGGGGAGGCGCTGCGATGGCCATGCTATGCTCGCGGAGCAATGTTAACATACCTGGCCTTCGCCGCCGCCGCGGCGGCCGCGGATCTGGCGGGCGCCATGCTCCTCACCACCGCCCACCGCCGCGGGCTGGCCCCGCTCCGCTACTGCGTCGCGGCCGGCGCGGGCTTCATGCTGGCCGCCGCCTTCGTCCGGATGCTGCCGGAAGCCACGCAGGTGCCCCACGCCTTTCTCTTCGTGCTGATCGGCTACTTCGGCGTCCACCTCTTCGAGCACACGGTGGCCCCGCACTTCCACTTCGGAGAGGAGGTCCATCCCGAGGCGCTCGTGGATCCGGCCGCCGGCTATCTCGCGCTCCTCGGTCTCGGCGTCCACACGCTCTTCGACGGCGTGGCCATCGCCGCCGGCTTCATGGTGAGCCCGGCGCTCGGCGCGCTGCTCTCGATCGCGGTGTTCCTGCACAAGGTGCCCGAGGGCTTCACGATCGCCTCGGTCATGCTGGCGGGCGGCCACTCGCACGCGATGGCGATCGGCGCGGGCGCCGTGCTCGGCGTCCTCACCATCGCCGGCGCGCTCGCGACGAGCCTCGTCGCCGAGCACCACGTGGGCTACGCGCTGGCGCTGTCGGCGGGCGTGACGATCTACGTGGCCGCGTCCGACCTGATCCCCGAGGTGAACCGCGAGGGCGGGCCGGCGCTCGGCTTCACGGTCTTCGCGGGGCTCGTGCTCTTCGCGCTGGCCGACTGGCTGCTGACGCCGCTCGGCGCCCACTGAGCGCCTCCCGGTCGTGCTATTCTGGCCGCCGATGACCGGGCGAAAGGCGCTCGTGCTCCACGGCCCCAACCTGAACCTCCTCGGAACGCGCGAGCCGGGCGTCTACGGCCGGGCGACCCTCGCGGAGGTGGACCGGATGGTCCGCGACCACGCCCGGCGTCTCGGCTGGCGCGTCGAGTGCCGGCAGTCCAACTTCGAGGGCCAGCTCGTCGACTGGCTGCAGGGCGCCGAGCGCGAGGGCTTCGCCGGCGTCGTGTTCAATCCCGGCGCGTTCACGCACTACTCGCTCGCGCTGCGCGACGCCGTGGCGGCGATCCGGGTGCCGGTCGTCGAGGTGCACCTCTCGAACGTGCACGGGCGCGAGGAGTTCCGCCGCCAGTCGGTGATCGCGCCCGTCGCCCGCGGCCAGATCTCCGGATTCGGCCCCCACAGCTATCTGCTCGGCCTCGACGCGCTGGCGCGCGGCGCGCGCGGCCGCTCGACCCCGCGAGGCTGAATTCGCGCCGCGCCCCGGCCGTCTAAGCCACGGGGATGCGCGCGCGGGTGAGCATCGGTGGATCTCGACGACCAGGCGCTGCTGGAGCGGTGCCGCGCGGGCGACGTCGCGGCGTTCGAGCCGCTGGTCGAGAAATACCGCCAGCGCGTGTACCGGCTCGCCTACCACGTCCTGCGCGACGGCGAGGAGGCGTGGGACGTCGCGCAGGAGGCCTTCATCCGCGCCTGGCAGGCGCTGCCCACGTTCCGCGGCCAGTCGGCGTTCTACACCTGGCTGTTCCGGATCGCGATGAACGTGGCGGCCGACCGCGCGCGGCAGCGCGGCGCGCAGGGGCGGGCCTTCGGGACCGAACGGGTCGCCGACGAGGACTGGGAGCGCACGCTGGTGGACCAGGGCGGCGGCCCCGACGAGGCGGCGGCGCGGGGCGAGCAGCGCGAGCGCATCGCGCGGGCGCTCGCGACGTTGTCGGAGCCGCACCGCGCCATTATCATGTTGAGTGACGTCGAGGGGCTCACGTACCGCGAGATCGCCGAGGTGCTGCACGTCCCGATGGGGACCGTGATGTCGCGACTGCACAACGCGCGCAAGCGCCTGCGCGAGGCCCTGGGCCCGCTGCTCGCGCTCGTGCTGGTCCTGCTCGCCCTGCTGGCGACGGCGGCCGAGGCCCAGCAGGTGGTGCGGTTCGGGACGCGGGTGCTGCTGGCGAGCGACGCGCCGCCGCCGTCCGCCCAGCGCCTCGCGCCGGAGGCGCCGGACGCGCGGCTCGAGGCCTTCATCCCGCGCCTGCGCCAGCTCTTCCGCTACCGGGAGTACACGTCGCTCGAGCGCCACCGCGCCGAGGTGCCGGTCGGCTCGACGCAGCGCTGGCCGGTGCCGGGCGACCGCCAGCTCGACGTCACGCCGGAGGCGATCAGCGGGAGCGTCGTCAGGTTCCGCGTCAGGCTGACGCGCGGGAACCTGACCGAGGTCACCACGAACATCCAGGCCCAGTCGGGCAACCCCGCCGTCATCGGCGGCCCGAAGCACGGCGACGGCGTCCTCATCATCATCGTGTGGACCAGCGCGGGCCGCGGGAGCGAGTGAGCCCGGCACGGCGGCGGCGCCCGAGCGGCTACAATAGCGGTCCATGAGCCAGGGCGAGGAGCGCTACTGGAGCGAGCGGGCCCGGATCGAGCAGGGCCACGTCAAGTACCGCGAGAAGCTCCGCGAGGAAGGCAAGCTCTTCGTCCGCGACCGGCTGAAGCTCCTCTTGGACCCCGGGTCCGAGTTCCAGGAGGACTGGCTCTTCGCCCGCTCCGAGGAGGCCGACACGCCGGCCGACGGCGTCGTCACCGGCGTCGGCCGGGTCGGCGGGCGGACCGTCTGCGTCATGGCGAACGACTTCACGGTCAAGGCGGGCTCCTGGGGCGAGAAGACGGTCCAGAAGATCATCCGGATCCAGGAGAAGGCCGCCCGGCTCCAGGTGCCGCTCCTCTACCTGGTGGACGCCGCCGGCGGGCGCATCTCGGAGCAGATCAAGATCTTTCCGGGCCGGTTCCAGGGCGGGCGCATCTTCTACAACCTGGTCCAGCTCTCGGGCGTGGTGCCGCAGGTCTGCATCCTCTTCGGGCCGTCACCGGCCGGCTCGGCCTATCTTCCGGCGCTCACCGACGTTGTCATCATGGTGGACGGCAAGTCGTCGCTCTACGTCGGGAGCCCGCGGATGGTCGAGATGGCGATCGGCGAGAAGACGACGCTCGAGGACCTCGGCGGGGCGCGGATGCACTGCACCGTGTCCGGCTGCGGCGACGTGCTGGCCGCCTCCGACGAGGAGGCGATCGAGCTGGCCCGGCGGTACCTCGCCTACATGCCGCGGTCCTGCCGGGAGGTGCCGGCGGCCCGCGAGGCGGTGGAGCCCGGGCCCGGGCGCTCGATCGAGGACGTCGTGCCCTACGACCAGCGGAAGTGGTTCGACATGTACGAGGTCATCGACCGCGTGATCGACGCGGGCTCGTGGTTCGAGATCAAGCGCCTCTTCGCCCCGGAGGTCATCGTCGGCTTCGCGCGCCTCGGCGGCCGCCCGGTCGGCATCGTCGCCAACCAGCCGAAGGTGAAGGGCGGGGTCCTGATGGTGGACTCCTCGGACAAGGCGGCCCGGTTCATCTGGCTCTGCAACGCGTTCAACGTCCCGCTCGTGTACCTGGCCGACGTCGCGGGCTTCATGGTGGGCACGAAGGTCGAGCGGCAGGGGATCATCCGTCACGGCGCCAAGATGATCTTCGCGACGTCGCAGGCGACGGTCCCGAAGATTTCGGTGGTCGTCCGGAAGTGCTACGGGGCCGGGCTCTACGCGATGTGCGGGCCGGCCTTCGAGCCCGACGCGGCGCTGGCGCTCCCGCAGGGGCAGATCGCGATCATGGGGCCCGAGCCGGCGGTGAGCGCGGCGTACGTGAAGCGGAAGCGCGACGAGTTCGCGGCGGACGTGGACATCCACAAGCTCGCCTCCGAGATGCTGGTGGACGACATCGTGCCGGGCTTGCGGCTCCGCCCGGAGCTGATCAAGCGCCTCGCCTACGCCCAGACGAAGGCCCACGAGTTCCCGCCGCGCCGCAACGGCGTCTATCCGGTGTAGCGCTCAGCGCCGGACCGTGGCGAGTGCGGCGGCCAGGTAGGACGCCAGACGGCGATCACGCTCGACGAGCCCGGCCGGGAGCCGCTCCGCCATCGCGCACAGCGCGTCGCTTCGTCCCTCTTTCCACCACTGCCGCCATCCGACCGCCAGCGCCTCGGTGTCGTCCGCGCTCGCGGTCTGCGGCGCGGCGACGAGGATCTCGAAGCGCCGCAGCAGCGTCCGCTCCTTCGGCGTCGGCAGGTGCGGGAGCCGGAGGCACAGCGCGCGGAGCGCGGAGACCTTCCGAAGCGTGGCCGAGACGTCGCGGGCCGTCATCGTTACTCCGGGCCGAGGGCTTCGAGGTCGGCGCGGTCCAGCGCCGATCCGCGCAGGCGCTTCAACGTCCGTAACGCCGCGAGTCCGATGACCTGCACCTGGCGCCCTTCCACACTGAGGCTGGCACGGTCCGCGATGAGCGCGGTCAGCGCCGGGTCGGTCGGAATGAGCAGGTCGAGCGGGAGCAGGTCGGTGCCCTCGATCTTCGTCAGGCGCTGGATCTCGAGTCGCCCGCCGGCCACGGGCATCGGGCGACCGGCCGGCCGGAAGCCGGCGGGCTGGAGCGCAGAGACCAGTCGCCCGCCGGCCACGGGCATCGGGCGACCGGCCGGCCGGAAGCCGGCGGGCTGGAGCGCAGAGACCGCGCGATCCAGATCGCCGCGGGCGATCAACAGGTCGATGTCCTCCGTCGCGCGCGGGGTCGTGTAGATCGAGACGGCGAGGCCGCCCGCGAGAGCGTACGGGATGCCGCCGGCGTCCAGCGCTTCGGCGATCCGGCGGAGCTCGGTGTAAAGATCCAGCACCGACACGAAATGTAGCATGCGGGGGTCCGGCCCGGTGGCGGCGGGCGGCCGCGTCGTCAGCCGAGGATGTCGGCGGGCGGCGTGCTAGCATGCGCGCGTGACGGGCCTCGCGCTGGCGGCGCGCTACCTCACCATCGTGCCGGTGCCCGGACGGGCGCCGGCGGGCCTCGACGCGCTCGGCCGGGCCGCGGCGTGGTTCCCGGTCGTCGGGCTCGGGATCGGCGCGGTGCTGGTCGCGGCCGACCGGATCGCCGGCGTGCTCTTCCCGGGGCTCCTGGCGGCGCTGCTCACCGTGACGGCGTGGAAGCTGCTGACGGGCGGTCTGCACCTCGACGGACTCGCCGACTGCCTCGACGGCCTCGTCGGCCGCGACCCCGAGCACCGCCTGGCCATCATGGGGGACAGTCGCATCGGCGCTTTCGGCGCGATGGGCCTGATCCTCTTCCTCCTGCTCGAGATCGCCGCGGTCGCCGAGCTCGCGCCCGGCGCGCGCTGGCGCGCGCTCCTGGCCGTGCCCGCGGTGGCGCGCGCCACGCCCGCGCTGCTGGCCCGGCTCTTTCCGCCCGCGCGGGCGGCGGGCCACGGCGCGGCGTTCCGCGCGGGCGTGGGCGCCGGCGCGGCGCCGGTCGCGCTGGCCGTCGGGCTCGCCGCCGCCGCCACCGCGCTCGGTGCTCTCGGGCTCGCCGTCGTCGCCGTCGCGACGCTGGCGGCGCTCGCGCTCGCGCGCTTCCTGACGGCGCGGCTCGGCGGCATCACCGGCGACGTGCTCGGCGCCGCGATCGAGACGGCGGAGCTGGCCGGGCTCCTCACGGTGTCGGCGTGGACGCACCTCCGACCCTGATCTACCTGCTGCGCCACGGCGCCGTCGTCGGCGCCGAGACGCGCCGGTTCATCGGCCACCTCGACGTGCCGCTCTCCGAGCGGGGCGAGCGGGAGAGCGCGGCTCAGGCCGTGCGACTGGGCGGCGTGGGGCTCGCGGCCGTCTTCACGAGCGACCTGGCGCGCGCGCGCCGCACGGGCGAGATCATCGGCGCGCCCCACGGCCTTCCGCCCACGGTGGTGCCGGCGCTCCGCGAGATGGCGATGGGGCGCTGGGACGGGCTCAC
Organism: Candidatus Rokuibacteriota bacterium; assembly: GCA_016179875.1. Classification (GTDB taxonomy): domain Bacteria; phylum Methylomirabilota; class Methylomirabilia; order Rokubacteriales; family CSP1-6; genus GWA2-73-35. The sequence goes on along the minus strand of JACPCH010000156.1, from coordinate 5,026 downwards.
CGCCGACGAGATCCAGGCCCGCGAGCCGGCGGCGTTCGCGGCGTGGATGGCGCATATCGGCGAGTTCCCGTTCCCGGACGGCGAGAGCGTGCCCGACCTCGCCGCGCGCGCCTGGCCCGCGTTCGAGGCGATCGTGACGGCGCACGCCGGCCGGGCCGTCGCGATCGTCGCCCACGGCGGGACGAACCGCGCGCTGCTCTGCCGCGCCCTCGGGCTGCCGCTCGCGCGCCTCCTGGCGCTCGGCCAGGACTACGGCGCCCTCAGCGTCGTGGAGCGCAGCGGCGAGACGTGGCGCCTCCACCGGCTCAACGAGGGGCCGGTGCTATAATCCGCGCCGTCATGCCGCCCGGCCCCGATCAGCTCCTCCAGATGTACGCCGGGATGCTCCGGGTGCGGCTCGTCGAGGAGCGCGTGCGTGAGCTGTTCGCGAACGGGCGGATCCCGGGCTTCCTGCACACGTCGGTCGGGCAGGAGGCGGTCGCCGTCGGCGTGTGCGCGGCGCTCCGTCCCGACGACTACGTCCTCTCGACCCACCGCGGCCACGGCCACCTCGTCGCCAAGGGCGGCGCGCTCCGCGGGCTCATGGCCGAGCTGTACGGCAAGGCCAACGGCGTCTGCCACGGCAAGGGCGGCACCATGCACCTCGCCGACGCCTCGGTGGGCTACCTCGGCGCCAACGGCGTGCTCGCCGCCGGCTGCGTGCTGGCGCCGGGCGTCGGGCTCTCGATCAAGCACCGCAAGTCCGGGCAGGTCGTCGTCACCTTCTTCGGCGACGGCGCCGCCAACCGCGGCCCGTTCCACGAGGGCGTGAACCTGGCCGCGCTCTGGACGCTCCCGGTGGTCTTCGTCTGCGAGAACAACCGCTGGGCGTCGTCCACCGCGCACGCGCTCTCGACGGCGGGCGGCTCGATCGCCGCGCGGGCGGCGGGCTACGGGATCCCGGGCGAGAGCCTCGACGGCAACGACGTGCTGGCGGTGTGGGAGGCGACGGCGCGCGCCGTCGAGCGGGCGCGGCGCGGCGACGGCCCGTCGCTCATCGAGGCCCACACGATCCGGTGGGTCGGCCACTTCGAGGGCGACGGGCAGGCCTACCGCGGCAAGGCCGAGGTCGAGGAGGGCCGGCGCACCGACCCGATCGCGCGCCTGGCGCGCGGGCTCGAGGAGCGGGGGCTGCTCGACGCCGCGCACGCGGCGCTCATCCGCGAGGGGGTCGTCGCCGAGATCGAGGATGCCGTCGCCCACGCCGAGGCCAGCCCGCTGCCCGCGCCGCACGACGCGCTCACCGACCTCTTCGCCTACTACCCCTGGCGGGACTGACGTGCCGCTCCTGGATTTCGGCGACGCGCTGAACCTGGCCCTCCGCGAGGAGATGCGCCGGGACCCGCGCGTGTACTGCATCGGCGAGGACATCGTGCTCGGCCTGCCGTTCGGCGTCACCAAGGGGCTGATCGACGAGTTCGGCGCCGACCGGGTGCTCAACGCGCCGATCTCGGAAGCGGCCATCGTCGGCTCGGCGATGGGCGCGGCGGTGACGGGTCTGGTGCCGGTGGTGGACATGCACTTCGCCGACTTCGTCACGTGCGCGATGGACGAGGTCGCCAACCAGATCGCGAAGTCGCGCTACATGTTCGGCGGCCAGATCGACTGCCCGCTCACGCTCCGGATGCCCTACGGCATCGGCAAATCGGGGGGCGGCCACCATTCCAATTCCGTCGAGGCCTGGTTCATCAACATTCCCGGCCTGAAGGTGTGCATCCCGTCCACGCCCGCCGACGCGCGCGGCCTCCTGAAGACGGCGATCCGCGACCCCGATCCCGTGCTCGTCTTCGAGCACCGCGGGCTCTACCGGGTGACGGGCGAGGTGCCCGAGGCCGAGACGCTCGTCCCGCTCGGCTCGGCCGACGTCAAGCGCGCCGGGGGCGACGTGACCGTGATCGCCACGGCGCGCATGGTCCACGAGAGCCTCGAGGCGGCGCGCCGGCTGGCCGAGGAGGGGATCGAGGTCGAGGTGGTCGACCCGCGGAGCCTGGTGCCGCTCGATCGGGACACGCTCGCCGCCTCGGTGCGGAAGACGAGCCGCGTCGTGATCGCCGAGGAGGGGCCGATGCGCGGCTCGACCGGGGCCTGGCTCGCCTGGGTCGTCATGGAGGCGTGCTTCGACGACCTCGACGCGCCGATCGCGCGTGTGGCGGGGCCGAACGTCCCGATCCCGTTCAGCCCGCCGCTCGAGGGCTTCGTGACGCCGACCGCCAACGACGTCGTCGCCGCGGTGCGCCAGGCGCTGAAATAGAGCGGCGCGACCCGATGGCTCCGCTTGGCCACGCCCACCGCCCGGCCGTCATGGGCACCCGCGGCGCCGTCGCCTCGGCGCACCCGCTGGCCTCGACGGCGGGCCTCCAGATCCTGCTCGACGGCGGCAACGCCGTGGACGCGGCGGTGGCGGTCGCCGCCGCGCTCAACGTCGTCGAGCCCTTCATGTCGGGGATCGGCGGGATCGGGCTCCTGCTGATCTCGCGCGCGCGGACGGGCGAGCGCCACGTCCTCGATTTCATCGGCCACGCGCCCCGCGCCGCCGACGCCGCCCGCTGCACCGAGGACGAGCTGGCCGGCGGGCCGAAGGCGTGCGCGACGCCGGGCAACCTCGCCGGCTGGCTCGCGGCCCTCGACCGCTTCGGCTCGATGCCGCGCGCCGCGGTGCTGGCGCCGGCCGTCGCTTACGCCGAGCGGGGCGTCCCGCTGACGTTCAAGGGCGTGGAGTTCGTCGAGCAGGCGCGCGCCACGCTCGGGCGCTCGAAGGAGGCCCAGCGCCTCTACCTCGGGAACGGCGGCCCGCGGCCGGGCGCGGTCGCGAGCTACAAGGAGCTGGCGGCCACGCTGCGCCAGGTCGCCGAGGGCGGCGCCGAGGCGTTCTACCGGGGGCCGATCGGGCGGGCGATCGCGGCGGCGGTGCGCGAGGCCGGCGGCTGGCTCGCCGAGGAGGACCTCGCGGCCTTCGCGCCCGTGTGGCGGCGGCCCGTGAGCGTCGGGTACCGGGGCGCCGACGTGGTCTCGATGCCGCCGCCGTTCTCGGCCTTCCAGATGCTCGAGACGCTCAACATCCTGGAGGGCTGGGACCTCCGCGGGTGGGGCCACAACTCGGTCGAGTACCTGCACCACCTGATCGAGGCGGTGAAGCTCGGCTCGGCCGACCGCCTGGCCTACGCCTATGGCGACGACGCGCCCATCGCCGGGCTCCTCTCGAAGGCCTACGCGGCGTCCCAGCGCGCCCGGATCGATCCCACGCGCGCGGCGGTGAGCGAGGGCGAGCGCTGGAGCCGCGAGACGCTCCCGGGTCAGATCGCCGAGGGCCACCCGGCCGATTTCATGAACGAGCACACCACCCACTTCGCGTGCGCCGACGGTGAGGGCACGGTGGTCTCGGTCACGCAGACGCTCGGCGTGCCCTTCGGCTCGGGCTTCGCGGTGCCGGGCACCGGGATCGTGCTCAACAACATCCTCAAGTGGATGGACCTCGACCCCGGGTCGCCGAACGCGCTCCGCCCCGGCCGCAAGGCCGGCACGATGATGTCGCCGGCGCAGGTCTTCAGGGACGGCGCCTTCCACCTGTCCATCGGCACCCCGGGCTCCTACGGCATCCTCCAGACGACGCCGCAGATGCTGCTCAACGTCCTCGACTTCGGGCTGAACATCCAGGAGGCGATCGAGGCGCCGCGCGTGCGCGTCTACCGCGACCGGCTGGTGGACGCCGAGTCCCGCATCCCGGGCGAGACGCTCGCCGCGCTCGGCGCCCGCGGCCACCGGATCAACCCGATCGGCGACTGGTCGTGGATCGTCGGCGGAGGGCAGGGCGTGCTGCGAGACCCGGAGTCCGGCACCCTCATGGCGGGGGCCGATCCGCGCCGCGACGGTTACGCTCTGGCCTTCTGACGGTTCGGGCATTCCTGGACATTTCCGGCCCCGCTGGACCCGGTCTTGCCAGAGCCCCGGAGCATCCGCCAAGTAACTCGCTGATTCTAATGACCGATACCAGCGGCATGCGGTATGCAGTCCTTAGCTCCAGACGGAGCCAAGGAGGCGGCCATGAAGCGGCTGGCGACGGTCCTGGTGCTCGGCGGGGTGCTCGCGTGGGGGACGGTCCCGGCGTCCGCGGCCGTCTGGCGGGACGAGAGCGCCGGGGTCGCCACGACCGCGCCGGAGGCCGTCGCCGACGGTGCCGCCCAGGAGTTGCTCGAGCGCTCGGGGCTCCGGCTCCAGCTCGAAAGCCTCGTCGCCCGGATCGAGAGCGAGTTCCGGCTGACCTCCGCGCACTTCGAGCCCGGCGCGCTCTACGGGCGCGTGCGGGAGGCCTTCGCCGGCCGCACCGAGCCGGTCCAGCTCGAGCGCGCGCTCGCGTGGTTCCGCTCGCCGCTCGGCCAGCGCGTGGTGGCCCTCGAGGTGACGGCGGCGATGCCCGGGCGCGACGAGGCGCTGGGCGCGTTTCTCGGGCGGCTCGACGCCGAGCGGCCGTCGCCCGAGCGGCTCGCGCTCCTCTTCCGGCTCGACGCCGCCGGCCTCGCCACCGAGACCTCGCTCGACATCACGCTGGCGATCCTCCGGAGCCTCGTCAACGCGAGCGAGCTCATGGAGCCGGCCGAGGTCGAGAGCCGGCTCACCGACCTCCGGGCGTGGGCGCGGGAGCGGATGCGCCAGGCGTCGCTGATCGGAATGCTCTTCACCTACCAGGACCTGACGGACGGGGAGCTCGCCGAGCTGACCGCGTTCGTCGAGTCGGATGCCGGGCAATGGTTCGTCAACGCCGTGAGCGACGTGGTCGTGCGCGCCGTCGGCCGGGCCGCCGAGCAGGCGGCGCCCGAGATCGTGCGCTCGACGCGGTGGGAGGGACCCCCGCCGCTGCCGCGCGACTCGCGGCTCGCCGAGTAAGGTCGCTGCGCGGAGGATCGAGGCGCTACGCGCCGCGGTCGGCGCGCGCCCGGTGGGCGCGGTAGGCCACGAAGACCCGCTCGTTCATCTCCCGGCACGCGGCGCG
>JACPCH010000155.1 GCA_016179875.1 Candidatus Rokuibacteriota bacterium | reverse complement strand
TGACGGATCCGCATGGGCGTGGGGCCCGCGTGGTCCTGGACGCCGTGGAGCGTGAGGCGCGACCACGAGATGGCCACGATGCCCTCGACGACGCCGACCGACAGGCCCTCTTCCTCCAGGCACGGGCCCTGCTCGATGTGCAGCTCGAGGTAGGCGCGGAAGGCGCGCGGCACGCAGGGCTCGGGGCCGAGGTAGCCGATGCGCTCGAGCTCGTCCACCAGGCGGATCCCGTCCTTGTCCCGCGCGTTGTAGGCGTCCTCGAGCGCGAGCTTTCCAGCCAGCACGCCGCTCGCGATCATCGCCGGCTGGAAGCGCGCGCCCTCCTCGTTGGTGAAGATCGCGAGGGTCACCGGGTGGCGCGTGCGGATCGTGTGGGTATTCAGCGCGCGGATCGTCTCGAGCCCGCAGAGCACGCCGAGCTGGCCGTCGTACTTGCCGCCCGTCGGCACCGAGTCCACGTGCGAGCCCATCATGACCGGCGGCAGGGCCTCGGCGCCCGGACGCTCGCCGAAGATGTTGCCCATCCGGTCCACGCTGACGCGCAGGCCGGCCTCCTTCATGCGCGCGACCATCCAGTCGCGCCCGCGCTTGTCCTCGTCGGAGAGCGCCAGGCGCGTGAGCCCGCCGCGCGGGGTCGCGCCGATCTTGCCCAGCTCCTCGATGGACTGTTCGAGCCGCGCGCGATCGATCCTCATCGCCGTCCTCCTCGACCTGCGTGCGCGCGCGGCACGACGATCGCGCCGAAGCGCTCGGCACGGCCGCGGCCACAGGCGTGTGCCGTCAGGGCCGCCGCGATCGCATCGCGCCCGTCCTGACCGAGCCGCGACGGTACACCCGCCACTCCGAGGCGCGTCAGCGCCCGCGCCGACCACGCGGCGCGGGGCCGCCGGCCCCGCGGGCCGGACCAGCGCGTCCAGGCCGCGGTCGGGAAGCACTCGACGGCGCGGAGGCCGGCCCGCGCCAGCGCCGCGTAGAGCTCGAAGCCGTGCCGGATCCACTCGTAGTAACGATTGCGCGCCAGCGCCCGACGGTCGGGAGTATAGCGGAGGCTGCAGACGGCGCGCGCCAGGGCCCGCTCGTCGGCGCGTGAGCGGCGGCCGTCGGGCGCCGGGCGCCGGGGGCTGTCCACGGCGATGAGGCGGGGGCGGAGCGGCCGGAGCCAGGCGACGACATCGCCGGGCGTGAGGAGCCGCGCGGGTCCGCCGATCACGCCCCGGCCGTCCACCGCCGCGGCGTGAAAGCCCTTGCGCCGGCCGCCCACGTCCACGCCCGCCCACACCCGCGGGGCGCTCAATCCCTACATTCCAAGGTAGGCGCGCCGGAGCCGCTCGTCGCCGAGCAGCTCGCTCGCCCGTCCTTCCAGCACCAGCCGGCCGCTCTCCAGCACGCAGGCGCGGTGGGCGAGCGTGAGGGCCTGGCGGACGTTCTGCTCGACGAGCAGCACCGTCACGCCGGCGGCGTTGATCGCGCGCACGGTCTCGAAGATCTTCGCGACCAGCACGGGCGCCAGGCCGAGCGTCGGCTCGTCGAGCATGAGCACGCGCGGCCGGGCCATGAGGGCCCGGCCGATGGCGCACATCTGCTGCTCGCCGCCCGACAGCGAGCCGGCGAGCTGGGCCCGGCGGTCCGCGAGCACGGGGAAGAGCGCCCAGACGCGCTCGAGCGACGCGGCGCGCTCGCCGCGCGCCCCGGGCGTGTGGGCGCCGAGCAGGAGGTTCTCCGCGACCGTCATGAACGGGAAGAGGCGCCGGCCCTCGGGGACCTGCACGATGCCGCGGGCCACCCGCGCGTGGGCGGCCACCGCCGTCAGGTCCTCGTCGCCGAAGAGCACGCGGCCCCGGCGCGGGGCCACGAGCCCGGAGATCACGCGCAGCGTGGTGGACTTGCCGGCGGCGTTGGCGCCGACCAGCGCCACGATCTCGCCCTCGTGCACCTCGAAGCCGACGCCGGCGAGCGCCTGCAGGTCGCCGTAGTAGGCGTCGACCGCCTCAAGCCTGAGCAAGGACGAACTCCTCGCCGAGATAGGCGTCCACCACGCGGCGATCGCGCGTGATCTCCGCCGGCGTCCCCTCGGCGATCGTCTCGCCGTGGTGCAGCACGACGATCCGCTGGGCGAGCCGCATCATCGCGGCCATGATGTGCTCGATCACGATGAGCGTGAGGCCGTCGGCGTGGAGCCGGCGGATCAGCTCGATGATCCCCGCGAGCTCGGCGGGGTTGAGGCCGGCCATGACCTCGTCGAGCAGGAGGAGCCGCGGCCGCGTCGCCAGCGCCCGGGCCACCTCGAGGCGCTTGCGGAGGCCCACCGGCAGCGTCTTGGCGGGGGCTCCGGCCTGCGCCGTGAGCCCGCACGTCTCGATCACACGCTCGGCCTCGACGCGTGCCGCCCGCACGCTCCTCAGCCGGTTGAGGGCGCCGATCATCACGTTGTCGCCGACGGAGAGGTTGCCGAAGGGCTTGACGATCTGGAAGGTGCGCGTGAGCCCGAGCCGGCAGATCGCGTGCGGCGGCTGGCCGGCGACGTCGCGCCCGTCGAGCAGCACGCGCCCGCCGTCGGGCCGGTAGTAGCCGGCGATCACGTTGAACAGCGTGGTCTTGCCGGCGCCGTTGGGGCCGATGATGCCGAGCAGGTCGCCCGCGCGCACCTCGAGCGACACCTCGCGGACGGCCGTGAGGCCGCCGAAGTGCTTGCTCACGCGCTCAAGCGTGAGCACGCGTCCACCGGGCGCGGAGCCGCGCCGCCACGCCGGCGAGGCCCTCGGGCACGAAGCGCACGACCAGGATCAGCGCGACGCCGTAGATGACGAGGTAGATGCCGGCGAAGCCCGTCTTCATGCCCGAGAACGTCGCGCGCAGGTACGTCTCGAGCGCGGTGATCAGGATCGAGCCGAGCCACGGCCCCAGCGCCGTCCCCAACCCGCCGATGATCGCGTTCAGCGCGAAGCGGATCGAGAGGTCCACCGAGAAGACGTAGAACGGGTCCACGAACCCAACGTACTGCGCCCACAGCGTGCCGCACACCGAGGTCAGCGCCGCGCTGGCCGTGACGGCGATGACCTTCAAGCGCCGGCTCGGGATGCCGAGGGCCTCGGCGGCGTCCTCGTCCTCGCGGACGCCCGCCAGCTGGTAGCCGACCCGCGAGCGCTCGAGATAGACCTGGATCCCGTAGAACAAGGCCGCGAGCGCGAGCGCCAGGTAGGCCCACGCGACGTGGCCGAGGCCGAGCGTGGCGAAGCCGGGCCGGAAGGGCACCGGGATGCCCTCGGAGCCGGCGGTGAAGCCGCGCCAGCGGCTGGCCACGATGAGCAGCACCTGCGAGAAGGCGATCGTCGAGAGCGCGAAGTAGGGGCCGCGGAGCCGGTTCGACAGGTAGCCGATGATCAGGCCCGCGCCGACCGACAGCACCATCCCGATCAGCATGCCGATCCACGGCGACTGCCCGTAGCGCGCCGACAGGAGCGCCGCCGAGTAGGCGCCGATCCCGAAGAACGCCGAGTGGCCCAGCGAGACCTGCCCGGCGTAGCCGCCGGCGACGTTCCAGGCGGCGGAGAGCGCGCCCCAGAGCAGGATGAGGATCAAGGTGTCGAGGAAGAACTGGTCGCGCACGGCGAGCGGGACGGCCGCGGCGACCGCGAAGAAGGCCAGGGCGCCCGCGCGCCCGCGGAGGGCGGCGGCCATCAGGCCCCGAGCGTCTCGGCGCCGCGCTGCCCGAAGAGCCCGGCGGGGCGGAAGGCGAGCACGGCGATGAACAGGACGAAGTAGAGCACTTCCTTCCAGGCCACGCCGAAGAGGTAGGAGCCGATCACCTCCACCGCGGCCACGATCAGGCTGCCGAGCATCGCCCCCACCATGTCGCCGAGGCCGCCGAGCACGACGACGACGTAGGCGAGCAGGACGAACTGGAGCCCCGCCGTCGGGTACACGGCGTAGAGCGGCGCGACCAGGACGCCGGCGGCGCCGACGGCGGCGATGCCGATCGCGAACGTCAGCCGGTACACGCGGTCGGTGTCGATGCCCATCAGCGTCGCGGCGTCGCCGTCCTGGGCGGTCGCCCGCATGACCCGGCCGGTGTGGGTCCACTTCATGAACGCGAACAGCGCGACCGTGAGCGCGACGGCGATCAGGAAGGCCACGACCTGCGACAGGTTGAAGGCGGTGTCGGCGAACCGGATGACCACCGACGAGTGCCAGGGCCGCACGATCCGGAAGTCGCCGGTCCACAGGACGAGCGCGACGTTCTGGAGCGCCGTCGAGAGCCCCACCGTCGTGAAGATCTGGACGTTGTGGGAGGCGTGGATCACGCCTCGCATCACGAGCGCGTAGGTGACGAGCCCGACGCCGAAGAAGATGGGGATGGACACGAAGAGCACGACGTAGGGGTCCACCGCGTACGCGCTGAAGGCCCAGAAGGCCAGGTACATGCCGAGCATGAGGAACTCGCCGTGGGCGAAGTTCACCACGCGCATGATCCCGAAGATCAGCGTGAGGCCGACCGCGATCAGCGCGTAGATGCCGCCCAGGAGGACGGTCGAGACGCCGAGCTGGGCGAGGACGCCTATTTGCGCCGGTCCCAGGCGCCGAGCGGAATCCACTTCGCCCGGTTCGTCGTGAACTCCTCCGGCCACACCGTCACCAGCTGGCCGTTCTGCCACTGGAGCATGTAGTGCTGGACCCGGTCGTTGGCGTTCTGGCCGTTCTCGGCGAACTTCACGCCCCAGCCGTTGATCACCGAGCCGACCGGCAGGTCGAGCGCCATCACGGCCGCGCGGAACTTGTCGGGGTCGTCGCTCCGGGCCCGGTCGAGGACGAGCTTGAGCAGCCAGAGGCCGCCGCCGGCGAGCTGGTGGCCGCCGAGCGGGTAGGAGCCGGTGCGCTTCTGGACCGCCTCGCGGAACTCGCGCTCGAGCTTCTGGCCCTCGGGCCGGAGCGCCTCGATCCGGAAGCCGGGCCCGGGCTCGAGCAGCGCGAACGCGCCGTTGGCGTCGGCGCCGAGCGCCTTGCCGAAGTCGGGCGAGCCATAGCCGGTGGCGCCCGCGTGGACGTGCGCCCTGAACAGGAAGTTCTGCTCGCGGGCCTGGCGCCAGAAGAGCGGCGCGTCGTTGGTGTAGCCGATGTGGTGGACGACGTCGGGCGCGAGCTGCTTGAACTTGGCGATGATCGGCGTGAAGTCGTTGATCGAGGTGAACGAGTAATACTCGGCCGCCACCTCCTGCATCCCGAACTCCTGCTTGGCGCGCTGCCGGGCGGACTCCGTCACGCCCTGGCCGTAGGAGGAGTCCTCGGACAGGAAGGCGATCTTCAGCTCGTTGGGCTTCTTGCCGAACCGCGGGGCGAGATGCTTGGCGATGAACTCGACGTTGTACCAGCCGAAGCCGGTGGCGTCGATCTCGGTGCGGAAGACGGTCTTGAGGCCCCGCTTGTTGAAGCGCGGGTCCACGCAGGAAGTCTCCCAGTAGACGACGTTGTGCCGGGCGGCCGCCTCGCTGGCGGCGCCGCACAGGCGCGACGAGAACGTGCCGGTGATGATCTTCACGCCCTCGCGCGTGACCAGCCGGTTCGCCTCGCTGGCGGCGGCGGTCGGATCGGGCGCGTCGGCCACGGCGAACACGAGCTTCTTGCCCATGACGCCGCCCCGCTCGTTGATCATGTCGCGGACGATCTCGTAGCCCTCGAGGTGGCGCTTGCCCTCGCCCGCGAGCGGGCCGGTGAGCGGCTCGAGGACGCCGATCTTGTATTCGCCGGAGAGCGACTGGCCGTGGACCACGGCCAGCAGGCCCCCCGTGACGAGCATGAGCGCGACGACGGTGATGGCGAGAGTCCGGCGCGGCATGGGCAACCTCCTGGCTAGGGGAGACGGGTCACGACCCCCGGGTTGTAGCACCGGGCCGCGCGAGGTGTCAAGGCGCCCGGCGGCGGACGAGCGCGCGGAGCGTCGCGTACCAGGCGACGAGTGCGATCGCGTCGTTGACCAGCGCAAAGAAGATGATGAACACGCGCTCGATGCCGCGGGCGAAGCGGGCCGGCAGCAGCAAGGAGAACGGGCCGATGGAGACCGTGGTGTGCCCCGGGGCGTCGCCGCCCAGCGCCAGCCAGGTGAGGAACACCGCCCCGCCGGTGAGCAGGCAGCGGCTCCGTCCCCATGGCGGGAACGAGCATAGCGCGGCCCCGGCCTGGTTTACACTCGCGGCATGAGCATCGATCACCACCGGGTCCTGGCGCCCCACACGATCCGCTTCTGCCCCCTCTGCGGCGCGCCGCTCGCGCCCGAGCCGGTCCCACCCGACCACCGCGAACAGCAGGTGTGCACGCGCTGCCGCTTCATCTTCTTCCTGAACCCGAAGGTCGTCGCCGCCACGATCCCCGAGCGCGACGGCGCGGTGCTGCTGACCCGCCGGACCATCAACCCCGGGCGCGGGCTCTGGACGTTCCCGGGCGGCTTCGTGGACTTCGGCGAGTCGGCGACGGACGCGGCGGTGCGCGAGACGTTCGAGGAGACGGGGCTCCGCGTGGACCTCACCGGGCTCCTCAACGTCTACACCTATCCGGGCGCGCCGGTGATCATCGTGTACCGCGCGCAGGTGCTCGGGGGCACGCTCACGCCCTGCGCGGAGAACGACGCGCTTGAATGGGTCGCCGCGCCCGCGATCCCGTGGGACCGGCTCGCCTTCCCGTCCACGCGCGAGGCCCTGCGCGAGTGGGTGGCCCGCGATCCCGTGGGACCGGCTCGCCTTCCCGTCCACGCGCGAGGCCCTGCGCGAGTGGGTGGCCGCGCGCGGCGAGATGCCGGGCGGCTGAGCGCCGGCCCCGGGGAATACACCTCCGGCCTCCGGGGTTTTCCCCCACGTGGCGGGCGATGACGGCCGTCCACGACCACGACCCCGCGGGAGGACCGAGATGCGACGAGCCATCGTGCTGGCGGCCCTGATGATCACCGCGACCGCAGCGTCCGTAGGTGCCGAGCCCCTCGGCGTGAGAGCGGTCATGAGCCCGAAGGAGCAGATCCGGGGCGACCTGCCGACGGGCCAGCCCCACTTCGTCCTGTTCGTGAGGCGCGAGGGCAAGGGGACGGGCGCCGGCGTGCTGAACGGCGCCGAGCTCACCGAGTACGGCATGCACGACATCCGTCCCGGCCGCGACGGCGCCCCGCGGGGCTACCTCGTGGCCCGGCTGCCGAACGGCGACCAGGCGGTGATCCAGTGGGAGGTGCAGGCGACGTTCGTCCCCGGCCCCGACGGCAAGCCGCGGCTCCTCGACAACGGCGTCTGGCGCCTCATCGGTGGCACCGGCGGCCTCGCCGGGATCACCGGGGCCGGCACGATGCACATCAAGGCCGTCTCGCCGACCGATCGCGAGTTCCAGCTCGACGGCGAGGCCGTCCTACGCCGCTGATCCTCGCCGAGCTGGCGGAGGCCCCACCGCGCCGTGCGGCGCGGCTGGCGTTTTGGATCAACGCCTACAACGCCCTCGTGCTCGACGGCCTGGGCGCGCTCGGGATCCGCGGCTCGGTGCGGGAGCTCCCGGATTTCTTCGGGCGGATCGGC
>JACPCH010000029.1 GCA_016179875.1 Candidatus Rokuibacteriota bacterium | reverse complement strand
GCCCAGCCGGCGCCGATGACGAGCACCGGGAACCAGAGCTGGAAGTAGTGGGGGAAGAACTGGCCGTGGAGCCCGATGGCGACGGGCGTCGCCAGCAGCAGCGCGAGCCACAGACCCCGCGGCCGGCGGGGGATCGCCAGCGGGGCGAGCAGGCCGCCCACCGCGGCCGGGAGGCCGAGCAGGACCAGGGTGCGCAATCCCGGCTCGAGGGCCGCGTGATAGACGTCGAACGCGCGCCCGACGAAGGTCAGCATGTTGCGCGTGTAGAAGCGGTTGTAGACGACGACCGACTCCCAGAACGCGTCGAGCCGCCCGACGGCCGCGAAGTAGCCGAGCGTCGCGGCCCACGCCGCCGCGCCGACGAGGGCGATCGCGGCCACGTCGGCGAGGGCCCGGCGTCGGCTCCGGCCCTCGGGCGGCCACGCGACGTGGGCGAGCGCGAGGAGCGCGGCCGGCGCGATGACGACCTGCTTGTAGAGCGAGGCGAGCGCGAAGAGCGCGCCGATCGCGAGGAAGCGTCCGGCGCCGGCGCCAGCGCCGGCCCGGACGAGGAGCGCGAAGGCCCAGACGACGCCCGCGTTCACGAAGACCTCCGCGTCCGGCTGGTTGGCCTCGAGCCACACGTCGCCGGAGGCCGCCGTCCAGAACGCCGCCGCCCAGAGCCCCGCGGTCCGCGAGAGCGGTGCCCCGGCGGCGTAGACGCCGACGAGCGTGGCGACGGCGGCGAGCACGCCGAGGGCGTACACCGCGGCGGGTCCGCAGCCGAGGAGCGCGACGGCGGCCACGTAGCTCGCGTGGAAGGCCGGAGGCTTGTGGTCCCAGAGGTCGGCGTAGAGCGCGCGGCCGCCGAGCATCTCGCGCGCGAGGACGGCGGCGCCGGTGACGTCGGTCTGGAGCGGCTCGTGGTAGGTGTGCAGCCGCGCCACCGCGATCACGGCCGCGAGCAGCGCGAGCACGAGAACCTCCGGCCTGACCCGTCCCACCGCCTATCGTCCTCTCACTCGCGAGAGCCGGGGACTAACGGCCGATCGATTCCCACTTCATCGGCGCCGCCTGGAGCGCGGGATGGGAGACCAGGAGGTGCCAGATCACGGGCTGGAACGCCTCGGCGTGGGGCGTGACGGTCGCCGGGTTGACCGTCGGGATGATCACGCAGGCGTCCGCGACCTTCGCCGTGTAGCCGCCGTCGCGGCCGACCACGCCGCAGATCGCCGCGCCCTGCCGCTTCGCGTACTGCAGTGCGCGCACCAGGTTCGGGCTCACGTTGCGCTCGAGGTCGCCCCCGCCCACCGAGAGGACGAAGATCAGGTCCTCCTTCGAGAGGCGGCTCACCTCGAGCCAGCGCGAGAAGACCGACTCCCAGCCGTCGTCGTTCACGCGGGCCGTCAGCTCCGAGACGTTGTCCACCGGGGTGTAGGCCTCGATCCCGCAGATCTTGCGGAAGTCGTTCACGGCGTGGGAGGCGTTGCCGGCGCTCCCGCCGACGCCCAGCACGAAGAGGCGTCCGCGGCGGGCGCGGAGCGCCACCAGCAGGTCCACCATCCTCTGGATCTGGGAGGCGTCGAGGCGGCCCGCGATCTCGGCCGCCTCCTTCAGGTAGGTCTCGACGTAGGACACGCGGGCCTCCGCTAGAAGTTCACGAGGACCTTGGTCCCCTCGAAGTCGAAGTGGAACCGCAGCTCCATGAGCCCCTCGCGCGCCATCGCCTCGCGGAGCCCCGGCTTCTTCCCGTTCTCGGAATAGAACACGAAGAAGCCGCCGCCGCCCGCGCCCATCAGCTTGCCGCCGACCGCGCCGGCCGTCTTGGCGAGGTCGTACCAGCGGTCGAACTGGCCGCCCGAGACCTGGCCGGAGAGCTGCTTCTTGACGTCCCAGTGCTCGTCCATCAGCTCGCCGAAGCGCCGGAGCTGGCCGGCCTCGAGCGCGCCCTTGATCTCCCAGCCGATCTCCTTGATCCGGTGCAGGCTCGCGAGCGTCTGGGGGTGGCTCTCGTTGGCGGCCTGGTTCTGCGGGTGGAGCACCTCGCCGGTCTTGCGCACGACGCCCGTGTAGAAGAGGAGCAGGCTCTGGTCCAGCTCCTCGAGCACGTCCTCGCTGATCGCCGCCGGGAACGTGGACACGTGGTTCGTGCGGTCGATGTCCAGGCACGTGATGCCGCCGATGGCCGTGATGAACTGGTCGTGCTTGCCGATCGGCTCCTTGAGGACGTCGAGCTCGATCTTGCACGCCTCCTCGGCCAGCCGCCACTGCGAGACCTGCTCGCGCTTGAGCGCGTGCAGCGCGTGCAGCAGGCCGACGGTGAAGCTCGCGGAGCTGCCGGCCCCGGAGCCGCCCGGGATGTCGCCGATGGACGTGATCTCGACGCCGCCGTCGATGCCGGTCAGCCGGAGCGCCTCCCGGATGAGCGGATGCTGGAGCCTGTCCACGCTGTCCACGATCTCGGTCTTCGAATAGCTGGCGCGGATCAGCCGGTCGAGCTTGCGGCGGTTGACGGTGATGAACGTGTACTTGTCGATCGCGGCGCTGACCAGGAAGCCGCCGTACTTCGACGAGTAGGACGGCAGGTCGGTGCCGCCCCCGCCGAGCGGGATGCGGAGCGGCGTGCGCGTGACGATCATTGCGGGATGCCTCCTGCCACCGCGAGCCGCCGGAACTCCTCGAGGCCGGCGGGCGAGCCGACCTCGTAGAAGCGCTGGCGAGTCTCCCAGGCCAGGAGCTGGCGCGGCGGAATCAGTGTCGCGTACAGGCCCTGGAGCGACGCGGGCCGGCCGCGCTCGAGCGAAGCGAGCGCCTCCCGCCGCAGGACCGACAGCCCGGCGTTGATGTGGACCATGCCGGGCTCGGGCGTCCCCGCGTAGGCGGTGACGCAGTCGCCCTCCACGCGGATGTCGCTCCGGTCCCAGCGGTTTTCGTTCCGGTGCACGACCATGAGCCCCAGGCGGTCGCGGGCCAGGAAGTGCTCCATGATCGCGCGGTAGTCGAAGCGCAGGTACGAATCGCCGAACAGCACGAAGAACGCCTCGGCCAGGAGCGGCTCGGCCCACTTGAGCGCCCCGGCGGTGTCGAGGCGCCGGTCGCCCTCGTCGCTGTAGCGGATCCTCACGCCGAAGTCGGCGCCGCCGCCGAAGTGCCCACGGATCTCGTCCGCGAGGTGGCCGACGCACAGGACGACGTCGGTCACGCCGTGGCGCCGCAGCAGGTCGAGCTGCCAGGCGAGGAACGGCCGGCCGGCCACGTCCACCATGGACTTCGGCCGACGCGCCGTCAGGGCGCCGAGGCGCGTGCCCAGGCCGCCCGCCAGGATCGCGATCTGCATCTCTATGGCCGGTCCCCCAGCATCTCGCCGATGGCGCGGCGCATGGCCTCGTGGGAGCCGAGCGCGGCGCGCCAGCCGAGCGCGTGGATCTTCGTCAGGTCGAAGCGCAGGACGGGCACGTCGCCCTTCCAGCCGCGGTCGCCTCCCGTGAAGTGGTAGGCGACGCCGCGCAGCCCCATGGCCTCGACGACCATGTCGGCGATCGTCTTGACGTCGAGGTAGTCGTCGGTGGCCACGTTGTAGTAGTTGAACGGCACGGCCGCCCGGGCGACGACGTACTGGATCGCCGCCACGACGTCCGAGACGTGGACGTAGGACTTGCTCTGGGCGCCGTCGCCCAGGATCTCGAGCCGCGCCGGGTCGCGGCGGAGCTTCCGGATGAAATCGTAGGCGACGCCGTGCGTCTGCCGCCGCCCCACGACGTTCGCGAAGCGGAACGCCCACGCCCGGAAGCCGAACAGGTGGCAATAGGCCGCGATGAGCGCCTCGCACGCGAGCTTGCTGGCGCCGTAGGTCGAGATCGGCAGGAGCGGCGCCTGGTCCTCGTGGGCGGGCGCGAGGCCGGTCTCGCCGTAGACGCCGCTGCCCGAGGCGTAGACGAGCCGGCGCGCGCCGGCCTCGCGCATGGCCTCGAGCAGGTTCTGGGTGAGGTAGGTCCCCTGCCAGAAGTCGATGTCGGGCTGGGTCATCGCCTTGGCGATGTCGGGATTCGACGCGAAGTGGTACACGAGGTCGTGGTCGCGCACCGCCGCCGTCAGCGCGGCCCGGTCCCCGAGGTCACCCTCCACGACCGTGAGCCGGGCGCTCCCGGCGTGGTCCCGGAGGTGCCAGCGCTGGCCCGACGTGAAGTTGTCGAAGACCGTCACGGCGTCGGCGGACGCCGACAGGACGTGGTCCACGAGGTGGCTGCCGATGAAGCCCGCGCCGCCCGCGACGAAGACCCGCACGGGACGCCTAGGGGCCTTCCGCGTTGAGGCGGTGCGCCACCGCCATGCCGCGCTCGATCGCGACGTCCATGTTGATGTATTCGTGCTCGGCGACGCGCCCGCAGAGGAGGAGGCCGGCCGCCTCGAACCAGGCCCTGGCGACGGCGAGGTTCTTCCGGTAGCCCGCGTCCTGCACGACGTAGCCGTAGGTGTCGCGCACGGCCCGCGCGTAGCAGACGTCGGCCCGGCGGATGACGCCCATGCCGTCGAGGTCGTCGATGACGCGCTTCACCACGGCGTCGTCGCTCAGCTCCCACACGCCGTCGCCGGCGTTCGCGGTGATCTCGGCGTTCACCATGGACCGGCCCGGCGGCACGTTCCTGGGGCTGAAGGCGCCGGGAAACGAGATGCGGTGGGTCAGGATGCCGGGGTCCGGGATGTAGACGGCCGTGTAGTCGGGGAGCGCGACCGTGGCGAGCCCGAGGCCGACCACGATCAGCGAGTTGCAACGGAGCGCGCGGACGGCGGCCACCACGTCGGCGGGCACGCCCTCCACCCGCGTGGCGAGGTCGAGGAGGGGGATCGTGGCGACGATCCGGTCGTACTCGCGTTCCTGCCGGCCGTCCGAGACGACCCACCGGGCACCCCGGCGCGAAATCGCGAGCACCTCGAAGCCGGTCGTGATCTTCTTGACGCGCGCTTCCAGCGACCGGGGCACGCAGACGATGCCGCCCCGCTCCGGGTAGTGGTAGTAGAGCTGGTGCGTGTACCCCTCGGTCTCGACGCCGACCGCGGCCTTGATCACGTCCTCGACCGGCGGCTTGGGCACGCGGCCCTCGACCCAGTCGAGGCCGAGCTCCTCGGCCCGGCAATTCCAGATCTTCTCGTTGTACGGGAGCAGGTACTTCTCGGTGAGCCCCGTGCCGAAGGTGTGGTAGAGCCACTCCTTGAAGTTCGCGGGCTTCGGGTGGTCGTTGTAGAGGTAATGGTAGAGGCACTCGAAGCGGTCCTGGGGCTCGAGGTCGTCGAGGCCGTTCTCGAACGGGTACTTCACGTAGCGGCCCTTGAAGAAGATCTTGTTGTTGCGCCGCCGCCGGAGCACGTTGCCCGCGAGCAGCGAGACGATGTAGTCCACCATCCGCTGGTTGCGGGAGAAGATGATGTGGGGCCCGCCGCCGTCCCAGGTGAACCCGTCCTCCTCGATCGTGAGGCAGTGGCCGCCGCACTCGCGGTCGCGCTCGAGGACCTCGTAGCCGTGGTCGAGGTGCGCCGCGACGCTGAGCCCGGCGAGGCCGCCGCCGAGGATGCCGACGGTCATCCCTTGAGCCTGGCCTCGAGCCTGGCGCCGTCGGCGAGGAACATCCGGACGGTCTCCTTCGTGTAGGGGTGCACGAGCATGCCCTCGAGCAGGCTCGGGACGGCGGTCACGATGTGCGCCCCGGCCTCGAGCCACTCGATGACGTTGAGCACCTCGCGCGTGGAGCCGACGATGATCTGGGCCCGCAGCCCGAACCGGTCGAGCACCGTCCGGAGCGTCCGGATCTCGTCGCAGGCGTTGTAGCCCATGTTGTTCACGCGCCCGCCGAAGAGCGAGACGTAGCTGGCGCCGGCCATGGCGGCCAGGAAGCACTGCTGGGCGCTCATCATGGCCGTGACGTTGACGCGGATGTCGTGGCGCGTCTCGAGCTCGTGGATCAGCTCCATGTTCTCGAGCTCGCCCTCCGGGCCGTGGACCGTCACCTTCACGACGATGTTGTCGGCCCAGCCGGCGAACGTCCGGGCCTGGGCCAGCGCCGTCGCGCGGTCCGGGGCGGTCACCTCGACCGAGAGCGGGTAGGGCGCGATCAGCTTGGCGATCAGGCGCGACCGGTCCTCGATCCCCTTCATCCCGCCCGTCACGCCCTCCTTGAAGAGGATCGTCGGGTTGGTCGTGACCCCGCGGAGCACGCCCATCCGGTGGAACTTCTCGATCTCGGCCAGGTTCCCGGTGTCGAGGAAGATCGGCATGGTCAGGCTCTCCCTGTCTCCTTGATCCGCCGCCGCATCGCCCGGAACTCGCGCAGGATGTGCAGCACGTTCCTCGGGATCCCGGCGACCGGCACGCCGCGCGACTCGCCGAACGGCCGCGGCAGGTGGCGGATCGGGACTTCCTGGATCGCGTAGCCCTTGTAGAACGCGCGGATCGTGAACTCGGTGAAGGTGCAGGCGCGCATCCGCCACTCGTCGCGCAGGAGATCCTCGACCAGCGCGCGGCGCATGAGACGGAAGCCGCAGTTGACGTCGTGGAAGCGGAGCTTGAACAGCACGCCGACGAGGCGGTTGAACACGCGCGACATCGCGAGGCGGTAGAGCGGGTCGCGGCGCGGCTGCTTGAAGCCGATGACCATGTCGCAGTAGGGGATGCGGCGGGCGAGCCGCCAGAAGTCGGCGGGGTCGTGCTGGCCGTCGCTGTCGCTGAACAGGACGAGGTCGTGCCGGGCCAGCGCGAGCGCGTCGCGGAGCGCGCGCGTGTAGCCCCGGCGCTCGTCGCGGTGGGTGAGCGTCAGGCCCAGCTCGTCCGCCAGGCGCCGGAGGATCTCGGTCGTGCCGTCGCGGCTGCCGTCCTCGGCGACGATGAACTGCGAGCCCGGCAGCCGGCGCCCGATCGCCTCGTGAAAGCCGCGGACGACGTGCTCGATGACCTCGGCCTCGTTGTACACGAGCATCACGATCGACACCGGGCCGGGCGCCTGGGGCCCCGGCGACCGGCCGGACTCGAGGTCGGTCATGGTCTCCATCGTTGACATTCCGGATACCCAGGTGGCCACGCTATCACAGTCCCCCGAAGGGTCCTACCGGTGCAATCAGGACGCCACGTTAGCCGTGGATCCCGGTGTGGGAGCCCACGGATCCATGTTCCACAAATTGTTGATATTTAGGGAAATTCGGAAAAGACGAGCCGGCCGGTCGGAGTCGGATAGGTCGCCGCTGTCACGGGAGCTGACAGTCCCGGTTAGTTTCTTGCCGGGTTGGCGCCACACCGGTCAGCCGCGGGCGCGGCGGTCAGGGCGCCGCGGCGCGCGAGCGGGTCAACGGAGATAGGACGAGACGAACGTGCCCGGCGTCGCCGGCGTGCCGAACCGGCCGAAGCGGAACGGTGCGGGATCGACGGGGGGCGTGGCCCCCGTGATGAGCGCCGCCAGCGTCTCGCCCACCGCGGGCGAGAGCTTGAAGCCGTGGCCGCTCATCCCGGCGGCGATCCAGAAGCCGCGGAGCGGCGACTCGTCGAGGATGGGCATCCAGTCGGGGGTGATGTCGAAGGCGCCCGCCCAGCCGCGCCGATAACGCGCGTCGGCCAGGCCGGGCAGCGCGCGGCTCGTCAGCGCCAGCACCGCCTCGGCCTCGTCGAGACCGACGTCGCCGCCGAGCCGGTCGGGGTCCATCGGATGCTTCGTCTCGTCGTCGGTGAGCGAGCCGGTGAGCGTCAGGCCGCCGGTCTCCGGCCGCACGTAGCTCCCGCCGGCCAGGTCGAGGTACACGGGGTGCGGCCGGCCGAAGGCGGGATCGCGCTCGATGACGAACACCGGATGGCGGCCGATCACGATGGGCAGCTCCACGCCCGCCAGGCGCGCGAGGCGCGGCGACCAGAGGCCGGCGGCGTTGACGACGACGGGCGCCTCGATCCGTTCGCCGCGCGCCGTCTCGATGCCGGTGACGCGGTCGCCCGAGCGCCGGATGGCCGTGACCTCGACGCCCTGCTCGATCCGGGCTCCCCGCCGCGTCGCCGCCTCGGCGAAGCCCATCGTCACGGCGCTCGGGTCGCCGTAGCCCGACTCGGGCTCCCAGAGGACGGCGCCGAGCGCGCGCGTGTCGATCCGCGGCTCCACGCGCGCGGCGTCGGCGGGGTCCAGGATCTCGGCGCGGATCCCCAGCGCGCGCTGCGAGGCGACGGACCTCGCGAGCGCGGGCCGCATCGCCGGCGACACGCCGATCAGCGCGCCGCACGGCACGAAGCCCGCGTCGCCGCCGACCGCCTCGCCGAAGCGCTGGAAGACCGTGAGCGAGCGCCGGACCATCCGGCTCGTCTCGGGTGTCGGGTAGAGCTGGCGGATGATGCCGACCGACCAGCCCGAGCCGCCGGAGGCCAGCGCCGCGCGCTCGAGGACGAGGACGTCCCGGACGCCGGCCGAGGCCAGGTGGAAGGCGAGGGACGCCCCGGTGACGCCGCCGCCGACGATGACGACCCCGGCGGTGCGGCTCACGGTCACAGCCTCACCTCCGTGCCGATCCCGCCGCCCCTCGCCCGATCGTACGCGAGCCGGGCGGCGGCGAGGTCCTCGAGGGCGTAGCCGACCGACTTGAAGAGCGTGACCTCGCCGGCGCCCGTCCGGCCGGCCCGGGCGCCGGTGACCAGCTCGCCCAGCTCCGCCGCGACGTGCCCGCGCTCGATCGCGCCCTCGCGCAGCGGGATCAGCAGATCGCCCGCCTCCTCGAGCGCGCCCTCGTAGGTGTCCACGACGACCCGCGCGCGCCGGACCGTTTCGGTGTCCACCTCGCGCGCGTCGGCGCGGAACGCGCCCACGGCGTCCACGTGGGTCCCGGGGCGCAGGTCGGCGCCGTGGACGACGGGCGTGGCGGACGTCGTCGCGCAGGTCACGAGGTCGGCCTCGGCGACGGCCCGGCGGGGGTCGGCCGCCACCTCGACGCCGAGCCCCAGCTCGCGCGCCATCGCGTCGGCGAACCGGCGCGCGCGCTCGGGGTCGCGCCCGACGACGGCCACCCGCTCGAGGGGCAGCGTCGCCGCGAAGCAGCGGAGCTGGAAGCCCGCCTGCACCCCGGCGCCGACGCAGACGGCGCGCCGCGCGTCCGGCCTCGCCAGGTGCCGCGCCGCGAGGGCCGAGGTCGCGCCGGTCCTGATCCCGGTGAGGTAGGTGCCCTCGAGCAGGGCCAGGGGCTCGCCGGTGGCGCCGTCCATCAGGACGTAGCTCGCGTAGAGCGTCGGGCGCCCGCGCGCCCGGTTCCCGGCGTAGTAGGTGACGAGCTTCGTCCCGAGCGCGACGCGGTCGCCGGTCTCGGCGAGCGCCGCCGGCATCAGCAGGAGGAGCCCGTCGCCGGTGACCGGCACGGCGGCGCGGGGCGGCACGCGCGCCGCTCCGGCGGCCCGCAGCCTGAACGCCTCGGCCAGCGCCTCGACCAGCGCGCGCGGGGCGAGCGCCGCCCGGAGGTCGTCGCGGGAGAGGACGAGCACCGGCCGCCGGGGCTACGCGGACGCGCGGCGGATCATCCGCTGCACGCGCGCCTCCAGCACCACCTCGCCGCGCTGGTTCAGGACGCGGTGGCGGTAGGTCACGATGCCCCGGTCCGCCCTCTTCGTCTCGCGCTTGTCCGCGACCTCGACCTCCACGGACAGCGTGTCGCCCTCCAGCACCGGCGCCACCACCCGGATCTCGCCCCCGAGCCAGGCCATGCCGGTCTCGTGGATCAGGCCGGTCTGGATGACGAGGCCCTCGGAGAGGGCGAACGTGAGCGCGCCGGGCGCGGCGCGGCGCTTGAAGACGGACGCGCGCGCGACGAACTCCATGTCCATGAAGAGCGGCTCGGTGAACCCGCACAGGTTCACGAAGGTGACGATGTCGGTCTCGGACACCGTGCGCGCGCGCGTCGTGTAGACGGCGCCGACCCGGTGCGCTTCGTACGTGAGTCCGTGCTCGAGCATGGAAGGTCTCCCGTGTGGTTTACTCGCCCAGGTACGCCCGGCGGACGTCGGCGTTGCCGGCCAGCTCCTCCGCGGTGCCGGCCAGCGCGATCGTGCCCGTCTCCAGCACGTAGCCCCGGTGGGCGATGCCGAGCGCCATGGCGGCGTTCTGCTCGACCAGGAGGATCGTCATCCCCTGGCGGTTGATGTCGTCGATGGTCGCGAAGATCTGCTCGACGAGCACCGGCGCCAGCCCCATGCTCGGCTCGTCGAGGAGCAGCAGTCTGGGGTGCAGCATCAGGGCGCGTCCGATCGCCAGCATCTGCTGCTCGCCGCCCGAGAGCGTGCCCGCGACCTGGGTGATCCGCTCCTCGAGGCGCGGGAAGAGCGCGAAGACCCGGTCGAGGTCCTCGGCGACGCCCGGGTCGCGCCGGGGATAGGCGCCCATCATGAGGTTCTCGCGGACCGTGAGGCGATTGAAGATGCGCCGCCCCTCGGGGACGTGGGCGATGCCGCGGAGCGCGATCGCGTGGGGCGGCACGCCGACCAGCGACTCGCCGTCGAGCGTGATCGTCCCGCGCGCGGCGGGGACCAGCCCCGAGATCGTCTTGAGGGTCGTGCTCTTGCCGGCGCCGTTGCTGCCGAGGAGCGCCACGATCTGGCCGCGGCCGACCTCGAGCGCCACGCCCTTGAGCGCGCGGATCGCGCCGTAGGCGACCTCGAGCGCCTCAACGCGCAGCACGGGGCCTCCGCTGGCGGGCCGCCGCGCCGAGATAGGCCTCGATCACGCGCGGGTCGGCCTGGACCTCGCGCGGCGGCCCCTCGGCGATCTTCTCGCCGTGGTCCAGGACGGTCACCCGGTCGGACACCTCCATCACGACCCGCATGTTGTGCTCGATGAGGATCAGCGCGAGCCCGAGGTCGGCGACGAGCGCCCGGAGCAGGCCCATCAGCTCGCCGGCCTCGCCCTGCGTCATGCCCGCCGTCGGCTCGTCGAGCAGGAGCAGCGCGGGCCCGGCGGCGAGGGCGCGGGCGATCTCGAGCCGGCGCTGATCGCCGTAGGGGAGGTTCCGGGCCACGGCGTTGGGGTCGCCGCGGAGGCCGACGCGCTCCAGCAGGGCCACCGCGCGGGCCTGGAGGGCCGCCTCGGTCTGGCGGAAGCGCGGCGCGCGCGCGAGGACGTCCCAGACCCGCAGCCCGATGCGGGCGTGCATGCCGACCAGCACGTTCTCGAGGGCCGTCATGTTGGCGAACAGGCGGATGTTCTGGAAGGTGCGGCAGACGCCGAGCGCGGTGATCTGGTCGGGCCGGAGGCCGAGGAGCGGCCGGCCCTGGAACGCGACGCCGCCCTCGTCGGCGGCGTAGAGCCCGGTGAAGATGTTGAAGAGGGTGGTCTTGCCGGCGCCGTTCGGCCCGATGATCGAGGCGATGCCGCGGTCGAGGACGAAGTCCACCTGGTGGAGCGCGGTGAGGCCGCCGAACCGCTTGGTCACGCCGCGGGCCTCGAAGAGCGCCGTCGTCATGACTTGCCCGCCAGCTCCCGCGCCCGGCGGCGCACCGGGAAGATGCCCTGCGGGCGGAAGATCATCATGAGGACGAGGATCATGCCGAAGATCATCCGCTCGTACTTGGCGGGCTCGAGCTGCGTGGGCAGATCGGCGAGGCTCAGGCCGAAGACCGTGACGCCCGCGTTCTTCAGCTCGTTGAGCCAGAGGGACAGGCCCTTGAGCACCTGGAGGTTGAGCACCGTCACGACCGTGGCGCCCACCACCGCGCCGGGGATCGAGCCCATGCCGCCGAGGATGACCATCGCCAGCACGCCGATGGACTCGAGGAACGTGAACGACTCCGGGTTGATGAAGACCTGCTTGGCCGAGAACACCACGCCCATCACGCCAGCGAACGAGGCGCCGCACGCGAAGGCGAGGAGCTTCGAGCGGACGAGCGGCACCCCCATCGCCTGCGCCGCCAGCTCGTCTTCCCGGATCGCCTCCCACGCCCGGCCCACGTGCGAGTCTTCCAGGCGGCGGTTGACCAGGATGACGACGCCGACGATCGCCAGGACCAGGAAGTAGAACGCCTCGGCGTAGGAGACGTCGAAGGGCACCGGCGGCCGCGAGATCGGCGTGATGCCCTTGGGGCCGTTCGTGATGTTGATCGGCTTGTCGAGGTTGTTGGCGAGGACGCGGATGACCTCGCCGAAGCCGAGGGTCACGATCGCCAGGTAGTCGCCGCGCAGGCGCAGCACCGGCAGGCCGAGCAGCACCCCGGCGCCGGCCGCGACGAGGAGGCCGACGACGAGGAACGCCCAGAACCAGCCCGCGGCCAGCGGGAACCCGCCTCCGAAGATCAGGTTGGCGTGCGGGGAGCCGAAGATCGCCCAGGAGTACGCGCCGACCGCGAAGAACGCGACGTAGCCGAGGTCGAGCAGCCCGGCCAGCCCGACGACGATGTTCAGGCCGAGCGCGAGCGCGACGAAGATGCCGACCTGGGTGGCGACCTCGAGGTAGTAGCCGTTGTAGGCGCCGATGACCGGCATGAGGACGAGGAGCGCGGCGGCCAGGAGCGCGACCCGGAGCCACCGGGGGATCGGCGCCAGGTAGGCGTGGAGCAGCGAGCCCTGGAAGAGGAGGAAGACGAGGATCGAGCGCGGGAAGGTCGCCACCGCCCACGCCGAGACGGCGATCAGGCCGATCGCGAGCGCGGCCCGGGTCACGCGCGCTCCCGCACGATCTCGCCGAGGAGGCCCTTCGGCCGGAAGACGAGGATCAGGATCAGCACCGAGAAGGCGAAGATGTCCTTGTATTCCGCGCCGAACGCCCCGCCGGTGAGGAGCCCGAGGTAGGAGGCGGCGAAAGCCTCGAGCAGGCCGAGGACGATCCCGCCGACCATCGCGCCCGGGATGTTCCCGATCCCGCCCAGCACCGCCGCCGTGAACGCCTTCAGCCCCGGGATGAACCCGCTGTAGGGATTGATCAGTCCGTACTGCACCCCGAAGAGCACGCCGGCCGCGCCGCCCATGGCGCCGCCGATGAGGAAGGTGAGGGAGATGATGCGGTTGACGTCGATCCCCACGAGGCTCGCGGCGGCCTGGTCCTCGGCGACCGCGCGGACGGCGGTGCCGATCTTCGTGCGGTTGACCAGCATGTGGAGGACCCACAGCATCGCCAGCGCCGCGACGATCACGACGAGCGACTTCACCGAGACGTCGAGCGTCTCCGTCAGCTCGAAGCGGTGGTTGAGGCCGTCGAGCGTGGGGTAGACCAGGTTGAAGGCATTGCGCCAGACGGACTCGACCAGGCGGATCAGGTCCTGGAGGAAGAACGACACGCCGATGGCCGAGATGAGCGGGATGAGCCGGGGGGCGGAGCGGAGCGGGCGGTACGCCACGCGCTCGACGGCGGCGGCGAGGAGGCCGCTCACCGCCATGGCCGCCACCAGGAGGAGCAGCAGCACCAGCGGCCAGGGCAGGCTCTCCAGCCAGCCCGCCCCCTTGAGCCCGAGCAGGATCTCGACCCCGACGAACGCCCCGACGATGAAGATCTCGGAGTGGGCGAAGTTGATGAACTCGAGCACCCCGTACACCATCGTGTAGCCGAGCGCGATCAGCGCGTACATGAACCCGAGGATGAGCCCGTCGAGCAAGACCTGGGGGAAGATGCCGATCAGGAGCGGGAGATCCATGACGTCACGCGATGCGGGAAGCCTCGGTCGCCGTCCGGTGCCTCAGCGGTGGTGCGGTGGGGCCGGGGGCCGGGGCGGGATTCGGCGACCCGTTCGCGCCGACTTCGGCGACGCCGCCCTGCGGTGTGTGAGACAGCACGGCGGTCATCGCATCGCCGCCGAGCGCGTGGTCGCCGGATCCCGCCCCGGCCCCCGGCCCCGGCGCGCTACTTCTTCGCCGCCGGCGCCGCGATCGTCAGACGCTTCACCTCTTTGTTGTCGCCCCACTTCTCCGGGTTCTCGCTCGCGACCTGCAGCACGAAGTAGAGCGCCTTCTTCGGGTCCCCCTTGCCGTCGAACTCGACGGCGCCGGTGATCCCCGTGTGCTTGACGTCGCGGATCGCGGCCGTCACCGCGTCGCGCGTGGGGGTCTTGCCACCCCTGACCGCCGCCTCCACGGCCTTCATGCCGATGGCCGTCGCGTCGTAGGCCTGGGCCGCGAAGGGCTCGGGGTTCTTCCCGAACTTCTTCTTGTACTCGTCGGCGAACTGCTTGGCCTGCGGGTACACGGAGACGGGGCCGGCGACCGACGTGTAGTACATGCCGACGACGGCCTTGCCGGCGATCTTGGCGAGGTCGGAGGAGTCGAGCCCGTCGGGCCCGAGGAACTTCGCCTTCACGCCCTTCTCGCGCGCCTGCTTGAAAAAGGGGCCGGCCTGCTCGTAGATGCCGCCGAAGTAGATGAGGTCGGGGTTCTTCGCCTTGACCGGCGTGATGATCGGATCGAAGTTCGACTTCTCCTCGGTGCCCTCGAACCCCAGGATCTTGATGCCCTTCTTCTCGGCGTCGGCCTTGAAGAACTCGGCCACGCCCTGGCCGTACGTCGTCTTGTCGTGGATGACGTACGCGCTCCGGGCCTTGATCGTGCCCTGCGCGAATTCGGCGCCGACCACGCCCTGGACGTCGTCCCGGCCGCACACGCGGAAGACGTTGCCGTAGCCGCGGTCGGTCACCGTCGGGTTCGTGTTCGCCGGCGAGATCATCGCGAGGTTCACTTCCTTGTAGACCTCGGACGACGGAATGGCGACGCCGGAGTTGAGGTGGCCGATCACGACCAGGATGTCCTTGTCGGCGATGATGTTCTTCGCGTTGGCCACGCCGACGTCCGGCTTGGCCTGGTCGTCGTACGGCACCAGCTCGACCCTGAAGCCCGCCTTCTCGAGGCCGCCCTTGAACCTCTCGATCGCGAGCTGGGCGCCGAGCTTGATGCCCTCACCGAGGGCGGCCTGCCCGCCGGACAGCGGGCTCTGGGTGGCGATTTTGATGGTGCCCTTGCCCTGCGCCTCGAGATTCGACGCCGACGGCAGGGCCACCAGGGTGAGCAGGACGGTCAGGACGGACGCCGGGCGAATGAGGTTGCGGATCATGCGGACCCCCTCCTTGTGCACGTCGAGCGACGGGTCGGATGTCGCGAGCGCGCCGCCATTATAGCGGCCGGCCCCGGGGGGTCAAGTCGCGCGCCCCGCGGATCGCGTCGAGGAAGGCGCGCGTGACGGCCTCGGGATCGTCGGCGCCGCACACCGCGGAGATCACGGCCACCCCGTCGGCGCCGGCGCGGACGGCCTCGGCGACGTTCGCCGGCGTGACGCCCCCGATCCCGATCAGGGGCACGCGGATCTCGGCCCGGAGCTCCCGGACGAGCGCCGGGCCGACGAGCTGGAAGTCGGGCTTCGTGAGGGTCGGGAACAGGGAGCCCACCGCCACGTAGTCGGCGCCCGCCGCCTGGGCGGCGCGCGCCTGGTCGACGCTGTGCGTGGAGAGGCCGAGGATCATCCCGGCGCGGAGGAGCGGCCGGGCGGCGCGCGGGGGCAGGTCGTCCTGGCCGAGGTGGACGCCGTCGGCGCCGGCGGCGAGCGCGAGGTCCACCCGGTCGTTGACGATGAACACCGCGCCGGCCTCCCGGCAGCGGGCGCGGAGCCGCTCGGCGAGGGGGAGCGCCCGGCCCGACGGCCACGCCTTCTCGCGGAGCTGGAACGTGCGGCAGCCGCCGGCCAGCGCCGCCTCGAGGATGGCCTCGAGGTCCCGGCCGCGCGCCGCCGTGCGGTCGAGGATGATGTAGAGCGACGGGTCCATCAGCCGCGGAGGCGGGCGGTGTCGGCGCTGGTGAAGCGACCCTCGACGAACGCCGGGTCGTTCAGCACCCGGAGCTGGAACGGGATGGTGGTCTTGACGCCCTCCAGCACGGTCTCGTGCAGCGCCCGGCACATGCGGTCGATCGCCTCCGCGCGGTCGCCGCCGCGGACGATGATCTTGGCGAGCAGCGAGTCGTAGAACGGCGGCACGACGTAGGGTGCCATCAGGTGGCTGTCCACGCGCACGCCGAACCCCCCCGGCGGCACCCACGCGCTGACCCGGCCGGCGCTCGGCGCGAACGTGTCGGGGTCCTCGGCGTTGACGCGGACCTCGATCGCGTGGCCGTCGATCCGCACGGCGTCCTGGCGGTAGCCGAGGGCCTCGCCGGCGGCGATCCGGATCTGCTCGCGGATCAGGTCGATGCCGGTCACCATCTCGGTCACCGGGTGCTCGACCTGGATCCGCGTGTTCATCTCGATGAAGTAGAACCGCCCGTCCTCGTCCACGAGGAACTCGGCGGTGCCGGCGCTCACGTAGTTGACGGCGGCGGCGACGGTGAGCGCGGCGCGATGGAGCCCCGCGCGCGTGTCGGCCGGGAGCGCCGGCGCCGGCGACTCCTCGATGAGCTTCTGGTGGCGGCGCTGCACCGAGCAGTCGCGCTCGCCGAGGTGCACGCGGATGCCGTTCCGGTCGCCCAGCACCTGGACCTCGATGTGGCGCGCGTTCCGGACGAACTTCTCGCAGTAGATCTCGGACGACCCGAAGGCGGCGCCCGCCTCCGACCGGCAGGCATCGAAGGCCGCCGCTGCCTCGGCGCGGTCGCGGACGATGCGCATGCCGCGCCCGCCGCCGCCGGCGGCGGCCTTGAACATGACGGGGTAGCCGATCGCGTCGGCGACGTCCAGGGCCTCGGCCGCGTCTTTGAGCGGCAGCTCGCCGCCCGGCACGATGGGCACGCCGGCCTGGCTCGCGAGCTGGCGCGCCTGGGCCTTGTCGCCCATGAGCCGGATCGCCTCGGGCGCGGGGCCGATGAACGTGATCGAGCAGGCCCGGCACACCTCGGCGAACGCCGGGTTCTCGGCGAGGAAGCCGTAGCCGGGGTGGATCGCCTCGCTGTCGGTGACGGCGGCGGCCGAGATGATCGCGGGGATGTTGAGGTAGCTGAGCCGCGCGGCGTCCGGCCCGACGCAGATCGACTCGTCGGCGAGCCTGACCGGCAGGGAGCCGGCGTCGGCCTTCGAGTGGGCGATCACCGAGCGGATCCCCATCTCCCGGCACGTGCGGATGATCCGCAGCGCGATCTCGCCGCGGTTGGCGATCAGGATCTTATGGAACATGGCTCGCGCGGGTCCGGCCGGGGTCGCGGCGGGTTCCGCTCACCCGCCGAGGAGCCGGCGCCACTGGGATTCGATCTCGGCCAGGCGCAGGCCGTAGACGCGTGGCATCGCGTCGGCGAGCGCGTCGCCGGCGCCGAGGCGCCCGAGCAGCTCCCGCATCCCGCCCAGGCCGCCGCGGTCGAGCAGGTCGCGCACGATCCAGTGGGCGATGTCGTAGCCGGCGCGGGCCCGCAGCGCGTCGGCGTCGGTCACGAGCGCCTCGATGCCCGCGAGCGTCGGGCTGCCCGGGACGCGGAGCATGGGATCGGCGGTGGCGCCCTCGAGTGCCTGGGCGAGCCCCTCGTGGAGCCACCGCGGCGCGCGCCCGCGGGACAGGTGGTGGATCGCGGCGTGCGCGACCTCGTGGAGGACGAGCGGCTGGAGCTCGCCGGCGGGCGGCAGCGCGGGGCCGAGCGGCAGGCGGATCTTGCCGTCGAAGAGGCCCGTCGCCCAGCCGTGCACGCGCGTCACGTCCTCCCACTGCTCGCGCTCGTAGAGCACCACGGTCAGGCGCTCGGGCGGGACCCAGCCGAGGGCGCCGCCGACGTGGTCGGCGGCCGCCTCGAGCGCGCGCCCGAGCGCGCGGCGCGTCTCGGCGTCGCGCGCGGCGCGGTACTTCACCAGGAAGCGCGGCGTGACGTCACGCTGGAAGCCGGTCTCGGCGCGCCGCTCGCGCTCCACCTTGTCGAGCAGCCGGCGCGCCCGGTCGTCGCCCGGATCCCGCGCGAGCAGCGCGCGCAGGTGGGCGATCGCGCGGTCGGGGTCGTCGCGCCGGTCGTAGAGGTGCGCGAGCAGGAGGCGGACGTGGGTGTCGGGCTCGCCGCGCACGGCGCGCTCGAGCGGTCCCAGCGCGTCCTCGGGACGGCCCGCGTGAACGGCGGCGAGCCCGAGGCCCTTGAGGAGCGCCGGCGCCTCGGGGGTCTCGGCGAGGCCCTGGCGGAAGAGCAGGGTGGCCTCGTCGGGACGCCCCTCGGTCAGCGCCTGCCAGCCCCAGCCCTCGAAGCAGCTCCCGGCGGCGGCGCGCCGGCTCGCGCTCGACGGATCGCCGTCCGCGGCGCGGCTCAGGCGGTCGCACGCGCGCGGGAACTGGCCGGCCGCGTAGAGGCGGATCGCCTCCTCGACGAGCGCGCGGCCGTCGCGCGCGGCGACACGCACGACGGGGACGGCCGGCCCGTCGGCACGCTCGCCGTGACGGCGGCCCTCCCACCAGCCGAGGCCCAGCGTGGCCGCGCAGAGGACCGCGATCGCGGGGGCCAGGAGCCGGGCGGTCGTCGGGCGCCTCACCGGGGGCCGCTCAGCGGACGGGCTCGATGAGGAAGAGCGGCTGGCCGTACTCGACGCCGTGCCCGTTCTCGACGAGGACCTTCGCGACGCGGCCGGCCACCCTGGACTCGATCTCGTTCATCAGCTTCATCGCTTCGATGATGCAGAGGATCTGCCCTTCCTTCACGACGTCCCCCTCGCGCACGTAGGGGTCGGCGCCCGGGGAAGGCGCGCGGTAGAACGTGCCGACCATCGGCGACTCGATCGGCACGCCCGCCGCCACGTCGACGCCGGCGGGGCTCACCGGCAGGGGGGCGGGCGCCGGCGCGGGGGCCGCGGCCGGGGCCGCCGGCGCGGCGGGCGTCGCGCCCGCGCGCTGCACCCTGACGCGGACGCCGCCCCAGGCGACCTCGATCTCGGCGAGGTCGAGCTCGGCGAGCAGCGCGCCGAGCTCCCGCGCGAGACCGCGGACCGTCGCGGCGTTCGGGCGCGTCGGCCGCAGCGCGCGGGCCATCAGGCGCTCGCCGCCGCGACCCGGCCGAGGTACTCGCCGGTGCGCGTGTCGACCTTCACCACGTCGCCCGCGTTGAGGAAGAGCGGCACCTGGACGACCGCGCCCGTCTCGAGGGTCGCCGGCTTCGTGCCGCCCTGGGCGGTGTCGCCCCGCACGCCCGGGTCGGTCTTGGCGATCGCCAGCTCGACGAAGTTCGGCAGCTCGACGCCGGCCGGCGCGCCCTCGATGTAGAGCACGTCCACCTCGGTGTTCTCCTTCAGGTAGTCGCGCGCGTCGCCCAGCTCGTCGGGCGAGAGGGACAGCTGCTCGTAGGACTCCGTGTCCATGAAGTGGTAGCGGTCGTCCTTGTAGAGGAACTGCATGTGCTTCTCCTCGAAGTCGACGAGCTCGACCTTCTCGCCCGAGCGGAACGTGTTGTCGATCACCTTGCCGAGCCGCATGTGCTTGAGCTTGGTGCGGACGAACGCGCCGCCCTTGCCGGGCTTGACGTGCTGGAAGTCGACGATCGTGTAGGGATGGCCGTCGAACATGATGCGCAATCCCTTCCTGAACTCCGCGGTCGACACGTGCATGGGGCGCTAGCCTTTCCGTCGCTGGCGGGCCCGGAGCGCCTGCTCGAGCCGCTCGCGCGCCTCGCGATGGTCGGGATCCTTGCGCAGGATCCGGGTGAACGTCTGCGCCGCCTCCTCCACGCAGCCCTGCTCGAGGCAGAGGGCGCCAAAGGCGACGGTCGCGAAGGTGTCGTCGGCGAGGAGGCGCGGGAGCCCGCTCGCCTCGCCGCCCGGCGGCGCGGCGGCGCGCAGCAGCGAGAGGAGCGCGCGGGACTCACGGTCGCCGGGGTCGAGGCGCACGGCCGTCTCGAGGTGCCCGACGGCCTCGTCGATCCGGCCGCGGCGCCGGTGGATCTCGGCGGCGAGCCGGTGGCACTGGACGTCCTTCGGGCTCACCTCGAGGATCGCCCGGAGCTCGGCGAGCGCGCCGTCGAGGTCGCCCTCGGCGGAGAGCGCCTTGGCCAGGATCAGGCGGGCCGTCGTGTAGTGGGGATAGCGGACGAGCCCGTCGCGGCAGACCCGCACGGCGTCCTCGGTGCGCCCGGCCTTCCGGTACAGGTCGGCGAGCTGGGCGAACGCCAGCGAGCCCGGGTCGCGGGCCACGCGCTCCTCCTGGCGCCGGATTGCGTCGTCGGACATGGCGATTTGGTTATACGTGGCGGGACTTTGCATGTCAACCGGGCGACCCCCGGAGTTCGTCCAGCACGGACCGGATGTCCTCCGCGGTGACGTCGTAGTGGAGCCGGAAGGTGCCGATCGCGGGCGCCAGCACGAAGGGCACCCGGCCGTCGCGCGCCTTCTTGTCGCGGCGGATCGCGTCGAGGACGGCGGCCGCGTCGAGGGACGCGTCGCGGATGGGCAGGCCGACCGCCGCGAGCAGGCGCTCCTGCCGCGCGACGGTCTCGTCGGAGGCCAGGCCGAGGCGGCGCGCGAGCCTCGCCTCGGCGGCGATGCCGAGGGCGACGGCCTCGCCGTGGGCGAAGCGCGCGTAGCCGGTGGCGGCCTCGAGCGCGTGGCCGATCGTGTGGCCGTAGTTGAGCACGGCGCGGAGCTCGGCCTCCTGCTCGTCGCGCTCGACGACCGCGGCCTTGAGGCGGCAGGAGCCGCCGATGATCCGCTCGAGCACCCCGAGGTCGCGGGCGAGCAGCGCCGGTGCGTCGCGCTCGACCTCGGCGAAGTACGCGGCGTCGAGCACGATGCCATGCTTGACGATCTCGGCGAGCCCGGAGCGGAACTCGCGCTGCGGAAGGCTGCGCGCGGTGGCCGGATCGCAGAGGACCAGGCGCGGCTGGTGGAAGGCGCCGATCAGGTTCTTGGCCTTGGGGTGGTCGATCGCGGTCTTGCCGCCGATCGAGGCGTCCACCTGCGCCAGCACGGTCGTCGGCAGCTGGACGAAGTTCACGCCCCTCATGTAGGTCGCGGCGACGAAGCCGGCCACGTCGCCGACGGCGCCACCGCCGAGCGCCAGCACGGTCGAGCCGCGGTCGAGCCCGGCGTCGAGCAGGGCGTCCCAGCACCGCGCGGCGACGTCGAGCCGCTTGGCGGCCTCGCCCTCGGGGACCTCGACGGTCGTCACGGCGAGGCCCGCGCCCTCGAGGCTCGCGACCACGGTCTTGCCGTAGAGCGCGAGGATCGCGGCGTCGCTGACCAGCGCGGCGCGCGCGCCCACACCGAGCGCGCGCAGGCGCGAGCCGACCGTCGCGAGAGCGCCGGACTCGACGACGATCGCATAGGAGCGGGGACCGAGGTTGACGTGAACGACCATTCCGGTGATTGTACCGCCCGCCGCGGGGCCGCGGCGCTACCAGCTCTTCAGGCCGTCCAGGTAGGCGTCGTAGTTCCGGCGGACCTCGGCCAGGCTGTCGCCGCCGAACTTCTCGAGGAAGGCGTCGGCGAGCGCGATCGCCATCATCGCCTCGCCCACGATGCCGGCGGCCGGCACGGCGCAGACGTCGCTCCGCTCCACCACGGCCTCGACCGCCTCCTTGGTGGCGACGTCCACCGACTTGAGCGGCGTGCGGAGCGTCGAGAGCGGCTTCATGGCGGCCCGCACGACGACGGGCTGTCCGTTCGTCACGCCGCCCTCCAGGCCGCCCGCGTTGTTGCTCGCGCGCTTGAAGCCGCTCTCGGCGTCGAAGAGGATCTCGTCGTGGACCGCGGAGCCCGGACGCCGCGCCGTCTCGAAGCCGAGGCCGAGCTCGCAGCCCTTGATCGCCTGGATCGAGCAGAAGGCCTGGGCCAGGCGTCCGTCGAGCCGGCGGTCCCACTGCACGTAGGAGCCGAGGCCGACCGGGCAGCCGAGCGCGACCACCTCGAACACGCCGCCGAGCGTATCGCCCCTGGCCTTGGCCTCGTCGATCGCCGCGATCATCGCCGCCTCCGCCGCCGGATCGGCGCAGCGCACCTCGGAGGCCTCGGCCCGCCGGCGCACCTCCTCCCAGGCGAGGTCGAGGTCGGGCGCGATCCGGGCCGGCCCGATCTCGGTGACGTGGCTCAGGATCGTGACGCCGAACTCGGCGAGCAGCCGCTTCGCGATGCCGGCCACGGCGACGCGCGCGGTCGTCTCACGGGCGCTCGAGCGCTCGAGCACGTTGCGGATGTCGTGGTGACCGTACTTCATGGCGCCGGCGAGGTCGGCGTGGCCCGGCCGGGGCCGCGTGACCGGCTTCTGGGCGGCGCCCGGCTCCGGCGCGCCGACGGCCATCGTGGTCTTCCAGTTCTCCCAGTCGCGGTTCGGGATCTCCAGCGTGATCGGGCTGCCGAGGGTGGCGCCCCCCCGGACGCCGGAGAGGATGTGGACCTGGTCGCGCTCGATCTTCATGCGCCCGCCGCGCCCGTAGCCGCGCTGGCGGCGCGCGAGGTCCGCGTTGATGTCGGCCTCGGCCAGCGGCAGGCCCGCCGGCACGCCGTCGATGACGGCGACCAGGGCCTCACCGTGGGACTCGCCCGCGGTGAGGAAGCGGAAGGCGACGCTCATGCCACGCTACTGCTTCGGCGTGGACGCCTTCGCGATGTCGGTCTTGATCACGGACGGCGTGATGAACACGATCAGCTCGCGCCCGGTGAACCCGGTGGCGCGGGACTTGAACAGCCAGCCGAGGAGGGGGATGTCGCCGAACAGGGGCACCTTCCGCTCGAACTCGTCGTCGACGTTCTTGGTGACGCCGCCGATCACCAGACGGTCGCCTTCCTTGATGAGCACCAGGGTTTCGGCCTTGCGCTTGTCGATGGCCGGGGGGTTGCCGGCGGTGCCGAAGTCGACCGTGGTGCCGCGCGAGTTGTTCTCGACGACCACGAGCATCTTGATGCGGGTGACGTCGCCCTCCTGGACGACCGTCGGCGTGACCTCGAGCTTGAGCAGCGCCTCCTTGAACTGGACCTGGGTGCCCGCCGAGCTGACGGTGGCGTACGGGATTTCCTCACCGAGGGACATGGTGGCCTTGTAGTTCTCCATCGTGACGATCTCGGGGCGCGCCAGCGTCCGGGTCTTGCGCTGGGTCTTGAGCGCCTCGAGGGCGAGGTTCAGGTTCATGCGGCTCTGGACGATCCCGAACACGATTCCGCCGGCGCCCGACGTGATGGAGCTGCCGATGCCGCCCAGGACGTCGCTGATGGGGATATTGACGAGGTTACCCCCCGACGGCAGGCCGCTGGCGGTGCTCGGGAGCGCGGTCGCCAGGGTGAGGTTCGGGTTCGGCACGCCGCCCGGATGGTTCTCGATGTTCCTCAGTGCGGGCCCGATGCCGGTGGCGAATCCCTGGCTGGACGTGAAGCCGCGGCCGACGATCGTGGACGAATTGCTCTGGGTCACCCGGCCGCCGCCCCACTGGACGCCGATGGCGTAGAGGTCCACGCGGTCGAGGATCTCCATCCGGGCCTCGATCCTCACCTGGGGCAGGGGCACGTCGAGCTTCTCGCGGACCAGCTTCTTGATCCGCTCCAGGTCCGCCTCGTAGTGGCGGATGAAGATCGAGTTCGTGGGCTTGTGGGCCCGGATCGTGATGCCCTTGGCCAGCACCTCGGCCGACGGCGACATGGGCAGCCCGCCGCCCGGGCGCCCGCCGCCCCCGTAGAGCGCGGAGAACGGCGGCTCGCCGATCGGCGGCGGGCCGCCGATCGGCGTGGCCGCGGCCTGGACGCCCTCGGGCGGGAT
Organism: Candidatus Rokuibacteriota bacterium; assembly: GCA_016179875.1. Taxonomy (GTDB): domain Bacteria; phylum Methylomirabilota; class Methylomirabilia; order Rokubacteriales; family CSP1-6; genus GWA2-73-35. The sequence continues at coordinate 5,246 of JACPCH010000029.1, read as the reverse complement.
GCCCAGGATGCCCTGGAGCGTGCGCGCGATCTCCTCCGGGTCGGCGTAGGCGAGGCGGATCGTCTCCTCGCGGAGCGGCCCGCGCGCCTGGGCCTCGCGGACGGCCGCCTCGGCGGCGCGCTGCTTGTCGATCGCCTCCTGCTCCTTGATGCGCGCTTCGGCCGCCTTGGTCTTCAGCTCGGTCTCGGCCTTGAGCTTCGCCTCCTCGACCCGCGCCGCGCCCTCGCGCTCCTTGAGGAGCTGGTCGGTCGAGACGATCCGGATGACGCCGTCCTTCTCGATCTTCCGGAGGCCACGCGTCTCGAGGACCGTGTCGAGCGCAAGCTCCCACGGCACGTTGCGGAGGGAGATGGACATCTTCCCCTTCACGTCGTCGCCGATCACGATGTTGCGCGTGCTCTCGGCCGCCAGGATTCGGAGCAGGTTCACCACGTCGGCGTCCTTGAAGTCGAAGGAGATCAGGCGCGGGCCGCTCGGCACGGCCGGCGCCGGCGCCGGCGGCGCGGCGGGCGCCTGGGCGAGCTGGACGGGCGCGCGCCGGGCCTCGGGCGCACTCGGCCGGGCGGCCGGCGCCTCCGGGGCGGCGGCGGGCGCGGGCGCCTTGATCTCGGCGACGCGCGTCACCCGCCCGGCCGCATCCCCCTTCGCGGCGGGAATGATGATGGCCAGGCCGTCCCCGTCCTCGCGGATGGCGTAGCCCGTCTTGCGCGTGAACTCGAACACGAGCCGCGCGACGCCCTTCCGGTACTGGCTGCCGCGGATCTGCTTGAGCGGCTCCAGGCCGACGGCGAGCGGCGTCTTGCGCCACGCGTACTGCGTGTCTTCGAGGTCCACGACGAGCCGCGTGGGCCCGTCGATCAGCTCGGCCGTGTATTTCGGCTCGCGCGAGGTCTTGACGAGCACGGTGACGGCGTCGGGCTGGGAGGTGACCGTCACGTCGCTCAGGCGCGCGGGCTCGGACTGAGCCCGGGCGACCGTCGGCGCGAACGGCACGAGCGCGAAGCTCACCGCGAGCAGCACACCGGGGATCCGTCGTCGCGTATTCATTTAGTTGGTCGCCAGTTTGAGTACCACGCGGTTGGTGGGCACGCCGGGCTTCGGCGTCACCGCGAACACCACGCTGTCGGAGCCGATCTCCAGCAGGCGGCCATCCCCGAGCGTGTCCCCGGGTTTGAGGATATACCCGATGCCGTCCGGCGCTTCGATGAGGGCAAGCGTCGTTCGGCCGCGCACGATGCCGGTCAGCTTGGTCGATGCCACGGTCAATCCTCCCGCGCCTTCCCGCACTTCGAGCGTTTCGAACGGGTCGCGCCGTCCCTTGGCCTCGTACGTGGGCACCTGCGGCGGCGCCGGCGCCGGCGCCGCCGCCCCCGGCCCGGGGGCGGCCGGCTTCGCCGGCGCCGCGGCGGTCGGCGGCTTCGGCGGCGCCGCGGGCGGCGGCGTCGGCGAGCCGCCGCACGCTCCGACCAGCAGCGCCAGACCGGTTGCGCCGAGGAGCGCGCGCAGCGCCTGCATGGCCCGCGCCCTCACTTCTTCCCCGGCGCCTTCGGCGCGGGCGGCGAGCCGACGGGCCGGTACTGGTAGGTCATGAGCGTCAGCTCCGCGCGCATCGGGCTCCGCCCGGCCCGCAGGCCGGAGAGCCTCAGGTCGTTCACGTTGACGACGCGCGGCAGCTTCGCCAGGCGCTCGAAGAACTCGCCGAGCTGGTGGTAGGTGCCCTCGGCGTTCACCGAGATCGGGATCTCGCTGTAGTAGTCCCTGATGCTGGCGTTGCGCGGCTGGAACAGCGAGATGGCGAGCCCCGCCTGGATGCCGGCGTCGGAGAGCGTCCGGTAGAACGTGGGCATCTCGCGCTCGCCGGGCAGCCGGTCCTTCAGCGCGGCGAGCTGCCCCTCGAGCTCGGCCGCCTCGCGCCGGAAGCGCGCCAGGTCCGCGACCATGGCGCGGCTCTGCGCCAGCTCGCGGTCGATCGACGCGCTCTGCGCGCGGAGCGCCGAGACGCGGCCCTCCAGCGGGGAGAGCAGGAGGAAGTACGCGGCGGCGCCGATCACGGCGAGGCCGAACGCGCCGGCGACGGCCTTCTGCGGCTTCGGCGCGTTGACGATCGGATCGAAGATGGCCGGGAGCGCCACGTCAGCCCTCGAAGCGGCAGGTGACCTCGAAGGTCACCAGGGGAGTGGGCCGGGCCAGGTCCCGGCGGGAGACGACGATGTCCACGTCCTGGAACCTCCCGGACGAGCGCAGGTTCGCCATGAAGTCGTAGACGGCCGTCGTCGAGAAGGCGGTGCCGCTCACGCGCAGCACCGAGTTGCTCTCCACGAGCGCGGTGATCCACAGGTCGCGGGGGACGGCGCTGGCGAACACGTCGACGAGGGCGATCGGCCGCGCCTGGTTCTTCGTGAGCTGCGTGACGACGTCCACGCGCTTGCGCAGCTCGGCGACGAGGTCCTTGACCTTGCTGCCCTGCCCGAGCGTCGTCTTGAGGGTCGCGAGCTCCTTCGACTTCCGGTCCACGTCGCCGGCGAGCTTCGTCTCCTCGCCCGACAGCGACCACCAGTAGGCGCCGATGCCCACGACGGCGAGCACGTAGAGGACGCCGAACAGGAGGCCGAGGTTGAAGCTCGGCAGCGGCAGCCTGAACGAGACGCCGCGCCGGCGCTTCTGCTCGGGCGCGAGGTTGATCCGGATCATTTGCCCTTGTCCCCAGGTCGGCGCAGGGCGAGCCCCACCGCGACGGCGAGCGAGGTGCCGGCGCTGGCCACCTCCTCGGCGTAGGCGGGATCGACCTCGATGCGCTCGAAGGGCTTGGCCAGCTCGACCGGGATGCCCCAGTTCGACGACAGGTAGTCGTTCAGCCCCGGCAGCTGCGCGCACCCGCCGGCCAGGACGATCTTGCTGATCCGCTCCGACTCGGCCGTGGACGCGAAGTAGTCGAACGTGCGCTGGACCTCGAGCGACAGCTCCCGCGACACCGCTTCCAGCGCGGGCACGACGGCCTCCCAGCGGACGCCCACGTCGCGGCCGAGCTTCGCCGCCTCCGCCTGCTCGAACGGGATCCGGAGCTGCTGGGCGATCGCCTGGGTGTAGTTGTTCCCGCCGAACGGGATGTCGCGGGCGAAGATCGTCGAGCCGCCGCGCACGACGTTCGTCTTCATGATGGAGGCGCCGATGTCGATGAGCGCCACCGCCTCGTTGCGCTCGTCGGGATAGTTCAGCTCGAACTGGTTGCCCAGCGCGAAGCTGTCCACGTCCACGATCGCGGGCACGAGGCCGGCCTCCTCGACCACCGCCGCGTATTCCAGCACCTTGGACTTCTTGACGGCGACCAGGATCAGGTCCATGACGCCGTCGTGCTGCCCGACGCCGTGGTAGTCGAGGAAGACCTCGTCGATCGCGAACGGGATGTGGTGCTCGGCCTCGAGCTGGACGACGTCGTGGACCTCCTTGGCCGGGACCTGCGGGATCTGCACCTTCTTGATGATCAGCTCGCGCCCGCAGATCGCGATCGCGGTGTTGCTGGCCTTGACGCCCGCCGCGGCCACGGCGCTCCGGATCGCGTCCACCACCGTGGGGGGGTCCTTGATGGTGCCGTCCGCGATGACGTCGGGCGGCAGCGACGCCGCGCCGAGGGCCGCCAGCCTGTAGGTGGTGCCGGACTCGCGCAGTTGAACGACCTTGACGGCGCTCGAGCCGATGTCGAGGCCGAAGATCTCCGGGGCCTTGCGGAAGAGCGCCATATTAAAAGCCTTTCCTCTGGTTGGCTACGAGTATAGAGGCCTGGCCCCAAGGGACAAATATTTTCCCATCCACCATATTTGGTATCGGGCGACGTCCGGCCCGCTATGGATCGAATCCCGGTGCCGGTGGCCGGGATCAGCCGTCCCGAGGTGTGAAGTCCTTGGGGGTGACGAGCGCGTTCGAGTCGGTCAGGTCGAGGACCGTGTCCTTGCCGGCGCCCACGACGACGCGAGTCTCCCACACCTTGACTCCTGCGCTCCGCCCCATGAGGCGGTAGGCCCCGGCCGTCAGGCCGGACATAACGTACGGCCGCCCGAGGCGGATGTGGAGCCGGAAGCTCTTGTCCCTAGTCGCGGCGTCGTCGCCGTTGAGCCGGATCTCGACCGACACGATCTGACTCTCGGGATCCACGCCCGGCCACGCCGTCTTGCCCTTGATCGATCCGACACCGGCGGGGCTTGCTGGCTGACTCTGCGTCGCCGGCACCCCCGGCGCAGTCGCCGCCGGGCGGCTGGGCGGGGCCGACCCTGACGCCCGCTCCGCCGCCAGCCACTCACGTGCCATGGCGACTTCCGCCTGCCCGGGCGCCCCGTGCTCGACGACCCAGCGGAACTGCTCGATCGTCTCGGCCCGCCGGTCGAGCTGGCTGAGCGCCGAGCCGAGAGCGAAGCGGAGCGCGAGGTCATCAGGCGTGGCCCGGAGCGCCTCACGGTATTTCGTCACGGCGGCGGCATGGTCCCCGCGGCTCGCCAGGGCGTCGCCTTCCTCGCGGGGGGCTCGCGCCACGCCCGCAGCCGGCGCCGGTGTCGGCGCCGTCGCAGACGGGGGGCCGCTGCACCCGGACGCCAGCGCCGCTGCGAAAAGAGCCAGGAGCACGCGCCGCACTGGCGCTACTGCTCGCTCCAGCTCGACGTCGTCACGAGCCGGCGAGAGAGAGCGTCCTGCACCAGGGTCAGCGCCTCGCTGCTGTACAGGAGGCTGGCGTTGCCGGTGATATCGCCCTCGAGGTTCGTGCCTCCATCGGCGTGCAGCTCGTTGACGACGACGACCCCGTACACCGACTGGCTCCCGCCGCCCCGGTACCGGATGCCGACGTTGTTCCCGGTGACGATGATGGGCCCATTCCAGCGGAAGTTCCCGGAGATGTCCACATTGCCGTCTTCGACGATGAGGATGCCGGTGCCCTCGCTGGTCCCCGAGACGTCGAGCGCGGTGAACTGGGTGGTGAGGTCGGGCAGGTCGCCCTTGATGTAGACGATCTTCGGTTTCGAGGTCGTGCCCCAGCAGGTGGCGCTGGTGACGTCCGTCGAACACGTGGACCCGATGCTATGGATCGAGTACGGGCTGCTCGGGCTGCTGGTGATACTGATGTCGGCGTGCGCCTTGAGGGCCGCGACGTAGTCGGTGATCGCCTGGGAGGTCAGGGTGGCGTCGGTCTGGACGGTGTCGGCCCCGCTCGTCGTCCCCGGGGGATTGGTGGAGCTGGTCTCGTCCCTCCCGCGGACGTC
>JACPCH010000028.1 GCA_016179875.1 Candidatus Rokuibacteriota bacterium | reverse complement strand
TCGAAGGTCTCGGCGTAGGCATACCCGTGGGGCCTGCCCAGCGCCGCGCAACGGTCGCGCACGCGCGCCTCCATCGCCGGAAAGTCGGGGAACTGGCTCCGATGGCACGCGATCGCCTCGAGCTTGAGGTCCATCGTCTCCGAGATGTCCACGGCGACCTGGTGGGCATCCTCCTGCCACTTGATGATGTAGACCTCGCGCACCCGGTGGGGCTCGTACACGGGGAGCAGCTCGGGAAAGGCCATGTGATCGCGGGCGAGCGGGTAGACGCAGTCGAGCACGACCCCTCCCGTGACGCGATGATCCCGATGCGAGGCGAAGAGGTTGTACGTGCGGTGCGGGTTCTGGGCGATGACGAGGTCGGGGCGCCACTTTCGGATCTGGCGGGTGATGTCTCGCCGGAAATCGCGCGTGTCCGCTACTTCTCCGTCGTCGTAGCCGAGGAACTCGACGTGCTCCACCCCGAGCGTCCGCGCGGCGTTCCGCTGTTCGGCCTCGCGGATCCGTGCGAGGCGGTCCGGGGTCATCGCGCGGTCGCTCGACCCCATGGTGCCGCTGGTGACGATGACGTAGGTGACCCGAGCACCCTGCCGGACCAGCGTGGCCACGGTGCCTCCGGCGCCGGTCTCCGCATCGTCGGGGTGGGCCGCCACCACGACCACGCGCTCGATCAACGGCGCTCCCCATCACGCCTGCGGCCGCAGGTCCCGGCGTTTCGTCTCGAACTCCTCCTTGTCGATGTCCCCGCGAGCATAACGCTCTCTGAGGATTTCAAGCGCGCGATCCGTGCCGGCCACCGCCGACCGCCCACCGCCTCCTCCCATGACCATCATCGGTCCCATCGGCGTCATCCTCTTTGTTGCGCTTCGGCCTCATCGGAGTCAGAACCAGCGCCGCAGCCACGACTTCTCGACGTAGATCTTGCTCCAGTGCCAGACGCGGCTCGGCGACCGGAGGGTCATCGCCGGCGCCGGCTCGGCATAGAAGTTCCCCTTGGCGTAGGCGGCGACGCCGTCGCCCATTTCCACGAAGCAGGAGCCGAAGCCGTCGAAGTGCCTGGGCACTCCCCGCCCCGTGATCTCGGCGGCGAGGTTGTGGGCGACCACCTCGGCCTCCGCGTGGGCGAAGACGCCCGCCTTCGGCAGCATCAGCCCGACCGGCAGCTTGATGGCCGTCACGTCGCCGATCGCGAACACGCGCTCGTGGGAGGTCGCGAGGCTCGCCCTGTCCACCGGCACCCATCCGGTTTCCCCCGTGAGCCCCGCCTCCTTCACGACGGGCGGACAGCGGTGCGGCGGGATGACCACGAGGAGGTCGTAGCCGGCCTTGACGCCGTTCTCGAACGCCAGCTCCCGCCGCGCGGGATCGACCGAGGCGAGCTTGTGCTGGGGGTGGAAGCCGACGCCCTTGTCCTCCACCATCCCCTTCAGGGCCTCGCCCAGCGCCTTGCCCGCGACGGGCATCGGGAGCGTCTCGGGCGTGTAGAGATCGACGGGGGATCGCTCGCGCAGCCCGCGCCGGCGGAGCGAGGCCTCGAGCAGCATCGCGGCTTCGTAGGGCGCGGCCGGGCACTTGAAGGGCAGTCCCGCGATCAGGACGGCCACCCGGCCGCCGCGGAATTCGCTCAGCGCGTCGCGGAGGCGGAGCGTGCCGCCCAGGTCGTAGAGGTTGTGGCCGGCCTCCGCGAGGCCCGGCGGGCCGCCCAGCCACCCCTCGGCGCCGAGCGAGACGACGAGGTGGTCGGCCGCGATCTCCTGGCGCTCGGTCCTCACCCGGCGCCGCACGGGGTCGATCTCGCGGATCTCCTCCTGGACCACCTCGATTCCCTTGCGGCCCAGCCGGGCCAGGTCGCGGCTGATCGCCTGAGGCTCACGCCAGCCGAGCATCATCCAGAGGAACGACGGCGTGAAGACGTGCCGCGGGCTGCGCTCGATGACGATGATCCGGTGCCGGCGGCCATTGGCCGTTCCTCCTAGAGACGCCGCGCCGCCACGGCCACGAAGGTCGCGGAGGCGGGCATCCATCGAGTCCCGATCGCCTCCCACCACTCGAGCCAGCCCACCCGGTCTCGCGCGAAGAGAGGAAGAAAGTGTACCGCCCTCCGCCACCCCTGCGCCGCGAAGCCTCGCGCCCGCAGCAGGTCGCGCAGCTCGTCGGGGCGAAAAAAGGTCGCACGGCGCCAGACCGAAGGAACGACCAGGCGCTTGAGCCGTCGCCAGAGGGTCCAGAGCCCGCCTCGATTGAGGATCGCCACGACGAGGTCGCCTTCGGGCTTGAGGACGCGATGAGCTTCACCGACGACCCGGCCGGGCTCCGCGGTGAACTCGAGCCCGAGGACGATCGTTGTGAGGTCGAACGCGCCTGAGCGGAACGGCAGCGCGCTCGCATCGGCCCGAAGCCAAGAGATGTCGAGGTTCGCCTGCGCGCTTTTCGCTCGGGCGACGCGGAGCATGGGTTCTGACACGTCCACCCCGACGACCCGGAAACTCCGTTCGGCGAGCGCCAGAGCGTAGTTGCCCGTCCCGCATGAGAGGTCGAGGGCAACACCTTCCGCCCGGTCTCCGACGAGCGCAAGCACCGCGTTCTTTTCGAGCCGATCGACGAGCCGGTCTCCGTCCCGGCGTGCTCAGAACGCATAGCGGGCGACGGCGTAGACGTTCGAGTTGCCCTCGAACTGGCCGTACTCGGTGCGGCGGGGACCGCCGAACGCGTTCACGCCGAGCGTCGCTGAGAACGCGTCGGTGATCTGGTATCGCGCCTCGGGCCCCGCATACCAGTCGCCCTCGTTGGGGCTGGCCAGCGCGAAGAGGCCGAGCCTGAGCGTCTGATGCAGCAGCAGTTGCGTCAGCCTGAGCGTGAGCACGTGACGGGCCTCCGCGCGCTTCGCCATCCCGGGGCCCCGCGCGCTCATGTACGCGTCGTGGTCCTGCATCACCTGCACGGAGTACTGCCCGGACGCCGTGAGGTCGGGCACGAGCTCGCGCTGATAGCCGGCGAGCAGCCGACCGGAAGAGTTCTCGACGGCCGGGTTTCCTCCAGACCGATCCGATCGCGAGTCGTAGTAGCCCGCTTCGACGCTGACCACGCCGCCCAGCGCGGCGCCCTGGACGCTGGCCCCGTAGACGCTGAGCGGCGGGAAGAACAGCCGGAGCCGCGGGCCGGGCTCCGGCTCTCCCGCCGGCGAGTGGAAGAATCCCCGATAGGCGTAGAGCGAGGCGTCCCATCCGCCGATGTTCCCGAAGAGCCTGAGGCCCGCCTCCGTCCGCTCGAGCGCGGGCGACGGGTCGTCGGTGCGTCGTCGCTCGATCGCGGCCATCGGATCGTGAAACGCGAGCCGCCCGCCGGCCGCCGGAAGCGTATCGGCCTCGAAGCGAGGAATCAGGACGACCTGGAGCGACGTGCCGGCCCAGTGGCCGGTGGCGCTGACGGCGTCCGAGCCCTTCTTGAGGTACTCGAGCGGGAGGCCGGAGATGAACGCCACCCAGTCCCTGGGAAACACGTCCGTGATGAAGACCAGGTCGCCGACGCCCCACGTGATCACCTGGCGCCCGGCGCGCACGTCGAGCGCGGGGAACTTGAGGTCGAGATAGCCCTCCCGGAGCTCCCCGTCCACCTCGCCCCCGACGGCATCCCAGGTCAGCTCGCCCTTCGTCATGAGCGACCACCGGTCCCCGCGTGGGGAGAGCTCGAGTCGCGCCCGGCCCTCGCCGAGGACGAAGTCCTCGGCGCAGGCGAGCCGCTGGGGGCGAGGACAAGCGGCGGGCCGGGTGAGCCGGTAGGCCGACGCGGCCTGCAGGAAGCCGTGAATGGGCAGCTCCGCTGCCGCCGATACCCGCGCGACGGCGAAGAACGACACGAGGACGAAGAGGCCGCGCTTCACCGGGTGAGCTCCACCGGCGGTGCCCGCAGCGCGCGCTCGCTGAAGAGGTCGGGCGACAGCTTCTGGTTGTAGCGGACGTCGGCCAGGACGGCCTCGCTCCGATGACCGCTCTGGACGTTCTTCATCACGCGCCGGGTGACGGTCCAGAAACCCTGGACCTCCTTCAGCTCCTCCGCCGTGAAGACGCGGACCTGATCGCCGCGGCGATCGTAGTACTCCTCCTTCAACGGCAGCCCCGTGGCCTTGTCGATCCACGAGAGCTTGCGGCTGAAGTCGGCGCTCCCCGACTCCCTCGGGACGCTCTCGACGACCCACGCGTCGCGCCCCACCACCGTGTCGTCCCGCAGGAGCTTGTGGGCGTCGTCCTCGGGCTCCCGCCCCGAGACGTCCTCGTAGCTGAAGTCGGACCCGACGAAGCTCGTGTGCTTGTCGCTCGCCGCGATCCGGCGGACCAGCTTGAGCGCCGGGACGTAGAGCCAGCGATCGTCGTCGCGTCCGGGATACTTCCAGACGAGGAAGGCCAGATCGCGGACGTCGGGGGGACGATGGAAGAAGATGAAGTACCGCTGCTCGCCGCCAGCCTTCACGGTGCGCCGGGTCATCGTCATCTCCCGGACCCGCTCCCCGCCGTCCCTGGACACCAGGCGCATCGTGATCCGCGCCCGCATGTCCTCACCCGGGTAATACATGGCGAGATGGGACCGCCGCATGATCTCCTCGCCCCCGGGCGCCTGGGCGGGCGCCGTGGCGGCTCCCGCGACCATCGTCAGACCCACGATCCAGCCGCACAGCATCCGTTTCATCGACACCTCTCCTACAGCCCCCGGGTCAGCCGCCCGGGAAAGAGCGCGATGACCGCGGGGAGGTAGACGACCGTGGCCAGCGCCGAGAGCAGCATGATGGCGATCATGAACGCGCCCACGGTGATATAGGGCGTGAGCGCGGCGGCGAGCATCACGGCGAACCCGGAGGCGAAGAGCACGGCATTCCGCACGATGCCGAGACCCGGCCTCGCGGCGGTCCAGATCAGCGCGTCCTCGAGGTCGCGCGTCTCCCGATAACGCTGCTGGAACCGGCTCACGAAATGGATGGCGAAGTCGATGGCCATGCCCAGGGACAGCGTGGACAGGACCGAGATCGGCATGTCGGGGCTGCGATCCAGCCAGGGCAGGAAGAACAGGATCAGGAGGAACAGGACGAGGACGCAGGAGGCGATGAAGCCCTCCAGCATCCCGATGAGGACCTCGTCGTTCCACACCATGTTGAAGTAGGCGATCCCCGCCGGCTTCAGTACGGCCCCGGGAATCGGGCGCTCGGCCAGGTGGCGCCGGACCACCGCCAGGAGCGCCTCCGTGTCCACGGCGTCCCAGCTCCTGAGCTGGACCATGACGTTGGCCTTCTGATAGGGATTGTCGACGAGGTTGGCGAGGTCCCGCGGACGGGCGCCCATGCTGAAGAGCAGCAGCGCCTGCCCGACGGCCTCCCGCGAGTCGGGAATGATCTCGCGCGTGGGGTCGTCGTCGTTGAGCACCCGATGGACACGCTTCACCACGTCGGCCACGGAGACGGTCTTGCCGACGACCGGCTCCTTCTCGATCCGTCGCTGGAGCCCTTCGAGGGCGCGCAGGAACGCCGGCTCCGTCACGGTGTCCGGCCGACGGCCGTCGGCCACCAGGTAGAGGGTCGCCGTGCCGCCGAGCGCCCGGCCCAGGTGGGCGTCGGCCACGCGGATCTCGCTCCCCGGCTTGAACCAGGCGATGAGGTTGTTGTTGATCCGGATCTTCGCGATGCCGACGGCCGACACCGCGACCAGGGCCACGCCGACCAGCGCCACCGTCGTCTTCCACCCGACGCAGATCCCGCCGACACGCCCGAGCCAGCGCGAGGCCGGCTCCAGCTCCCGTGGCGCGGCGGCCGAGCGCCCCTGGCGCGTGAGCGCGAGGAGCGCGGGCACCAGGGTGAAGCTCATGAGGAGGACCACGAGGGTGCCGAAGGCCACCAGCAGGCCGAAGACGCGCACGGGGATGATCGGCCCGATCGCCAGCGAGGCGAAGCCGGCGATCGTCGTCAGATCCGAGAAGAGGACCGGGGTGCCCACCGCGTCCATCGTCTGGAGGATCGCCTGGCGCCGGTCGCCCACCTCGCGCCGCCGGAACGTGAACTCGTTGAAGATGTGCACCGTGTCGGTGGAGATGGCCATGAGGAAGACGGGGCTCATCGAGGCCATGATGTGGACGGGGATGCCCAGCCCGATGAAGAGCCCCATCGCCCACACGATGGCGAGCATCGCCACCAGCATGTTGGCCGCCACCAGCCACCAGCTCCGGAACATCAGGAAGAGCACCCCGCACATCAGCATCCCGGCGAGCGGCGAGAAGAGCGCCATCTGGCGGAACATCTCCGCGCCGAACGTGTCGCGCGCCACCGGGTCGCCGGCGATGTAGTAGCGCTCGGGTCCCGCCTCCTTCTCCGCGATCCGGCGGATCTCCGCGGCGATGAGCTTGCCGTTCGCGCTCTTCTCGATGGGGACGTACAGCGCGGTGGTGGTCCCGTCGGACGACACCAGGCGGTTGACGAGGAGCGCGTTGCCGAGGACCTGGCGCCGGAGCCGCTCCGCCTCCCCGGCATCCCGCGGGACGCCGTCGAGGATCGGGCGCGCCTGGAGCGTGCCCCCGACGACCGTGACGTCGTTGACCGTCGGCAGCGCCACCACGTCCCGGGCGATCACCCCGGGGAGGCGCAGCACCGCCTCGGCGAGCCGGTTGACGCGCGCCAGCGTCTCGGACGTGAAGATCCCGTCGGGGCTCCAGACGCCGACCACCAGGACGTCCGGGTGCAGGCCGAACCAGCCCTCGACCTGGTCGTTGTACTGGCGGACGGGGGACGTGACCGGGAGCATGTTCTTCGGGTCGGTGTCGGTCTTGATCCGGGGCAGCTGGCTGCCGAAGGCGAGCGTCAGGAGGAGCGTCAGGGCGATCACGATCCAGGGGTGATCCGCCGACCACTCGACCGTGCTCCGGCGGACGGCAGCCCACGCCGCAGCCGCCCGCATGTCAGAAGGCTCCGATGACCCGGTCGTGGTCGGCGGTCAGCGCGGCGACGATCCCGGCGCGATCGACCGTCACTGCGCGCTCGCCCGCCACGAGGCCGCGGAGGACGAGATCGTCGAGCAAGACCAGGCAGCGGGCTCCGCGATCGAGGAGCCGGTCGAGCACGGCTCGCGCATCACCCGGGGCGCGGTTGCTGCCGAGGATGATGGCGTCCTGGAGGCAGCACACCGTGAGGCGATGGCCCTCGGCGGCAAGGGACTCCGCCAGCGCCAGGGCCTGCCGGCCCCCGGCTGTTTCGGGGGCGCTGATCAGGGTGAGGAGAATCGAGGCCAGGGATCTGCTCAGAAGAGCAGCGCGCGATCGCATTCGGCGATCACCCGCGCGATGTCTCCGGCCGAGGCCCGCTGCACTCCAGAAACCATGTCCTTCGCCGAGATCCGACACGCATCGAGGGAGCCGGCCTCCGCGAGCACCTGCACCCGTTCCTTCCCGTCGGCGATGAGCTTCGTCAGGGCTTCGGAGAGGGAGAGCCATTCGCCGGTCGGCGGCGACTGCCTGGGCAGCGCCGTGTACACGCTGTTCCCCAGGAAGGCGAGCACCACCTCCCAGCCTTTGCCGAGCGCCCCGCCCGCGTGGCGAATCGCCTCGGCCGGGTTGAGGCTCCCGTAGGGTCCCTGTTCGACGACGAGGCAGAGCAGGCGCGGCATGACGCGCTCCTATCGCCCGAAGGTGAGCACGACCTGGCTCTCCTCGAGCAGCGCCATGAGTCGCGAGAGGCTCCCGACGCTCGCGCCGCTCAGAAGATCGTCATCGGCGATTCCCCGGAATCGCAGGCACGAGCCTCAGAGGTGGACCTCGCCGCCGCGCGCCAGGAAGGCCTGGGCCGCCGCGCCGACGTCGAAGACGCCCGCCGGCGCCTGCCCCTTGACGAATCCGTAGGCGCCGTCGGCGGTGGCGAAGATCGCCGGCCGGTGACCGACGTCCAGAGCCGCCGTGGCCAGCTTGAGGACGGTCCCCGCGGTTTCCCCCGCGTACGGGCTCGCGGTCAGGACGAAGGTCAGCCGCTTCTCCATCGCCTCATCTCCTGGCGCCGCCGCGCCGCGCGCGGTTGACCGCGGCGACGAGCCGACGCCCCTCGGAGAGCTGCTCGAACAGCACCTCGCGCATGATGTCGAAGGCCTGCAGGATCTTCGGGTTCGCGATGCGGTAGTGGATCGTCACGCCCTGGCGGCGCGTCAGGACCACGCGCCGCTGGCGGAGGATGGCCAGATGCTGGGAGAGATTCGGCATGCTCGTCCCCGTCCGCCGCGCCAGCTCGGCCACCGGGATCTCCTGGTCGCGCAGGGCGTTGAGGATCTTCAGCCGGGTGGGATTCGCGAGCGTCTGGCAGACGCTCGCGTGGAGTACGTAGGCCTGATCGTCGATATCTTGCATCGGTTCTCCCTGTATTCGCCTATTTCATTAAATGCGCAAATAATACCCCGCTGTCAAGTGCGCGGTCGCGTCGCGCTGGTACGCTCTTCACCAGCCTGGTGACGCGTTTTCGCTGCGGCGGCCACCCTGACGCGTTGCGCGATCTGACCGGGCAGCCACTTGCAACGCACGGGACCTGGTATCGGCCTTGCTTTACGGAAAACGTCATGACGAGGCTCGGCAGCCTTCGCGCAGCCCTCAAGGCCGATCTTCACCTGCACACGCGTGAGGCGGAAGCCGCCGTCGCCCATGACGCCCGCGGGCTGATCGACCGGGCCTCGCGCGAGGGCTTCCGCGTGCTCAGCATCACCAACCACGATGAGCTCACCTGGAGCGCCGCGCTGGCCGACTACGCGCAGGACCGGGGCATCGTGCTGATCCCCGGCGTGGAGGCGACGATCGAGGGGCGCCACGTCCTCGTCTACAACGCGGACGTGTCGGTCGCGCGCCTCCAGACGTTCGCCGACCTGCGCCGTTACCGGACGCCCGACTGGCTCGTCATCGCCCCGCACCCGTTCTTCCCGGCCTCCTTCTCCCTGCGCGACCAACTCCTGAAGGAGATCGACCTGTTCGACGCGATCGAGTTCAGCCACTTCTACACGCCGCGGGTGGACTTCAACCGGCCCGCGGTGCGGCTCGCGCGGGCCGCGGGGCTCCCGCTCGTCGGCACCTCCGACAGCCACTTCGCGGAGCAGTTCGGGACGACCTTCTCGGTGATCGAGGCGGAGGCGAGCGTCGAGTCGGTGCTGGACGCCATCAGGAAGCGGCAGGTCGGCGTCGTGAGCCGGCCGCTCGGCTACTGGCGCTGCGCCAGCATCGCGGCGAGATCGCTTCTCGCCGGCGGCCGGCATCGGACGCGCCGGGCCCAGGAGCAGCCGCTGCCCGCGACCCTCGTCGGGTCCTAGCCCAGCCTCCCGAGGAAGACCTGACGGGGCCCTCCCGATCGGGTAGCCTATGTCGACGCATGCGGCTCAAAGACAAACTCGCGCTCGTCACCGGCGGCGGCACGGGCATCGGCCTGGCGATCGCGCGCCGCTTCGCCGCGGAAGGCGCGTCGGTCGCGGTCTGCGGCCGTCGCGAGGCGCCCCTGGCCGCCGTCACCGCGGAGATCGCGCGGGCGGGCGGGCGCGCCCTGGCGGTCGCCGGCGACGTCACGCGCGCGGCCGACGCCGAGCGCATCGTCCGCGCGGTGGTGGACGCCTGGGGACGGCTCGACGTCCTCGTCAACAACGCCGGCGTCATGGCCTCCCGCACCCGCGCGGGCGAGACCGACGACGCGGCCTGGACGCGAGCGCTCGAGGGCAACCTCCTCTCGGTGGCCCGCTGCTCGAAGGCCGCGCTGCCCGAGCTGATCCCGTCCCGAGGCACGATCGTGAACATCGCCTCGGCCGCGGGGCTCAAGGGCAGCCCCGGCCTCACGGCGTACGCCGCCGCCAAGGCCGCCGTCGTCAACCTCACCAAGACGATGGCCCTCGACTACGCGTGGGAGGGCGTGCGGGTGAACGCCGTCTGCCCGGCCTACGTCGAGACCGACCTCAACCGGGACTACCTCGCGTCGCTCAAGCTCACCGGCGCCTGGGACGCGCTGGTCGCGAAGCACCCGCTGGGCCTCGGCCGGCCCGACGATGTGGCGTGGGCGGCGGTCTACCTCGCGAGCGACGAGGCGCGCTGGGTCACGGGCGTCGCGCTGCCGGTGGACGGCGGGATTCTCGCCGGCCTGTGAGCACGGAGCTCCCATGCTGACCGTCCGGCGCGCCGGGGAGCGCGGCCACTTCGACCACGGCTGGCTCGACACGCGCCACACGTTCTCGTTCGCCGACTACCACGACCCGGGCTGGATGGGCTTCCGCGGCCTGCGCGTGATCAACGAGGACCGCGTGCAGCCGGGCGCGGGGTTCCCGACGCACGGCCACCGCGACATGGAGATCCTCTCGTACGTGCTGGAGGGCGCACTCGAGCACCGGGACAGCCTCGGCACGGGGTCGGTCATCCGTCCGGGGGACGTGCAGCGCATGAGCGCGGGCACCGGCGTCATGCACAGCGAGTTCAACGCCTCGGCGACCGAGCCCGTTCACTTCCTCCAGATCTGGATCCTGCCCGAGCGGCGGGGCCTCCCGCCGGGGTACGAGCAGAAGCGGTTTTCGCCGGAGGACACGCGCGGCCGGCTCCGGCTCGTCGCGGCGCGCGACGGCGCGGATGGGGCGGTCACGCTCCACGCCGACGCGCGCGTCTACGCCGCGCTCCTCGAGCCCGGGCGGGAGGTCGTGCACGCGCTCGCCGGCGGCCGGCACGCCTGGGTCCAGGTGGCGCGCGGCGCGGCGCGCGTGAACGGCGGCGCCCTCGGTGCGGGGGACGGCGCCGCCGTGAGTGACGAGCCGACGGTCGTGCTCGCCGGCCGCGAGCCCGCCGAGGTGCTGCTCTTCGACCTGGCCTGACCCTAGGGCGCGGCCTCGCCGGTGCGCCGGATCTCGCGCAGGCGCTCGAGCTCGGGCTCGACATACTTCTCGCGGCACTCCGGGCAGATGCCGTGGGTGAACTGGGCGTCCGAGTGGCCCTCGATGTAGATCTCGACCTGCTGCCAGTAGTTCTGGTCGTCGCGCACCTTCTTGCAGTACGAGCAGATCGGGAGCAGGCCCTGCAGCTGCTTGACCCGCGCCAGCGCCTCCTCGAGCTCGCGCACGCGCTCGGCGAGCGCCGCCTGCAGCTCCAGCATCCGCACGCCGACCTGCACGCGCGCCTTGAGCTCCTCGCGCTGGAACGGCTTGACGATGTAGTCGTCGGCGCCCGCCTCGAGGCCCGTCACGATGTCCTGCGTGCGGGCCCGGGCGGTGACGAAGATCAGGTAGGGCCGCGCCGGCCGGTCCAGCAGGCGGACCCGGCGGCAGAGCTCGAGCCCGTCGATGCCGGGCATCGTCCAGTCGAGGATGGCGAGCGACGGGGCCTCGTCCCGCTGGAGGACCGCCCACGCCTCCTCGCCGCCGGGCGCCGACACGACCTCGTAGCCCCACTGGGTGAGCGACGTCTCGAGGAGCCGCCGGACGATCGGCTCGTCGTCCACGACCAGCACCTTCACGAGGGCGCCTCCCCCTCCAGGGCGGCCGTCCAGCCCGGGTCGGCGAAGAACTCCGCGACGCGCGCGAGCTCTTGGTCGACGCCGTCCAGCAACGCCGGCGCCGGCGCGACGCCGCCCGCCTGCGCGGCGCTCTCGAGCGCCGCGCAGGCGGCCTGCAGGCGCGCGGCGCGGAGGATCGCCGCGGAGCCCTTCAGGCTGTGCGCGAGCCGCTCGAGCTGCGCGGCGTCGCGCGACGCCGCCGCCGCCCGCAGCGCGGCGCTCCGCCCGGGCGCGTCTTCCACGAACACGCGCGCGAGGTCCCGCAGCAGTGCGCGGTCGCCGCCCAGCCAGCGCAGGGCCGCCGGGACGTTCACGGGCGCCTCGGCGTCGCCGGGCACGGCGCGCTCACCCGGAGGCGTTCAGCACCTCGCGCACCTCGCCGCGACCATGGGTTCCTCCTCGGTCGGATTGCGAGGGATACTAGCACACACGAGCGGGTCCGCTCAGAACAGGCCGACGACGTTGCCGGCGGCGTCGATGTCGATGGACTCGGCCCCCGGCGCTTTCGGCAGGCCCGGCATGGTGAGGATGTCGCCGGCGTAGGCGACCACGAACCCGGCGCCGGCGCAGAGCCTCGCGTCGCGGACCGTCACCGTGAAGCCGCGCGGGCGGCCGGGCCGCTTGCCGTCGTCGGAGAGCGAGTGCTGGGTCTTGGCCACGCAGACCGGCAGCCGGCCGTACCCGAGCGCCTCCCAGCGCGCGAGCTTGACCGCGGCGGCCGGCGCCACCCGCACGCCGTCGGCGCCGTAGATCTCCGTCGCGATCGCCTCGATCTTCTTCACCAGCGGCAGGTCCTCCGGATAGAGGAAGCGGAGGGCCGGGCGGTCCGCGGCCCGGGTCGCGTCGAGGACGGCGCGCGCGAGCGCGGTCGTGCCCGCGGCCCCGAGCTCCCAGCCCCGCGAGATCTCGGCGCGGACGCCCAGGTCCCGGCACGCGCCCAGGATCCGCGCGACGTCCGCGTCGGCGTCGCCGGTGAAGTGATTCAGCGCCACCACCGGCGTCAGGCCGAAGAGGCGTACGTTCTCCACGTGCTTGGCGAGGTTCTCGACGCCGTGGAGCTGGACGGCCCGCACGGTGGCCACGACGACCGCGACGGACGGCACGAGCCCGCCCGTCCGGCACGTGATGTCCACGAACTTCTCGGCGCCGAGGTCGGTCGCGAACCCGGCCTCGGTCACCACGACGTCGGCGAGCTTGAGCCCCAGGCGCGTCGCGATCAGGCTGTTGCACCCGTGGGCGATGTTACCGAAGGGGCCGCCGTGGACGAGCGCCGGCGTCCCCTCGAGCGTCTGGACGAGGTTCGGCTTGATCGCGTCCTTCACGAGGACCGCCATCGCCCCCGCCGCGCGAAGCTCGCGAGCGGCCACGAGCCGCCCGTCGCCGGCCTCCCCCACCACGATGCGCTCGGCGCGCGCCTTGAAGTCGTGGAGGTCCGCGGCGAGGCACAGGATCGCCATGACCTCGGAGGCGGCCGTGATCTCGAACCCGCTCTCGCGCGGCACGCCGTGGACCGGGCCGCCCAGACCCACCACGATGTGGCGGAGGGCGCGGTCGTTGATGTCCACCACGCGCTTCCAGAGGATGCGCCGCGGGTCGAGGCCGAGCGGGTTGCCCTGGGCCAGGTGGTTGTCGAGCATCGCGGCCAGCAGGTTGTGGGCGCAGCCGACGGCGTGCGTGTCGCCGGTGAAGTGGAGGTTGATGTCCTCCATGGGCGCGAGCTGCGCGTGCCCGCCCCCCGTCGCCCCGCCCTTGGTGCCGAAGACCGGCCCGAGCGAGGGCGCCCGCAGCGCGACGGCGGCGCGCGCGCCGAGCCGCGTGAGCCCGTCGGCGAGCCCGATCGTCGTGGTGGACTTGCCCTCGCCCGCCGGCGTCGGCGTCATGCAGGTGACGAGCACGAGCGCTCCGTCGGGGCGCGCGGCGAGCCGCTCGAGCGCCTCCCAGCGGATCTTGGCCTTGTGGCGGCCGTACGGCTCCACGTCGTCGGGGCCGAGCCCGAGCGTCGCGGCGACGTCCTGGATCGGCCGGAGCTTCACGCTCCGCGCGATCTCGATGTCCTGCTTGCCCATGGGGTCGGGTCTCCGTCGAGGGGTGGTCAGCGCCGGAGGCGCGGGTTCAAGGCGTCGTTGAGGCCTTCGCCGACGAGGTTGAGCGCGAGCACGGTGACGAGGATCGCGAGCCCGGGGATCGCCGACATCCACCACGCCTGCCGGAGCACCGTGCGCGAGGAGCCGATCATGAACCCCCAGGACATGACGTTGGGGTCGCCGAGGCCGAGGAACGAGAGCCCCGACTCCAGCAGGATCGCCGTCGCCACCATGAGCGAGCCCGTCACGATCACCGGCGCGGCGGCGTTCGGGAGGATCTGGCGGAAGACGATGGCCCGGACCGGCATGCCGAGGGCGACGCACGCCTGGACGAAGTCGCGGTGCCGGAGCGCGAGGAACTCGCCCCGGACGAGGCGTGCCACCGTCGGCCAGGACACCATCGCGATGGCGACCACGATGGACGTGAGGCTGGGCTGGAAGATCGCGACGAGCACCACCGCGAGGATGAACGACGGGATCGTCTGGAAGAACTCGGTGAAGCGCATGAGGACGTCGTCGAGCCAGCCGCCGGCGTAGCCGGCGAGGGCGCCGAGGACGATGCCGACGAGGAGCGCGGCGCCCGTCGCGACGAGCCCGACCAGGAGCGACACGCGCGCGCCGTGGACGAGGCCGGCCGCCAGGTCGCGGCCGAGGGTGTCGGTGCCGAGCGGGAACTGGCCGGACGGCGGTGAGAACGGCCGCCCGGCGAGCTCCCACGGGTCCACGCGGTAGAGCGCCGGCCCCGCCAGCGCGACCGTCCCGACGAGCGCCAGCAGGCCCGCCCCGAGGACCGCCGCCCGGTTCCGCCGGAAGTGCCGCCAGAAGGCCGGCATCGGCTAGCGCACCGTGATCCGGGGGTCGAGGACCGAGTAGAGCAGGTCCGTCACGAGGTTGGCGGCGACCACCAGGACCGACGAGAACAGCAGGAGCCCGAGCAGCAGATTGACGTCGCGCGCGAAGACGGACTCGAACGCGAGGCGCCCGAGCCCGGGCCAGCCGAAGACCGTCTCGACCAGCACGGAGCCCCCGAGCATGTGGCCCACCTGGATCCCGGCCATCGTCACCACCGGCAGCAGCGCGTTCCGCAGCACGTGCTTCACGGCGACGCGGCGCTCCGAGAGTCCCTTGGCCCGCGCGCTCTGCACGTACTCGAGGCCGTACACGTCGAGCATCGAGGCGCGCATGAGGCGCGTGTAGAGCGCGACGTAGAAGAGGGCGAGCGTGGTCGCGGGCAGCACCAGGTGCCGGCCGACGTCGAGCGCGTGGGCGAGGCCCGAGCCGGCGGCGCCGACGGCCGCGAAGCCGTGGGTGGGCAGCCAGCCGAGCCGGATCGCGAAGAGCACGATCAGCATGAGACCGATCCAGAAGATCGGCGTCGCGTAGGACAGGAGCGCGAACACGCTGATCACATTGTCCACCCACGTGTTGACGTGGCGCGCCGCCAGCACGCCGAGCAGGATCCCGAGGCTCACGGCGAGCCCGATCGCCGCCGTCATGAGAATCAGCGTCGCGGGCAGCCGCGACAGGATCAGCGAGAGCACCGGCGTCCGGTGACGGAACGAAAAGCCGAGGTCGAGCGTCACGACCTGCTTGACGTAGAAGAGGAGCTGCAGCGGGAGCGGCTCGTCGAGCCCGAAGTCGGCGCGGAGCCGGGCCACGAATTCCGGGCTGGCCGAGCCGGCCTCGCCGGCCAGGACGTCGGCGGCGTCGCCCGGCGCCAGGTGCAGGAGCAGGAAGTTGAAGACGGCCATGGCGAGGACGATCGGCACGGCCTGGAGCAGCCGGCGTCCGGCGTACCCCAGGCGGTTCACCGGTCGAGCCGGCGCCGCGGCCCCTCGGCCGCGGTGACCCGCCCCCGGATCATCTGTCCACCACCTGGAAGACCAGTCCGTCCAGGAGCTTCGGGTAGAAGTGGGTGGACTTCTGCGGCATCAGCTCGCCACCGCGCACGACCGCCTGGAGCTCCTCGGGCGTGGTCGGCGCGATCAGGAACGCCGCCTGGATCTTGCCCGCGCGCGCGAGGGCGACGGCCTCGGCCTGGTCGGCCGTGTAGTCCACGTGGGTCCTGGCCTCGAGCGTCTCGTTCGTGATCCCGAGCAGCGGGCGCAGAATCCCTTCGTGCAGGATCGACACGGCGAGCTCCCGCCAGGCGCGCGAGGTGTCCTCGGGCCACCGGATCCAGTCGAAGCGGTCGGGGCGGAGCCGGAGCACCGCGGCGTCGGGCCCCGCGACGATCCCGATCACGCGCGGCTCGGCGCGGAACGCCAGCGGATCGGCGAGCGGCGCCACGTCGAACCAGCGCGCCGCCACCGCCATCAGGTCCTCGAAGTCGAAGTGCGCCACGTCGTGGACGAGGCGGTGGTTCGGCAGGATCGTGAGTCCCGGCGCCTCGAGCGTGAAGAACGCCATCAGCTTGTGGGTGACCCCGGGGTGCCGGCGGCGGTACTCGACGGCGGTCTCGTAGCGGTGGTGGCCGTCGGCGATGATCACCGAGCGCCCCGCCATGAGCTCCCGGACGCGGCCGAGCGTGGCCGCATCGGTGAGCCGCCAGAGCCGGTGGGTCTCGCCCTTGAGGTCGCGCGCCTCGGCGATGGGCGCCGCCGCCGGGGTCGTCGCGCGCAGCAACTCGCCGTCCGGGTCGCTCGCCAGCATGAAGAGGAGCCCGACGTCGGCACCCGTCGCCTCCAGCAGCTCCAGCCGGTCGCGCTTGGGCCCGGCGTGGGTCCGCTCGTGGGGCAGCACCTCGCCCGTCGCGTAGTCGGTGACCTCGCCGAGGGCGATGAACCCCGTGCGCGTCACGGTCGCGCCGCCGGCCTGGTAGATCTGGTGATACGGGTAGATCGCGGGCTCGGCGTCGCGCCGCCAGACACCCTGCGCCAGCCAGGCGTCCAGCCTCGTGCGCGCGCCTCGGTACTTGTCGCCGCCGTCGCGGGGGAGCGTCACCCGCACGATGTTCTCGGGGTCGAGTGCGTGCAGGCGCTCCTGGAGCTCGGGGCCGATCTGATCGTAGGGCGGCGCGACGACGGCGGACACGTCCCCGCCCGCCGCGTGGCGGTAGCCGCGGAAGGGCCGGACGTCCACGCCTAGTGGCCCCCGCCCGCCGGTCCCGCGCCCCTCACGACCTCCGCCGCGCGCCGGGCCGGACCATCGTGCCCCGGGCGGCGCTCGCGAGCGCGCCGATGTTGCGGATGAGTGTCGTCATGGGCTGAGGTCCGCCCTCCGGGCGAGCCCTCGGCTCGCCGGCGGCGGCGTCGCGTGCACTGTCAGATCAAAGCCGCGAGAAGTCAAGGCCGCGGGGTCGCGGTCGCCGGGACGGAATCGCGGGACGCGACTACAATGGACACTCGTGAGGCGCCACGTGACGCTCGCCGCCCTCGTGGCTCTGGCGGCGCTCGCCGGCTGCGCGGGCGTGATCTGCCGGCCCGCCACGATCGTCGTCGCCGCCAAGGACACGCACGTGCGGCTCGAGAGCGAGTTCCTCGGGGTCACCACGGACCACGCCGGCCGCGTCGTCGAGCGCCGGCGCGACGTGATCGTGCTCGAGTACTGGGTGCGCGACCAGGAGGGGCACTGGCACCGCGTGGCCGAGGCGGCCTGGCGCCGGGCCGCGGTCGGCGAGCCGCTCGAAGTCTGCCGCTAGTGCTAGACTCGGCCCATGACCAAACGCGAGCGCGTCCTCGCCGCCGTCGCCCGCGGGCCGGTGGACCGCGCGCCGGTGGCGTTCTGGCGCCACGCGCCCGAGGTGGATCACACCGCCCGCGGCCTCGCGGACGCGATGCTCGCCTTCCACCGCCGCTTCGACCTGGACCTCGTCAAGGTCATGTCGAGCGGCGTCTACTGCGTGGAGGACTGGGGCTGCCGCGTCGCCTACGCGGGCGCGCCGAGCGGCGCCAAGCAGTGCGTCGAGCACGCGGTGAACGCGCCGGGTGACTGGACGCGGATCGCGCCGCTCGACCCGGGCGCGGGCGCCCTCGGCCGCGAGCTCGAGGCGCTCCGGCTGATCGTCAAGGAGCGCGGCGACGACGCGCCGGTCCTCCACACGGTCTTCGCGCCCCTGACGGTCGCCCGGAAGCTCCGGGGCGACGCCCTCGCCGACGACCTGCGCGCCGCCCCCGACCTGGTGGCCGGCGCGCTCGAGGCCATCACGGCCACCGTCGCGCGCTACGCGCTCGCCGCCCTCGAGGCCGGCGCCGACGGGCTGTTCCTCGCGACCCAGACCGCGAGCCGCGACGCCGTGACCGCCGAGGAGCTCGGTCGGTTCGAGCTGCCGTCGACGCGGCGTGTGGCCGAAGCGGTCGCCCCGCGCTCGCCGCTCACCCTGCTGCACGCCCACGGTCGCGACGTCGCGTTCGACGAGCTGGCGCGGCTGCCGGTCCACGCGATCAACTGGCACGACCGGGTCACGCCGCCGGCCCTCGGCGAGGCCCAGCGCCGCTTCCGGGGCGCGGTCGTCGGCGGGCTCGCCGAGTGGGACACGCTGCGCCGCGGACCCGCGTCCGCCGTCGCCGCCGAGGTCGCCGACGCGCTCCGCCAGACCGGCGGCCGCGGCGTCGTCGTCGCGCCGGGGTGCGTGCTGCCGCTCGACGTGCCGGACGCGCACCTCGACGCCGTCGTGGACGCCGTGAAGAGGAGCCAGCCATGACACGCCATCCGTTGTCCGTCGCGCTCGCCGCGCTGCTGGTGCTGGCGGTCCCCGCCGGCGCCGCGGATCCCCGGGGCGAGCTCCGCGTGGCGATCCCCTGGACGCCGGAGAACCTCGATCCCACCATGAACCTCTCGTCCATCCGCGCCGCCGTCGGCGTGAGCCTGTTCGACTCGCTGGTCGGCCGGGACGCCGAGGGGCGGATCGTGCCGGAGCTGGCGGAGTCCTGGAAGCTCCTCGACGACACCACCTGGCAGCTCCGGCTCCGGCGGGGCGTCGTGTTCCACAACGGCGAGCCGTTCGCCGCCGAGGCCGTCCGCTTCACCGTGCAGCGCGTCCTCGACCCGAGCCAGAAGTCGCCGAACCGCGCGAACATCGCCGAGATCGTCCGCGTGGACGTCCTCGACGACGTCACGGTGAACCTCGTGACGCGGCAGCCCTACGCCGCGCTCCTCGGCCGGCTCATCGACTTCCCGATCGTCCCGCCGAAGTACACCGCCGAGCGCGGCGCGGCGTTCGCGCTCCGGCCCGTCGGCACCGGCCCCTTCCGCTTCGTCGAGCTGGTCAAGGACGAGCGCATGGTCGTCGAGGCCTTCGACCGGCACTGGCGGGGAGCGCCCCGGATCCAGAAGATCACGTTCAAGCCGGTCCCCGAGCCGTTCACCCGCGCCGCCGCGCTGCGCGCCGGCGAGGTGGACCTGATCACGACCGTGCCGCCCACGCTCGCGCGCGAGCTGGAGCGCGTCGCCGGCCTGCGCGTCCTGCGCGTGCCGAGCACCTGGCAGATCTACCTCGGGCTCAACGCGTTCCGGAAGCCGCTCGCGGACGTCCGCGTGCGCCAGGCCCTCAACTACGCGACGGACGTGGACGCGATCATCAAGAACGTGCTCGACGGCAACGGGCGGCGCCAGCCCGGCCCCTTCACGCCGGCCATGTTCGGCCACGACCCGGGCGTGCGCGGCTACGGGCACGATCCCGCCCGCGCGCGCCAGCTCCTCGCGGAGGCCGGGTACCCCGACGGCGTCGAGATCACGCTCGAGTCGCCCGCCGGGCGGTACCAGGGCGACAAGGAGATCGCCGAGGCGCTCGGCGGCCAGTGGCAGAAGGCCGGCTTCAAGCCGAGGGTCCAGATCGCCGAGTGGGGCGCGTACTTCAAGCGGTACCTCGGCCGGCAGTTCCAGGACGCGTACCTGCTCGGGCTCGGCGGGCCGATGCAGGACGCGGACGAGCTGTTCAACCTCGTCTCGTCCAAGGGCCGCGGCCTCTACTACAAGAACGAGCGCGTGGACCAGCTCTTCGACCTCGGGCGGAGCACGATGGATGCGGCCCGGCGCCGCGCGGTCTACGGCGAGCTCGCCCGGGCCATGGTCCAGGACGCGACCTGGGTGTTCCTCATGCAGCAGGTGGACGTCTACGCCGCGCGCGAGCGGCTCGGCTGGACGCCGCGCGCCGATCAGTGGATGCTCTTCCACGCGGCCGCGCTCAGGTGAGCGCGAACGCCGCCTGACTCGCGAACGCCTCGGCGAGGATCACCTCGCGGTCGGTGAACGTCCGGCCGGCGCCCTCGCCGACGATCAGCGCCCCGACGACCTGGCCCTTGACCAGCAGCGGCACCGCGAGCGCGCTGCGCACCCCGCCCCGCTCGGCCCGCGCCCGCGCCTCCGGGGGGAAGACGATGCGCGGGTCGGTGACGACGTCGCGCGAGACGACGGCCCGCCGCTCGCGCGCGGCGAGCCCGATCGCGCCCGCGCCGGCCGGCAGCTCCGCGTTCCACTCGAAGCTCACGCCCGCCTCGTACGCCACCGCGATCAGCGCCATCGCGCCGGTCTCGCGGTCCGCCCGGTAGAGCGCCGCCGCCGACGCGCCGAAGAGCCGCCGGACGCTCTCGGCGACCTGCCGCGACACGGGGCCGGCGTCCGGCGCGTGGCCGAGGGCCCGTCCGAGATCGCCGAGGACCCGCGCCGCCTCCTTGGCGCGCTTGGTCTCCGTGATGTCCACCATGACGCCGTGGAGCCGCCGGACGCGGCCGTCGGCGCTCCGGACGGCGTGGACGAGGTCGCTGAACCAGACGACGCGGCCGTCGGCGGCGATCATCCGGTACTCGAGCTCGTGGTCGTCCGTGCGGGTCGTCGGCCGCATCCCCCGGAACCGCTCGCGGTCGTCCGGGTGCACGTGGGCGAGCCAGAAGTCCGGCTCGGTGTACCACCGGATGAGCGGGTAGCCCAGGATGTCCTCGGCGGCCTCGCTGATGAACAGGGTCTGCCAGGTCGCCGCGTCGCCCTCCCACACGATGGCGGTGAGCCCGCGGACGAGGCTGGCGAAGCGCTCGGCCGAGTCCACGGCCGCGGCCTGGGCCCGCGCGCGGCCGCGCTCGGTCTCCTGGAACACGCGCGCGTTCTCGAGCGCCAGCGCCGCCTGGCCGGCGAACGCCTGCAGGAGCCGCGCGTCCTCGTCGTCGAAGCGCCGGCCCGTCCGATCCTTGACGACGAGGGCGCCGATCGCGCGGTCCTGCACGAGGAGCGGCACGGCGAGCGTCGCCTGCCAGGCGGAGCGCGCGAACACCTCGCGCAGCGCCGGGGCCAGGATCACGCGGGCGTCGCCCGGCAGGTCGGGGGTCATCACGGGCTCGCGGGTGCGGATCGCGAGCCCGGCCGCGCCCTCGCCGGCCGGGAAGTGCGCCCCGCGCACGACGCCCGAGTCGACGTGGCCCGCCGCGGCCATGGCGACCAGCTCACCCGACTCGTCGGCGATCCGGAGCAGCTCCGAGGCGCGGGCGCCCAGGAGGGTCAGGACGCTGTCGGCGATGCGCTGGGCGACGACGTCGGGATCGAGCGACTGCGAGATCAGCCGCCCCACGTCGGCGAGCGCCTCGGCCGCGTGCCGCCGGCTCTCGCTCGCCTCGAACAGCCGCGCGTTGCGGATCGCGACCGCCGCGTGGTCGGCCAGCCGGACCAGGATGGACTCGTCGCGGTCGGTGAAGGGCCGCGGCGACCGGTTATGCACGTAGAGCAGGCCCTCGACGCGCCGGCCGGGCGTGATCGGCACCACGAGGCTCGAGACGATCCCGCGCTCCCGGATCTGGCGGTCGAAGTCCCGGCTGATCCGCGCGTCTTCGATGTAGCGGTCGGTGCGGAAGGGGCGGCCGGTGAGGAGGGTCTGGCCGCCGATGCCCTGCCCGGGCTCGATGCGCACGGGCTCGGGCACGACGTACCCGGACCGGTATTGCAGGATGACGGCGTCGGAGTCCGGCTCCCGGAGCCCGATGGCCGCCATGTCCGCCCCGCAGAGCTCCCGCGAGCCGTCCGCGACGCGCTGGAGGACGACGTCGAGCTCGAGCGAGGCGTTGAGGGAGCGGGCCAGCTCGGCGATGACCTCGGCCTCCCGGCGCCGCCGCACAGTCTCGTCGTAGAGGCGGGCGTTCTGGAGCGTGAGGGCCGCCGAGCTCGCGAGCCCCGCGACCATCTCCAGCTCGTGCGCGGCGAACACCCGCCCGGCGGCGTCGGCGAGGGTGAGCGCCCCCAGCACCTCGCCCCGCCAGGCGAGGGGCACGCTCAGCACGGCGCCGAGCCCCTCGGCGCTCGCGGCCGCCTGGAGCCACTCGGGAATCGTCGCGCGCACGTCGCGCCGGACGTCCGTGGACCCGACGCGCCGCGCCTCGAGCACGGCGCGGCCGGTGATGCCGTCGCCGAGCGCCAGCGTCCGGCCGACCCAGGCCGCGGGCTCACGGACGCCCGAGACGGCGACGCAGGTGAGCCGGCTGGCGGCGCGGTCGAGCGTGAAGAGCGCGGCCGAGCGCACCCGGCACACCTGCAGCGCCGCCGCGACGACCCGTTCCACCGCCTGGGCGACGTCGAGGGTCGCGGCGAGCTCGCGCCCGGCGTTCGCCAGCGCCTTCGTCGCGTTCTCCGCCCGCTTCCGCTCCGCGATGTCGCGGACGATCATCAGGAGCTGGCGCTCGGCGGGGCCGCGCGCCGGGAGCGGCACGAACCGCGCCTCGTAGCTCCGCTCGCCGCCCTCGGCCCTGTCCGCCCCGCTCGCCGCGAGCGCGAACTCGACCGAGACCGGCGCCCCGGTGCCGATCGCCTCGGCGGCGGCCGCCTCGAGGGGCGCGCCCCACTCGGGTGGGAACGCGTCGCCGATGCGCTTGCCGACCATCAGCTCGAGCGGCTGCGCGAAGTCGGCGCCGCGCCCCGCCTCGAACGCGAGGATCGTGCCCGGCGCGTCGAGCCAGAAGTAGACGTCCGGGAACGCGCGGAAGATCGCCTCGAGCTCGGCCTCGAGGCGCACGAGCTTGCTGGTCACCTCGCGGAGCCGTGTGAAGTCGATGATCTGAGCGGGCCGCGCGGGCCGGCCGCCGTCCGCCGGCTCCTTCGCCGGGCGCGCGGCGGGTCCGCTGCCGAACATGATCCACTCCGCGGGTACTTCGAGATCCCGAGCCAGACGGGTCAGGTTCTCGTAGCTGGGCAGGCGATCGCCGAGCCACGCATATAGATACTGGGGACGATACTCCTTGTCTCGGCAGAATCTGGAGACATCCGGCCTGCTGTTTCGCCAATAGCCGAGCATCTTTAGCCGTGATTGGATTCGCGTGCCAATGCCGGGAAATCGGTTCATCGCCGTCTCTTACATACCACAGAATTTTTCACGTGAAACGTGAACAGATAAATACCGCCGATTCAGCTCGTTAGGGCCGCTAAGATACCTATCGGTTCTAAGAAGCGATCGGGATGACTGGCGGCGCGAGATCGCTTACACTAGGCACTCCGCCGAAGGAGGCGTCTCATGAACAACGGCGTGATCTTCGTCCTGATCCACCTCCCGCGCGTGCCCTGAGCGATGCCCCGCATCCACCGCCTCGACGCGGGCCAGGTCCACTATGAGTGGAACAACGCGCTCGCGCCGCGTCTCGAGATCGACCCGGGCGACACCGTCGTCTTCGACACGCGCGACGCGGCCGACGGCTACTACTCGCCCGCCTCCACGCACGCCGACGTCCTCGCGCGCGGCCCCTTCCGGGGCCATCCCCTCACCGGGCCCGTGCGCGTGCGCGGCGCCCGGCCCGGCGACGTGCTGGCGGTCGAGATCCTCGAGGTCGTGCCAGCGGCCTCGTTCGGCTGGACGCAGATCCGGCCGGGCCGGGGCCTGCTGCCCGAGGCCGAGTTCCCGAAGCCCTTCCTCCAGCTCTGGGATCTGTCCGACGGGACCCACGCGCGGATGGGGCGGGACATCGCGGTGCCGATCGCGCCGTTCCCCGGCGTGATGGGCACGGCGCTGGACGCCCCGGGCGGCCACAGCACGATGCCGCCGCGGAAGAACGGCGGCAACATGGACATCAAGCAGCTCACCGCGGGCACGACGCTCTACCTGCCGGTCTGGGTGGACGGCGCGCTCTTCAGCGTCGGCGACGCCCACGCGGCGCAGGGCGACGGCGAGGTGTGCATCACCGCGGTCGAGATGATGGCGCGCGCGACGCTGCGGTTCGGGCTCGAGCCCGGACGGCGCCTGGCGGAGCCGCAGCTCAGGACGCGCGGGCCGATCGGCGCCGCGACCCAAGGAGGACCCTGCTACGCGACCACCGCGCACGGCCCGGACCTCTTCGCGTCCGCGCAGCAGGCCGTCCGCTACATGATCGATCACCTCGTCGCCGAGCGTGGGCTCTCGCGCGAGGAGGCGTACGTCCTGGCGAGCGTGGCCGTGGACCTCAAGATCAGCGAGATCGTGGACGCGCCGAACTGGATCGTCTCCGCGTTCCTGCCCGAAGCGATCTTCGTCTAGCGTGTCACTCACGCCCTGAAAGGAGCGCCATGCACATCGGCGTCTGCATGTTCAACACCGACTACGCCATCCGGATCGAGGAGCTGGCCCGGGCGGCCGAGGAGCGCGGATTCGAGTCGCTGTTCGTCCCCGAGCACACGCACATCCCGGCGAGCCGCCGCACGCCCTTTCCCAGCGGCGGCGAGCTGCCGCGGGAGTACTCCCACACGCTGGATCCGTTCGTCGCGCTCGCCTACGCCGCCGCCGTCACCACGCGGCTCAGGCTCGGCACGGGCATCTGCCTGATCATCGAGCGCGACACGATCGTCACCGCCAAGGAGGTCGCGAGCGTGGACTTCGTGTCGAAGGGCCGCTTTCTCTTCGGCATCGGCGGCGGCTGGAACGTCGAGGAGATGGAGAACCACGGCACCGACCCGAAGACGCGCT
This sequence comes from Candidatus Rokuibacteriota bacterium, assembly GCA_016179875.1. GTDB lineage: Bacteria > Methylomirabilota > Methylomirabilia > Rokubacteriales > CSP1-6 > GWA2-73-35. The sequence continues at coordinate 9,811 of JACPCH010000028.1, read as the reverse complement.
TCAAGCGCCTGCGCGAGCAGGTGCTGGCCATGAAGGAGATCTGGACGCAGGAGGCCGCGGCGTTCCACGGCGAGCACGTGCGCTTCGACGCCATCTGGATGCACCCGAAGCCGGTCCAGAAGCCGCACCCGCCGGTGCTGCTCGGCGGCGAGAGCGGCCACACGCTGCAGCGCGTGGTGGACTTCTGCGACGGCTGGTTCCCGCGCGGGCGCGCCGGCGACGCGATCCTGACCGGCCTCGCGGACCTCAAGGCCCGCGCGGCGCGGGCCGGACGCGACATGAAGACGATCTCCGTGTCGGTGTTCGGCGCCCAGCCCGACGCGGCGGCGCTCGACCGCTTCGCCGCGGCCGGGGTGACCCGCGCGATCTTGCGACTGCCCTCGGAGCCGCGCGACGCGGTGCTGTCGCTGCTCGACCGGTACGCGAAATTGATCCGGTGAGCCTCGGGCTTCCCCCGTGGGCGGCGGCGCTCCTCCGGGAGAGCCGCGTCGCCCGGCTGGGCACCGCGGACGCGGCCGGCCAGCCGCTCGTCGTGCCCGTCTGCTACGCCTTCGACGGCCGCGCCTGCTTCTCGGCGCTCGACGCCAAGCCCAAGCGCGTCGCGGCGGGGGCGCTCCGGCGCGTGCGCAACATCGTGGCGAATCCCCGCGTGTCGCTGGTGGTGGACCGCTGGGACGAGGACTGGTCGAAGCTCCTGTGGGTCATCGTCGAGGGCCGCGCCGAGCTGCTGACGGCGGGCGCCGAGCGTGCCGCCGCCGTGGACCTCCTGCGGGAGAAGTACGCGCAGTACCGGGCCCTCGGGCTCGACCGGGAGGCGGCGCCCGTGATCCGGATCACGCCCGCGCGGGCGCTGGCCTGGCGGGGGGGCTAGCGGCGGTCGACGACGAGGCCGGCCTTGCTCAGGAGCACGCCGGCCTGGCCCGCCTGGCGCATCGCCTGGGCGAGCTTATGCTTCTCGCTCCAGGCGCGGATCTCACCCTCGCGGTGGTCGTCGAGGAACTCGCCGGTCACCGTGAGGAGCTGCACCACCTTGCCGTGACTGTCCTGGATCTGGAAGACCTGGCCGTCGCGCTGGAACTCGTGGAAGTCGTACACGGTGCACATCGGAAATTCGCGCTGCAGATACTCCCGCACGACGCCGACCTTGCCCTCGTCGAGCCCGGCCGGCTTGTCGAGGAACTTGCGCCACTGCGGCGCCAGCTCGCCGTTCGACGGCAGCGTGAGCCCTTCGAGCAGGACCCGCTGGCGGTCGGGGGCGTCGTCGACCCCGCCCGCCTCGACGCCGGCGGGCGCCGTGACGGCGGGCGCCGCCAGCGGCCGGACGACCGTCGCCGGGACGGGCGCGGCCGGCGCGGCGGCGACGACGGGCGCGGGCGCGACGGGTGGCTCGGTGGGCGCACCGGCCGGATGCACCTCGAACGTGCCGGTGAGCTTGTCGAGGAACTTCCGCCAGCTCGGCGCGAGCTCGCCGCGGCCCGGAACCTCGATCTCGTCGAGGAGCACGCGGTCGAGCGGCACGCGCGCCCGTTCGACCGGGGGCTCCGCCACCACCGCGACGCTCGCGGCCGGGCGCGCCTCGTCCCGGGCCCACTCGCGCTCGGTGTCCGCGGGCTTCGTCGGCAGCAACTCGAGCCACGCCGGCGGGCGCGCACGCTCGGTGCCGCGGCGCCCATGGGCCAGCGCGGGGGTCTCCACGCGCTCCTCCGCGCCGGCGCGGGGCGCGCCGGCCGACACCACCACCGCCAGCTCCGGGGCGCGCGCCGCGGCGGGCGCGGGCGAGGGGACGGCGCTCCGCGCCCAGTCCACGGGATCGAGGTAGAACCCCGTCGTCTCGTTGACCTCGACGTAGCGGTACTCGAAGCAGTCCACCCGCGGGAACTTGAGCAGCCGCATCTTGCGCAGGAAGGACTCGAGCAGGCGCTCGGCGATGAAGGCCACGCGCGGCGGCCAGTCGCACCGGTCGTCGGCGAAGCGCTGCACCGCGTCGGGATACTCGAGGCACCACGCGTACGCCTCGACCATCCGGAACATCATCGCGTCGTCGGCCACGAGGCCGAGGGAGATCAACACGGGCCGCCGCCCCGCGTCGAGTCCGGCCAGCTCCACCGCCGACCGCCCCAGGCTCAGGTTGGTCGCGATGATCCGGAAGCCCGGCTCGATGGCCTCGGCGTTCTCGGCCACCAGCGCCTGGAGCTGATCGATGTCCTTGACTTCGCGTTTCCGGAATGTCAGTTTCATCCCGATATCCTTAGATGGCGAGCAAAGCAACGGTTATGCCACAGCGGCTAATTCCTTATAAATAAGCAGGTTAGAATTCAAGCCTGGGTTCCATCGCTGCCAGGATCTCGCCAGAGTGACACCCAGGCACGAGACGATCTGTCCCCCGAGCTTGGCCAAGCCGAGCGGCAAAAGACTGGGCAGTGGTGCACTTCGAAATGGCCAAAAATTGCCAGAACCCGGCTATACCCGGTTAAGGGCAACTCCCATCATCATGATTCTAAAGAACAGTCAGCGGTGTCAGACGTGCGAAATCCGTGGCACCCGGATTGCTGCGTAAGGCCGTTTATGCCAGCGGTGGAGTCTATGTCTTTCCCGATCAACCTGACGGAGGCGTTCAGGGAGCTGGTGCAGATCGGCATCGCGCTCACGAGCGAGCGCGATCTCGAGACCCTGCTCGAGCGCATCCTGACCGAGGCCCGCCGCTTCACGCGGGCGGAGGCCGGCACCCTCTTCCTGCGCGAGGACGACACGCTCCGCTTCGCCGTCGTGCAGAACGAGCGTCTGACGCGCGAGCTCGGCGAGCCGGAGATGCGGCGGCGGCTCCAGGCCGAGCCGCTCAAGCTCAGCGAGCTCTCGCTGGCGGGCTACGTCGCGCTGACCGGCGAGGTCGTGAACATCGAGGACACCTACCGGATCCCGGCGGACCGCCCGTACAGCTTCAACCCGCTCTTCGACACCCGGTGCGACTACACGACGCGCTCGGCCCTGATCGCCCCGCTCCAGGACCCGTCCGGGAACATCTTCGGCGTCCTCGAGCTGATCAACGCGCTCGACGACGCGGAGCGGGTCGTCTGCTTCGACGCCGAGTACGCGAACCTCGTGCGCTCGCTCGCCTCCCAGGCCGCCGTCGCCATCCGCAACGCCCGCCTCGAGGATCTCTCCTTCAAGGACGCCCTCACCGACGTCTACAACCGCCGCTACTTCATGGTCCGCATCGAGGAGGAGGCGCGCCGGCACGCGCGCTTCAACGAGCCGGTCTCGCTCGTCCTCATCGACCTCGACCACTTCAAGGAGGTCAACGACCGCTTCGGGCATCGCGCCGGCGACGAGGCGCTGCGCGAGGTGGCGCATCTCCTGCTCAAGCACTCCCGGAACTTTACGGTGGTCACGCGGTTCGGCGGCGACGAGTTCGCCGTGCTCCTGGTGAACACGCCCAAGAGCGGCGCCGTCACGTACGCCCAGAGGATCCGCGAGGTCGTCGCGCGCCACGAGTTCGCGCACGGCACCGTGACCATCAGCCTCGGCGTGGCCAGTCTGCCCGAGGACGTCGGGACCGGCGAGGACCTGGTGGTCGCCGCCGACAAGGCGATGTACGAGGCCAAACGCCTCGGCCGGAACCGGGTCGCGGTCCTTCAGTAGGGCCGCACGCCCGAGCGTCGAGGAGGATACTCTGCGCCAGCCGGAGCCTCCGTCTCTCAACCTGACCCAGGCGTTCAGGGACCTGGTCCAGATCGGGATCACCCTGACGAGCGAGCGGAACCTCGGGACCCTGCTCGAGCGCATCCTGACCGAGGCCCGCCGTTTCACGCGCGCCGAGGCCGGCACCCTGTTCCTGCGCGAAGGCGACCAGCTCCGCTTCGCCGTGGTGCAGAACGACCCCCTGGCCCGGAAGCTCGGCGAGGAGGAGATGCGGAGCCAGCTCCAGGAGCAGCCGCTCCACCTGCGCGAGCTCTCCCTGGCCGGCCACGTCGCGCTGACGGGCGACATCCTGAACCTGCACGACACCTACGCCATCCCGCCGGACCGCCCGTACAGCTTCGACGCCCGCGTGGACGCGCGCCTCGACTACCGCACCCAGTCGGTGCTGGTGGTGCCGCTACAGGATCCGGCCGGCAACGTCCTCGGCGTCCTCGAGCTGATCAACGCGCTCGACCGCGCGGGAATGATGGTGCCGTTCGACGCCCAGTACGAGAGCCTCGTGCGCTCGCTCGCCTCCCAGGCCGCCGTCGCCATCCGCAACGCCCGCCTCGAGGACCTCTCCTTCAAGGACGCCCTCACCGACGTCTACAACCGCCGCTACTTCATGGTCCGCATGGAGGAGGAGTTCAAGCGCCACACCCGCTTCGACGAACCGCTCTCGCTGGCGCTCCTGGACCTCGACCACTTCAAGGAGGTCAACGATCGCTTCGGGCACCGCGCGGGCGACGAGGCCCTCCGCGGCGTCGCGCACCTGCTGCTCAAGCACTCGCGGAGCTTCAGCATCGTCACCCGCTACGGGGGCGACGAGTTCGCGATCATCCTGGTCAACACGGCGAGGCCCGGAGCGCTCGTCTACGCCGAGCGCATCCGCGCCGTGATCGAGCAGCACTCGTTCATGCACGGCCGGGGCACCGTGAGCCTGGGGGTGGCCTCCTCCCCCGAGGACGCGGCGACCGCGGACGACCTCATTGTGGCCGCCGACAAGGCACTGTACGATGCCAAGCGGCTGGGCCGGAACCAGGTTGCGGGCCCATGAGCGTGGAGATGACCTTCGACCGCACGCACCTGCTGGAAGAGCTGCTGGAGATCGGGATCGCGCTCACGAGCGAGCGGGATCTCTACGCCCTGCTCGATCGCATTCTCGAGAACGCCCGGCGCTTCACGCGCGCCGAGGCCGGCACCCTCTTCCTCCGTGAGGGTGACCACCTCCGCTACGCGGTCGTCCAGAACGACCCCCTGGAGGGCAAGTTCGGCAAGCGGGAGGTGCAGCGGCGCCTGCAGGCGGAGCCGCTGCCGCTCAGCGAGCCGAGCCTGGCCGGCCACGTCGCGCTGACCGGCGAGATCATCAACGTCACCGACGCCTACGCCATCGGCGTCGAGGCGACCGCCACGCTCAACCGGCGGGTGGACGAGACGCTCGACTACGGGACGCGGTCGGTCTTCGTGGTGCCGCTGCAGGACCTCGGCGGGAACATCATCGGGGTGCTCGAGCTGATCAACTCGCTCGACGAGAACCACGTCATCGTCCCGTTCGACCCGGATTACGAGAAGCTCGTGCGCGCCCTCGCCTCCCAGGCCGCCGTCGCGATCCGCAACGCCCGCCTGGAGGACCGGTCGTTCAAGGACGGCCTCACCGATCTCTACAACCGCCGCTACTTCGCGCTGCGCATCGACGAAGAGGCCAAGCGGAGCGCGCGGTTCGGCCACCCGCTCTCCCTCGTGTTCATCGACCTCGACCACTTCAAGAAGCTCAACGAGGCCGAGGGCCGGGCGGCGGGCGACGACACCCTGAAGGAGACGGCGCGGGTCCTCCTGAAGCACTCGCGGAGCTTCACGATCATCGCGCGCCGCGAGGGCGACGACTTCTGCGCGATCCTGGCCAACACCCCGAAGGCCGGCGCCGTGGCCTACGCGCAGCGCATCCGGGGCGCCATCGAGGCCCACGCGTTCGGCCACGGCCCCGTCACCGCCAGCTTCGGCGTGGCCTCCCTGCCCGCGGACGCCGCCGCCGCCGAGGATCTGATCGCGGCGGCCGATCGGGCGCTGAACGAGGCGAAGCTCGCCGGGCGGAACCGCATCGCGACGCTCTAGGCCGGGGGCTCCTCGCGCCAGAGCCCGAGCGCCCGGACCGCGGGCTCGTCGTTGAACTGGAAGAGGCAGGCCGGCGCCGCGGGCGCCAGGTTCACGTGCTCCACGGCGTGCCAGGGCGGCGCCACGAGCGTGTCGCCCGGCTCCCAGGCGAAGGTCGCGTCGCCGACGCGGCTCTCGCCGCGCCCCTCGATCACCTGATACACGGCGCTCGAAGTGCGTCGCGGAATCCGCGCCGTCTCGCCGGGCCGGAGCCACTGGCACTCGCAGCCCATCGTCGCGAGCGGTGGCGCGCCCGTCTTCGGATTGACGTAGCAGAGGCCCACCGGCTGGTCCGCCGGCGCCGCCGCCGCCATGCTCGCGAGCGCCCGGCGCACGGTGCTCCAGGGCCAGCGCACCTGCGGATAGCCGGTGTCCTCGTAGCGCGACCGGCGCGGCACCAGGCCGGCGGCCGTGAACTCGTCCTGGGAGGAATCGGTGCCGGTGCCGGGCGGCCGGGCCGCGCGCATCCGCGAGGCCCAGCTCGCGTCGAAGCTGCGCACGAGCGGAATGTCGAGGCCGTCGAGCCACACGACGGGCTCGCGTCCCTCGTGGCCGTGATCGTGCCAGCGCATCGGCGGCGTGATGATGAGGTCGCCGGGCTCCATCACGCACTTGACGCCGTCCACCGTCGTGTAGGCGCCGCGGCCCTCGACGACGAGGCGAAGGGCCGCGGGGGTGTGGTGATGGCTCGGCGCCGCCTCGCCCGGCAGGATGATCTGGAGCCCCGCGAAGAGCGTCGCGGTGACCGCGTAGGCCCCCCCGAGCCCGGGGTTCCGGAGCACCAGCACGCGCCGCTCGGCCTGCTCGATCGGCACCAGGCGCGCGGCCTCGAGCAGCTGCGGCCGGACCTCCCGCCAGCGCCAGCGGTGCGGGCGCGCCGCCGTCACGCGCTCGTTGGGCAGGAGCTGGTGGAGCGCCGTCCAGAGCGGGCCGACCGACAGCGCGTCCAGGGCCTCCGAATAGGGCGCCGGCAGGCTCTCGTCGCGCGTGGTGAGCGTCGTCGTCATGGGACCTCCCCGCGGGGTGCCCCGATGATACCACCCGTGCTAGACTCCCGGGCGCCGAGGGAGGTCCCCCCATGAGCCCATTTCGCACGCGCCTCGAGGCCGCCGTCAACGCGCGGCACAGCCGCCTCAACCCCTTCACCGAGAAGTGGGTCAAGGGCGAGCTGACCCGCGCCCAGCTCGGCGCGTGGGCGGCCCAGCACTACCAGTACGTGTCGCAGTTCCCGCGCTGGTGCGCGACCGTGTACGGCGAGTGCCCCGACGCCGACGCCCGCGACTTCCTGCTGGAGAACATCATCGAGGAGGAGGCGGGCGTGAAGCACGTCGACCTCCTGATCCGGTTCGCCGAGGCGTGCGGCGTGAGCCGGGCCCAGGTCGAGTCGACGCCCCAGCTGCCCACCACGCGCGGGCTCACGGCGTGGTGCTTCGAGATGTCGCACCGGCCGTTCCACGTCGCCGCCGCCGGCCTGCTGGTCGGTCTGGAATCGCAGGTGCCGGGTATCTACAAGCGCAACCTGCCGCCGCTCACGACGCACTACGGCTTCACGGACCACGAGGTCGCGTTCTTCGCGATCCACATCGAGGCCGACGAGGTGCACGGCGAGCGCGGCTACCAGATCGTCGAGCGGCACTGCGCCGCGCCCGAGCGGCAGGCCGAGGCCGTCGAGGCCGTCCGCCAGGCGACCGAGATGCGCTGGCAGTACATGACCGGCCTCTACCGGGCGTACGTCCTCAAGGAGGAGCTGTAGCGCCTAGACCATGGCGCTGACGCTCCGGAAGGCGCACGAGTGCATCGAGCGGGGCTTCGCGACGGCGCAGGCCCTCGGCTTCAAGGTGGCGATCGCGGTCGTGGACGAGTCGGGACACCTGATCGCCTGCGACCGGATGGACGGCGCGCTCTGGATCACGCCCGAGATCGCGCGGGCGAAGGCCAACGCGTCGGCGGCGTTCCGCGCGACCACGCTCGAGCTCGAGGAGCGCTTCAACAAGGGCCGCCTGCTCTTCGCCGGCAACGTCGCGCAGCTCGGCGACTACCGGCTCGTCTTCGGCAAGGGCGCGGTGCCGATCGTCGAGAACGGGCGTGTCGTCGGCGCCGTCGGCGTGAGCGGGGCGGTGCCCGCGGACAACGACCACGCGATCGCCGACGACGCGGCGGGACACCCGGGGGTGCCCAAGAGCCACTAGCCCGCACGCGCCGACCGTAGCCGGGCGCCGGGTGAGACCAGCGACCACGCGCCCTGTTCGATGCCTGCCTCGGTGCCCTCTCACACATCACTCGGCTGCGCCGTCCTGCACGGCGCGAACGGGTCGCTTGGCCCCACCCGGCGCCCGGCTACGGTCGACGCAAACGGGGACGCGGGGGGACCCCCGGGCTCCCCCGCGCGTCGGCGATCTGCGGTAAGCTAGCGCGCGTGAAATTCGAGGTCGAGGTCTACCAGGACGAGGCCAAGGACTGGGTGGCGACCGCCGTCGTCTACGGCGTGACCGCGACCGGCCGCACCGAGAAGGAAGCGCTGGTGCGCGTCATGGAGGCCCTCGCCCGGCACCTCAAGAAGGCGCCGGGCGCATGAGCGGCGCCCTCGCCGGCCTGCGCGTCATCGACTGCTCCCGCCTCATCGCGGGCGGCGTCCTCGCCACCCTCCTCGCCGATCACGGCGCCGACGTCGTCAAGGTCGAGAACCCGCGCGGCGGCGACCCGCTGCGGACGTGGCTCCGGGAGCGCGGCGAGCTCTGGTGGAAGGTCTACGCGCGGGGCAAGCGCTCGATCACGCTGAACCTCGCCCACCCGCGGGGGCAGGCCCTCCTGCGGCGGCTCATCAGCGACGCCGACGTCCTCATCGAGAACTTCGTGCCCGGCACGTTCGAGCGCTGGGGGCTCGGCTGGAACGTGCTGTCCGCCGACAATCCCCGCCTCGTGTTTGCCCGCGTCTCCGGCTGGGGCCAGGACGGTCCCTACCGCGACCGCCCGGGCTTCGGCACGATGGTCGAGGCGATGAGCGGCTTCGCGGCCGCGACGGGCCCGGCCGACCGGCCGCCGACGCTGCCGTCGTTTCCGATGGCCGACATGGTCGCCGCGCTCGCGGGCGCCGCCGCGGTGCTCGCGGCCCTCCGTCACCGCGACCAGGTCTCGGGGCGCGGCCAGGCGGTGGACATCTCCCTGTACGAGCCGCTGCTCTCCGTGCTCGGGCCGGCGGCGGCGGAGTACGCGCTGGACGGCACGGTGAAGACGCGGCACGGCAACCAGTCCGACAACGCGAGCCCGCGCGGCACCTACCGGACGCGCGACGGCAAGTGGGTGGCGCTCTCCGCCTCCACGCCGGCCTCGGCGACGGCCCTGTTCACCGGCCTCGGGCTCGGCGCGATGCTCGACGATCCGCGCTTCGCGGCCAACGACGCGCGCGTCGCCCACAACGACCTCGTGGACGAGGCGCTCGCGCGCGCGATCGGCGCCCGCACGCTCGACGAGATGCTCGCGCTCTTCGAGACGGCCGACCTCACCGCGAGCCCCGTCTACGCTCTTCGAGACGGCCGACCTCACCGCGAGCCCCGTCTACGACAGCGCCGACATCGCCAAGGACCCGCACGTGCTCGCGCGCGGCGTCCTCGCCGACGTGCCCGACCCCGCCCTCGGCAGCGTCCGCATGACGGCGCCGACGCCGCGCCTTTCCGCCACGCCGGCCGCGATCCGCTGGCCCGGTCCCGCGCTCGGCCAGCACAACGGCGAGGTCTACGGCGCGCTCGGCCTCGACGCCGCCGAGCTGGAGGCCCTCAGGCGGGATGGGATCATCAGAACAGGGTGCGGGCTCCCGGGCTTTCGCCACGCCCGCACCCCGCCGCGACCACCGATGGCGCCTCTTCATGCGCGCGATCGGCGCTGCTACTCTGGCACTGGCGGGGGTGTGGCCGGCGCTCGCGTCGGCGGAGTACACGGGGCCGCTGATCGACGCGCACTCGCACCTGCCGGGCGCCGGCGCGAT
>JACPCH010000154.1 GCA_016179875.1 Candidatus Rokuibacteriota bacterium | reverse complement strand
CGCGGCAGCAGCGGCCAGGCGTCCACGGGCTTGCGGTTGCCGTAGCACGCCGGGTCGAAGCGGTACTTGAAGCCGCCGTCGTGGGCGGCGAGCCCGGCGCGCGAGAGATGGGCGAGCAGCGCCGGGTCGGCCAGCGTCTCCCTGGGCAGCAGCCGGAACGACCGCGCGGCGTCCTCGACGCTCGGGTGGAGCCGCGGCGGGCGGCGCCCGCGCTCGCGCATGCGGTCGACGCGCTCGGGCGGCAGCGCCGGCCGCGAGTCGACGATGACGGCGGCGCTCACGCGCTCGGGATGCCAGGCGGCGAACCCCATCGTGTTGTGCCCGCCCATCGAGTGGCCCACCAGCGCCATCCGGGTCCAGCCGAGGGCGTCCATCAGCGCGCGCAGGTCCGAGGCGAAGTCCTCCGTCGCGTACGCGGGCGGGGCCGCCCAGTCGCTCTCGCCGTGGCCGCGCTGGTCGAGCGAGACCACGTGGAACCGGCCGGCGAAGGCCGGCGCCACCAGATCGAACCAGTGCGCGTGGGCGGCGCCGCCGTGGAGGAAGCAGAGGGCCGGACGCCCGACGGACCGCCGGGTCGCCGTTTCGCACCCGAAGCGTGAGGACATGCGCTGGATTCTATCCGCAAAAGGAAGAACGCGGTCGCCCAGAGCAACACCGCCGTGGGGACCGATGGGGCCTTCTGTAAGCACTGCGTGGCCGTTGGTCTGGCATGTCTCGGCAGCCCAGAAAATCGAACGCTGGGGTTTCGATTTTCAGGGTAGCCTAAGGGCATGGTCCAGCGCCCGCGCGGGCTCGCCGAGATCCGGGCCGCCCTGAAGCGGAGCCGGGTGACCGCGCTGATCGGGCCCCGCCAGTCCGGCAAGACCACGCTGGCCCGGCAGATCGTGGCACCGGACTCGCCGGCGTACTTCGACCTGGAAGACCCCCGGAGTCTCGCCCGCCTCGCCGAGCCGATGACGGCCCTGGCGCCGCTGCGGGGCGTGGTGGTCATCGACGAGATCCAGCGACGCCCGGACCTGTTCCCCACCCTGCGGGTCCTGGCCGACCGGCGCCCGCCTCCGGCTCGCTTCCTGATCCTGGGGAGCGCCAGCCCGGATCTGCTCCGCCAGTCCTCGGAGACCCTGGCGGGGAGGCTGGAGACGATCACGCTGAGCGGATGGCGCGCTCGGAGCAGGCGAGCTTCGTCTGGCGTCAGCAGTTCATCCACACCTACCTCGAGCGCGACCTGCCGCAGCTCGGTATCACGATCCCCGCCCCTACCCTGCTCCGGTTCTGGACCATGCTCGCGCACTACCATGGCGGCATCTGGAACGCGGCGGAGGCCGCGCGTTCCCTCGGCTCCACCGAGCCGACCGCGCGGCGCTACCTGGACCTCCTGGCGGGGCTGTTCATGGTCCGGCAGCTCCAGCCCTGGCACGAGAACCTCAAGAAGCGGCAGGTGAAGGCTCCGAAGGTCTACGTGCGCGACAGTGGCCTGCTGCACGCTCTGCTCGGTCTCGCCTCCGAGCGGGAGATTCTCTCCCACCCCAAGGTGGGCGCCTCGTGGGAGGGCTACGCCATCGAAGAGACCCTGAGAGTGGTCCGGCCGGAAGCCGCGTACTTCTGGGCCACGCATACCGGGGCCGAGCTGGATCTCTTCCTCCTCAAAGGGGGGCGCCGGTACGGCGTGGAGGTGAAGTTCCAGGACGCCCCGCGTCTGACGGCTTCCATGCGCATCGCCCTCGCAGACCTTCGGCTGGAACATCTCACGGTCCTCTATCCCGGCGATCTGCGCTACGATCTGGACCGCCGTGTGACGGTCGTCCCTCTGGCGCAGCTCGCAAGCGGCAAGGCCGACATGGTAGCTACGGGCCCGACCAAACGTAAGCGACGTCGCGTGACATAGACGATGCCCAAGATCCGTGACCAGCCGGTCAGAAGTTTTCCCTTGGTGCGCCTTGCCGCGCGCAGTATTGTCGAAAGTACCGATGGACGAAGCGCCCGCGCCGGCCTCCCGAGGACGACACTTCAAGGACGGCGGGTTTGTGCTGGCGCTCCTGACCCTCGCCGTCGCCACCGGCTACGGCCTCCTCGCCCCCACGGACCTGCGCGCCACGACGCTGGCCCGGCCGCTGCCCGAGCCGAGGCCGGGTCCCGTCGCCGAGCTGCCCCCGCGGCCGGAGCGCGCCGAGCCGGTCCTGCCCGCGCTGCCGGCGCGGCCCCGGCGCACGTGGTCAAAGTCGGTCACCGGTCAGGTCCTGGACGCCGAGCGCCAGCCCGTGGCGGGCGCCTCCGTCGTCGCGGCCGGGCGCGAGTGGCGGACGGACGCCGAGGGCCGCTTCGCGCTCGAGACGCTCCCGGCCGACGCGCCACTGCTCGTGAAGATGCCGGGCTTCGAGAAGGTCGCGGTCGAGCCCGCGCCCCGCCCCGTCGCGGTCGTCCTGAAGCCCCGGGTCGTGAAGGCGGCCTACCTCACCTACTTCGGCGTGGGCGACCGGGGGATCCGGAACCGGGTGCTCGACCTGGCCGCCCGGACGGAGCTGAACGCCGTCGTCATCGACGTCAAGGGGGATCGGGGCTGGATCCTGTACCGGACGGAAATTCCGGAAGCCCTGGCCGCCGGCGCCCAGGGGCCCGGCACGCTCCGCGACTTCGACGCGCTGATGGCCGACCTCAAGGGCCGCGGCATCTACACGATCGCGCGCATCGTGACCTTCAAGGACAACGTGCTGGCCCGGGCCCGGCCGGAGCTCGCCGTCATCGACACGCGGACCGGCAAGCCCTGGATGGACAACGAGAACCTCGCCTGGGTGGACCCGTTCCGCGAGGAGGTCTGGCGCTATAACCTGGCGATCGCCCGGGAGGCGGTGCGCCGCGGGTTCGACGAGGTCCAGTTCGACTACGTGCGCTTCCCCACCGACGGGCGCCTCGGCCTGGCGCGCTACGCGAAGCCGAACAACCGGGACACGCGGCTGCCGGCGATCGCGGGCTTCCTCGAGCGCGCCCGGAGCGAGCTGGCGCCGCTCGGTGCCTTCGTCGCCGCCGACGTCTTCGGCTACGTCGCGTTCAACGAGAACGACACCGACATCGGCCAGCGGGTCGAGGAGCTGACGCCGCACCTCGACTACGTCTCACCGATGGTCTACCCCTCGGGCTACCACCGGGGCATCCCGGGCTACCGGAATCCGGTGGAGCACCCCTACCAGGTCGTGTACGAGAGCGTGCGGCTCATCCGGAAGCGCGCGGCCCACACCGGCGTGCGCGTGCGGCCGTGGCTGCAGGACTTCCGCGACTACGCGTTCGACCGGCGCCTCTTCGGCGTGCCGGAGATCCGCGCCCAGATCAAGGGCGCCGCCGACGGCGGCGCCGTCGGCTGGATGCTGTGGAACCCGCGCAACGACTACACGGCCGCCGCGCTGCGGCAGAAGGAGGCGCTCGCCGCCCGGTGAGGCTGCTGGTCGTCCTCTTCCTGATCCTGACGGCCGCGCTCCTGCTCGCGTCGTTCGCGGCGGCCGAGCCCCGGCTCCCCAACGAGCTGGGCCGCGTCATGATTCTCGAGTACCACAAGGTCGACTATCCGGAGGAGCGCTGGACACGTACGCCGGAGAACTTCCGGCGCGACCTCGAGACGCTGCACGCGCGCGGCTACCGCCTGCTGGCCCTCAACGACCTGCTCGACGGCCGCATCGCGCTGCCGGCCGGCACCACGCCCGTCGTCCTCACCTTCGACGACTCCTCGCCGGGCCAGTTCCGCTACCTCGAGCAGGCCGGCGGCCTCGAGATCGACCCGAAGTCCGCCGTCGGCATCCTCGAGACGTTCACGCGCGAGCGCCCCGACTTCGGGCGCGCCGCCACGTTCTTCGTGCTGCCCGGCGCCGCGTCTCCGAACCGGCTCTTCAACCAGCCCGCCCACGAGGGGCGCAAGCTCCGGCACCTCGTGAGCCGCGGCTACGAGATCGGCAACCACACGCTCTGGCACGCGAACCTCGGCAAGTACGACGAGCCCGTCGTGCGCGCCCAGCTCGCCGAGGCGCAGGTGTGGATCCAGCGTCACGTGCCCGACTACCGGATCCGCGCCCTGGCGCTGCCGCACGGCGTCTATCCGAAGAGCGTGGAGTGGGCGCTGCGCGGCTCCGCGAAGGGGACGGCCTACCACCACGACGCGGTCCTGATGGTCGCGGGCGGCGCCGCGCCCTCGCCCTTCGCGCGGGCGTGGGACCCGGTGCGGCTGCCGCGCATCCAGGCGATCGAGCGCGAGCTGGCGGGCTGGCTCGCGTACTTCGAGAAGCATCCCGACGAGCGCTTCGTGAGCGACGGCGACCCGGGGACGGTCGCGATCCCGGCCTCGCGGCGCGAGCGGCTCCGGAGCGGCCTGCCCGGAGGCCTGAAGGTGGTCGAGCGGTGAACCTCTCGACGCGAGGGTCAGCGATACATGAGGTACGACGCGCGCCGCTTCAAGAAGCTGCTGCGGTCCGTCTCCGCCCAGGTCAACAGCCGGTCGAGAACCTCGCCCCTCAGGAAGGCCCACATCGTGGACCGGTTCACGAGGAGGTCCTGGACGCTCTCGTACCTCCACTGGTCGCGGTAGCGCGCCCGTAGCTCGGCCGCCAGCGCGAGGCCGACCGTGACCGGGCGGATCGCCTCGCGGTCGGTGACCGTGAGCTTCACCCCGCCGCACTGCACGCGCGCGTAGCGGTCAGCCGTCGGCGTGAACCACACCGGCTCGAAGCTCACCCCGCGGAGCCCGGTCCGGTTCAGCGCGTCGGCGAGCGCGCCGGGCTCGATCCACGGCGCCCCCACCACCTCGAACGGCGTGTCGGTGCCGCGCCCGACCGAGAGGTTCGTCGCCTCGAGGAGCCCGATCCCCGCGTAGAGCAGCGCCTGGGTCAGCGAGCGGATGTTCGGCGAGGGGTTCACCCACGGCAGCCCCGTCGCGTCGTACCACGTGCCGCGCGTCCAGCCGGAGAGCGGGACCACCGTGAGCGAGACCGGGATCTTGCGCTCGCCGGCGGCGAGGTGGGCGAACTCGCCGATCGTGAGGCCGGGGCGTACCGGGATGGCGTGGGGCCCGGTGAACGACTCGAGGTCCGGGTCCATCAGCGGGCCCTCGACGACGCGGCCGGTGATCGGGTTGGGCCGGTCGAGGACGACGACCGGGATGCCGGCCTTCGCCGCCTCCTCCATGACGTAGACGAGGGTCGTCAGGTACGTGTAGTAGCGCACGCCGACGTCCTGGACGTCGAAGACGAGGAGCGAGACGCCGCGCAGCATGTCCCGCGTGGGCCGCCGCGTCGGGCCGTAGAGGCTCCAGATCGGCACGCCGGTCGCCGGGTCGCGTCCGTGCGGGACGTCCGTCTCCGCGAGGCCCGCGAGCCCGTGCTCGGGCGAGAAGATCGCGCGGAGCCGCACCCCGGGCGCGGCGGCGAGCAGGTCGATGGCGCGGCGCCCGCGGGCGTCGATCCCCGTCTGGTTGGTGACGAGGCCGATCGCGTGGCCGGCGAGCGGCCGGAAGTTCTGCTCGACGAGCCGGTCGAGGCCCGTCTGCACGCTCGCGGCGGGCGGCGACGCCCCGGCCGGCGCCGCGGGTGCCGGCGCGGCGCCGTCGGCGGCGGGCCCCGCCGCCGCGGGCGCGGCCGGCGCGCCGGGCTCGGGCCGGAAGAGCTGGGCCCCGACGGCGGCCGCGACCCGCGTGCGCAGCTCGCGGATGCGCCCGGCGCCGCCGCCACTCGGGTGGACGCGGTTCGTGAGCAGGACCAGGTAGCTCCTGCTGGGCGGGTCCACCCAGAGCGCGGTGCCCGTGAAGCCGGTGTGGCCGACGGACCCCGCCGGGAAGAACGGCGCCATCGGGCGCGAGAAGGGCGAGGCGAGGTCCCAGCCGAGCGTGCGGGTGCCGCGGCCGTCGGGCGCGGGCTCCCACATGAGCCGCACCGTCGCCGGGCGGAGCACGCGGTGGCCGTCGAGCGTCCCGCCCGCGAGCAGCATGCGCACGATGCGGGCCAGATCCGCCGCCGTCGAGAACAGGCCGGCGTGGCCCGCGACGCCGCCGAGGAGGCGCGCGCGGGGGTCGTGCACCTCGCCGTGGAGGAGCCGCCCGTTGGCGAACTGGGTCGGCGCGACGCGCGCCCGCTGCGCCGCGGCCGGATGGAACGTGGTGTCGGCGAGGCCGAGCGGCCGGACGAGCAGGTGCTCGAGGTAGCGGTCGAGCGGCTGGCCGCTCACGCGGCGCACGAGCTCGCCGAGCAGGATGAAGCCGGTGTCGCTGTACTGGAAGCCGTTGCCCGGCGTGTAGTCCAACGGGAGCTTCGCGAGCGCGCCCGCGGCGTCGGGGAACCCGCCGGTCACGGCGCCGCTCGGCGGATAGGCGGCGAGGCCGGCGCTGTGGGTCAGGAGCCGGCGGATCGTCACCGCCTCGAGCGCCGGGCCGCCGAACTCCTTCAGGTAGCGTCCGAGCGGCGCGTCGAGCCGCACCGCGCCGCGCTCGACGAGCGCCATCACCGCGAGCGTCGTGCCGACGGGCTTGGTGAGCGAGGCGACGTCGAAGATGGTGTCGGTCGTCATCGGGAGCGGCTTGGGCACCAGCCGGCGCGCGCCCCAGGCGGCGTGCAGCAGGATCCGCTCGCCCCGGCCCACCAGGACCACGACGCCGGGGATCTCCCCCGCGCTCACGGCATCCTGCGCGGCGGCCACGACGTCAGAGAAGTCCGGCGGCTGGGCGCGGGCGGCGGCGGGGAGGACGGCGAGGAGGATCAGCGCCACGCGGGACGCGCGAGCGGCAATCACCCCGCTATCTTAGCACTGCTATCATAGGACCCGGATGCGTCCGATCCACCGGGTCTTCGTCACCGGCGCCACGGGCTTCGTGGGCCGCGTGGTCGTCCAGGCGCTGCGCGCCGAGGGCTACGTGGTGCGCTGCCTGGTGCGCCCGGGCTCGGAGCGGGATCTCCGCGGCTTCGAGGCCATCGAGCGCATCCCCGGCGACGTGCTCGCCCCCCAGGCGCTCGAGGAGGCGATGGCGGGCTGCGACGCGGTCGTCCATCTCGTCGGCATCATCCGCGAGCACCCGGCGAGCGGCGCGACCTTCTACCGCGTCCACGTCCAGGGCACCGTCAACGTGGCGGCGGCGGCGGCCGCGGTGGGCGCGCGCCGCCTCCTGCACATGAGCGCCCTCGGCGCGCGCGAGGGCGCGCGCTCGGACTATCACCGGACGAAGTGGGCGGCCGAGGAAGCCGTGCGCTCGAGCCCCGTGCCGTGGACGGTCTTCCGCCCGTCGGTGATCTACGGCCCGGGCGACGGCTTCGTGTCCGCGCTCGCGCGGCTGGTCCGGCGCTTCCCGGCGATCCCGGTGCCCGACGGCGGGCGGCAGCGCTTCCAGCCCGTGGCCGTCGAGCAGGTGGCTCAGGGCTTCGCGCGGGCACTCGCGCTGCCGGCGACGGTGAAGCAGGCATTCGAGGTGGGCGGGCCCACGGCCGTCACCCTCGCCGAGCTCCTCGACCTGGTCGCCGACGCGCTCGGGCGCCGCCGGGTCGTGAAGCTCCACGCGCCGGTGGCGCTCGTGCGCCCGGTGGCGCGGCTGCTGCCGTGGTTTCCGGTGACGCCCGATCAGCTCCTGATGCTCCAGGAGGACAGCGTGTGCGACCCCGCGCCGTTCTTCGCGGCGCTCCGCCTCACGCCCGTGCCGCTCGCCGAGGGCCTGCGGCGCATGCTCGGCTGATGGCCCGCCTGCCGGGCGAGCCCGCCGATCTCGGCGCACGCATCGCGGGGCAGCTCCGCGAGCGGATCGAGGAGGCGGTGGATTTCGTGTGCCTGGACGTGCTGGTCGCGGGGCGCCGCGCCGCGGGGCGGCCGGCGCCGGTGGCCGACAGCGCCAGCGACCGCGCGGAGTACCAGGCGGGCGTGCGGGCCTTCCTGGCGCACCTCGCGGAGGCGATCGCGCCGGCGCTCACGCCCGGGCAGCGGGAGCGGGTGCAGGCGACCGGGGGCGCGGGGCCCGACGAGGCCGCGCGGCTC